>NZ_JBIVIO010000001.1:0-296350 GCF_044749745.1 Streptomyces sp. NPDC088923 | reverse complement strand
AGGGCCGCCCGGACGAGGACCGTCCGCACGAGGCCAGCCCCGCACCGCACGAGGGCGCGACCCACCCCCCCCCCGGCCCCCCCCCGGCCCACCCCCCCCCCCCCCCCCCCCCCCCCCCCCCCCAAACCCCCCCCAACCCCCCCCCCCCCCCCCCCGCCCCAAATTCGCGTGCCCCACCGCACGCCCCGCTGCTAGCTTCAGCGCGTGCCCAAGCTCAATCAGATCATCGCAGTGGAGAAGGGCGTGAAGGCCAAGTCCGCCCAGGAGCTTGGCCGTGCGCACCAGGAACTCCAGAAGCCCGCCCTCCTGGCCGGGCTCTCCCGCACCTACCAGCCGAAGGACGAGGAGGGCGAGCAGTTGCCGCCCGAGTCGACCCGCGTCCAGGTCAAGGCCGAGGACCTCCTCAAGGCCGCCTCCGCGTCGCTGACCAGGCTCTTCGACGTGACCGCCACGAAGGACTGGGCGAATCTCGACGCGCGGGCCGATGTCGTCGTGGACGGCCGGACGCTGCTCGCCGCCGTCCCGGTCCCGTATCTGCTCTTCCTGGAGAAGCAACTCACCGCGCTCGACGGCTTCTTGCGCAGGCTGCCCGTGCTCGACGCCGCCGAGACCTGGTCGCAGGACCCGTCCACCGACACGTGGCGCACCGATCCGGTACGTACCGTGCGGACCCGCAAGGTCCCGCGCAACCACGTCAAGGCCGAGGCGACCGAGCACCACCCGGCGCAGGTAGAGGTGTACTACGAGGACATCCCGGTCGGTTACTGGACCACCGTGAAGTTCTCCGGCGCCCTTCCCGCCCGTCGCGTCAACGAACTGCTCGACCGCGCCGAACGCCTGCTCCAGGCCGTGCGGTTCGCCCGCGAGGAGGCCAACGCCGCCGAGGTCGAGGACCGCCACGCGGGCGCCGCCGTACTCGGCTACCTCCTCAACGGCTGACACTCACCCCACGATCGCCCTCCGACGAGCGCGGAGGGCGCGCGCACCGCACGGTGCGCGCCACGCTGAAGCTCAGGCCGTGAAACTGAACGGGCACACCCGATACGCGGTGCGCCCTCAAGCTCAGACTCTCGCTCCAAGCTCAGCATCGGCCGCCCCACCCCGCCCGACCGGCACCGGACACTTCCGCGAGATGGGGGTTCAACTCCTCTCCGGGCCTCCAACCCCTCTGCCACAGAGGGCACATGGCCCGGTAGCTCAAAGGCAGAGCGCGCGGAGAGAGACTGATCCGGTGGCCTCCCAAGGACCGGGGGGACCACACGGTGGCAAGCGAGGGGCCCGGGCGTTGGACATGCTCCCGGGCCCCGTCACCGGCCGCCGATCACCAATCACCGATCACCGATCACCGGCCACCGACGACCGGCCACCCACGACCGACGACCGGCCACCGGCCACCCACGACCGACGACCGGCCACCGGCCACCGGCCACCCACGACCGGTCAACCATCCCCCACCGAGAGCACAACTCCCCCCCGGCGCAACCGCGGTCACATCTTCGGCATCAGCACCGAGTCGATGATGTACACGTTGGCGTTGGCGGTCTTCACGTTCCCGCAGACGACCTTGGCGCTGTCGTTGACCTTGTACGAGGTGCCCGAGCCGGACATCATGAGCTTGCTCTTCTCCAGCGTCTCGAAGGTGCCCTTCTCCAGGTCCTTCGGCGTGAGCTTCTTGCCGACGACGTGGTACGTCAGGATCTTCGTCAGCTGCGCCTTGTCCGCGAGGACCTTGTCGAGGTCGGCCTTCGGGATCCTCGCGAAGGCGTCGTTCGTCGGCGCGAACACCGTGACGTCCTTCGCGTTGTTGAGCGTGTCGACGAGCCCGGCCTTCTTCACGGCCGTCACGAGCGTCGAGAGCGCGGGGTTGTTCGAGGCCGCCGTCGCGACCGGGTCCTGTGCCATGCCGTCGAACGAGCCGGCGCCGCTCTTCGGCACACCCGCACAGCCCGGACCGAAGGGGCCCGCCTCGTCCATCGACTGGTCCTGCCCGGCCGCAGGCGAACTCGCCTCGTCCGAGGCTTCCTTGGACGCCGAGGACGCCTTCGACGAGCTGTCCGAGGCGTTGTTGTCGCTGTCCCCCGAGCAGGCGGTGAGCGCCACCGGGAGGACGGCGACGGCGAGCGCGAGGGCGGTACGGCGGAGGGCGGTGTTCATGGTGTTCTCCCAGCTGAGTAAGGGGGTTGAGTGCGTAGGAAAGGGGGCGTGCGCGAAGGTCCGGGTCCCGGCGGGGGCGGCCAAGTTGTGTCATGTACGCGTCACGCGTCCGCGTACGACGGCAGCGCCTTCCGCCGCCGTACGTGGCGGCCGTCAGTCCACGGTGACCACCACCGAGTGCCAGCCGCTCGACCCGTCCGGCACCGTCCCGGCCCGCTTCGCCGTCTGGCGGTGGCCCTCGCCGTCCGTCGCGCGGACGGTGAGGGTGTGCGCGCCGGGGGTCGCCCGCCACGGGAGCGACCACTGCCGCCACGTGTCACGGGTGTCCTGGGCGGCGAGGTCGGCGGGGCGCCAGCGCCCGTCGTCGACCCGTACCTCGACCTTCTCGATGCCACGGTGCTGCGCCCACGCGACGCCCGCGATCGTCACCGTGCCCGCCTTCGGGCGCGCGAGGGGCTTCGGGGTGTCGATCCGGGCCGAGGTCTTGATGGGCCCCTCGCGGGCCCAGTCCCGCTTGACCCAGTACGGGTCGTAGGCGGCGAAGGTGGTCAGTTCGATGCTCTCGATCCACTTGCACGCGGACACGTACCCGTACAGCCCCGGCACGACCATCCGCACCGGGAAGCCGTGTGTGAACGGGAGCGGTTCGCCGTTCATGCCGAAGGCGAGGAGGGCGTCGCGCCCGTCCATGACGTCCTCGACGGGTGTCCCGAGCGTCATGCCGTCGACCGAGCGGGCCACGAGCTGATCGGCCTTCCCGCCGCGCGAGGGGGGCCGGACGCCCGCCTCGCGGAGCAGCGCGGCGAGCGGCACGCCGAGCCAGCGCGCGTTGCCCACGTACGGGCCGCCGACCTCGTTCGACACGCACGTCAGCGTGATGTCGCGCTCGACGCTCTCGCGCCGGAGCAGTTCGGCGAAGCTCAGCTCGATGTCCTCGCGCACACCCTCGCCGTGGACGCGCAGCCGCCACGAGCCCGCGTCGACGTGCGGCACCACGAGGGCGGTGTCGACGCGGTAGAAGTCCTTGTTCGGGGTCGTGAAGGGCGACAGGCCGGGGACGTGGAGCCGCGCCCCGGCCGGTACGGGGCGGGCCGGCGAATCCGGGCGCGGGAGCCTGATCGCGTCCCGCGAGGCCACCGCGCTCGCGATGTCCCCGCCCGCGAGCGCCCGACCGGCCGCCCCGGCGGCGGTCGCCCCCACGGCCGTCGCGGCGGCGAGCAGGACGAAGTGACGGCGGTCCCAGGGAACGGAGGCCGGCTCGGGCGCGGAGGCGGTCGCCCCGGAGGCCTCGGGCGCCACGGGAGCCACGCCCGCCTCGGGAGCCTCGGGCGCCCCTGGGGCTTCGGACGCCACGGGAGCCTTGGGCGCCTCAGAGGCCTCGGACCCCTCGGACGCTTCGGGCGCCGCGGAAGCCTCGGGCGCCCCAGAGGCCTCGAACGCCTCGTCCGGCCCCGTGCCACCGCCCTCGTCCGTACGTTCCTCTTGCGAACGGCCCCCAGGGTTCCCCTCGGTCCCCCGGGGGCCGGCGGGCGCGGTGGCGCCCCGAATGCGCCACCGCCCGAACGATCCCGGCCACACCCACGGCGGCAGGTACGCACCGGCGTACACCGGCCCCACCAGCAGGTACAGCAGGACCGCGCCCGCTGCCGCCCCCAGGAGGGAGGGCAGCGTGTCCGTGATGCCCGCGCTGTCGGGGCGGCTCAGGGCCGCGACGGCGCCGACGACGCCGATCGCGAGGACCCCGGCCGCGCCGCTCAGGCGCCACCGGGTGGCGAGCGCGCCGAGTGCGAGGGCGAGAAGGGCGAGGACCGCGAGGATACCGAGTTCGAGCACGCGCTTGTCGTCGCTGCCGAACTCGCGGATCGCCCACGTCTTCAGCGGCGTCGGTACGAGATCGACGGCCGCGCTCCCGACGACGGCGACCGGACCCGCCTCGGCCCGTCCGAGACCGGCCACGAGCTGCCCGGCCGCGAGGGCCGCGTAGCCCGCGAGCAGCCCGGCGAGCCCGCCCACGGCCCGGCGGGCCAGGGGGCGGGGCGCTCGGCGCCGTGCGGTTTCTCGGGTCACGTGAGGCATCCGGAGCCACCCGCCCCTCCGGATGGGTGCCGAGTTGCCGGTTCACCCGTTCGTGGGAATTCTGGGGTGGGAGAGGAAGAAGAGCGCACCTGACACCCATCCTCGTCCCGCACGGCTCCGTATCCCCCACGACAGTTGCCATGACAGGCACGGCGGGAGGAAACAGAGATGCGCACCCACGACCACGGCGGCCCGGTACAGCCGGGCGCGGCCCCGCACACGGCCGTCATCGGCGCGGGTGTCGCGGGACTCACCGCCGCGCACGTCCTCACCGGCTCACGCCCTGTGGACCTGTACGAGGCGGACGAGCGGCTCGGCGGGCACGCGCACACGCACGAGGTGCTCGACAGCCGGGGCCTGCCCGTGCGCGTCGACTCGGGCTTCATCGTCCACAACCGGCGCACGTACCCGACGCTCCTGCGGCTCTTCGACGAACTCGGCGTCGAGACGCGCGAGTCGGAGATGAGCATGTCCGTGCGCTGCGAGGGCTGCGGCCTGGAGTACGCGGGCGCGCGCGGTCCCGGCGGGCTCTTCGCCGCGCCGCGCAACGTGCTCAGCGCCCCCTACCGGCGGCTCCTGCGCGAGGTGCCGCGCTTCCACCGCGCCGCGCGCGCGACGCTCGCCAGGGCCGAGCCCGACGAGGCGGCGCCCGAGACACTCTCGCGCTTCCTGACCGCGCACCGCTTCTCGCGCTACTTCGTCACGCACTTCATGACGCCGCTCGTCGCGGCCGTCTGGTCCTGCGACGCGCACACGGCGCTGCGCTACCCCGCCCGCTACCTCTTCCGCTTCCTCGACCACCACGGCCTGCTCTCGGTGACGGGCTCGCCGTCCTGGCGCACGGTGTCCGGCGGCTCGCGCACGTATGTGGAACTGCTCGCCAAGCGCCTGCACCGCGTCCGTACCGGCACGCCCGTGCGCGCGGTGCGGCGGCACGCGGACGGCGTGGACGTCACGGACGGCGGCGGCACGACCCGTACGTACGAGTCCGTCGTCATCGCGACCCACCCCGATCAGGCGCTCGCCCTCCTCGCGGACCCGAGCGAGGCCGAGCGAGCCGCGCTCGGCGCCTTCCGCTACTCGCGCAATCCGACGCTCCTGCACACCGACACCTCCGTGCTCCCCCGGGCCCCGCGCGCCCGCGCCTCCTGGAACTACCTCCTGCCCGGCTGCGCGGCGCCCGCCGACCACGTGCGGATCTCCTACGACATGAACCGGCTGCAAGGGCTCAGGACGCCGGACGCCTACGTCGTGACGCTGGGCGGCGAGGACCGCGTGGACCCGGGCTCGGTGCTCGCCCGCATGGTGTACGAACACCCGGTCTACACCCCGGAGTCGGTGACCGCGCAGCGGCTCCTGCCCGCGCTCAACCAGGGCCGTACCGCCTTCGCCGGCGCCTACTTCGGCTGGGGCTTCCACGAGGACGGCGCGCTCGCCGGGGTGCGCGCCGCCGAGGCACTGGGGGGCCACTGGTGAGCACCACCCCGGCTCTCTATCCCTGCGAGGTCTTCCACCTCCGCAGCAAGCCCGTGCGCCAGCGCGTGCGCCACCGCACCTACCTCTGGTACGTGGACGCCGACCGCCCGCCACAACTACCCGCCCTGCTGGGCCCCTTGGCGCGCTTCGACCCGCGCGACCACTTCGGCGGCACCGCGCCCACGCTGCGCGCCGGGCTCGACCGCTTCCTCGCCGCGCACGGCATCGACCTGCGCGGCGGGCCCGTGCGACTCCTCGCGAACGCCCGCGTGTTCGGGTACGTGTTCAATCCGCTCAGCCTGTGGTGGTGCCACGATCCCGAGGGCGCGCTCGTGTGCGTCGTCGCGGAGGTGCACAACACGTACGGGGAACGCCACGCCTACCTGCTCGGACCCGGGGAAGTGAGCGGCGCGAGCGGCGAGTTCAGCGTCCCGAAGGAGTTCTACGTCTCGCCGTTCTTCCCCGTCGACGGCTCCTACCGCATGCGGCTCCCCGAGCCCGGCGCGCGTCTCTCGCTCGCCGTGCACCTGGAGCGCGAGGGCGCCCGGCCCTTCACCGCGACCGTGCGCGGGCACCGCGTCCCCGCTCGTCCCGCGACCGTGCTGCGCGCCTCGCTGCGCCACCCGCTCGCGACCCTCGTCGTGTCGGCCGCGATCCGCGCCCACGGCATCCGTCTCTACCTGCGCGGTCTGCCCGTCCTGCGGCGACCGCGCCACCCACTCCAGGAGGGAATGCGGTGACCGCCCCCACCACCAGGACCCCGGCCACGCCCGCCGCGCGCGCGAGCGCCGTCGCGCCGCTCACGATCGACGCCGCGCGCTGGCCGGACATCGCCTCCGTGCCCGCGAGTTCGGCGGCCCGCACCGCGATCACGCGCCGCATCGTGCGCCACGCGCTCCACCGGCTCCCGCTGCTCGTCCGTTTCCCCGACGGCGGCAGGCTGGGCCTCGGAGGGCCGCTCATCGACATCCGCGACGCCGACGCCTTCCACGCGCGCATCGGCCACTCCGGCCTCATCGGCTTCGGCGAGTCGTACATGGCGGGCGAGTGGGACGCCCCCGACCCGGTCGCCGCGCTGACCGTACTCGCCGCGCACGCGGCCGAGTTGATCCCCGGACCGCTCCAGCGCCTGCGCGGCCTGTGGGCCCCGCGCCGCCCCGAGGCCCACCGGGGCACCCCCAAGAACGCGCGCGACAACATCGGCGCGCACTACGACCTCTCCAACGACCTCTTCGGCGTCTTCCTCGACGACACCCTCACCTACTCCTCCGCCGTCTTCCGCGCCCTCCCGGCCCGCTGGGAGAACCTCGCGGGGGCCCAGCGCCACAAGATCGACCGGCTCCTCGATCTCGCCGGAGTGCGGGCGGGCACAAGGCTGCTGGAGATCGGTACGGGGTGGGGCGAGCTGGCGCTGCGGGCCGCCGCGCGCGGCGCGGACGTCACCTCGCTCACCCTCTCCGCCGAGCAGCGGGCCCTCGCCCTGGAGCGCGTCGCGGCGGCCGGGCTCGGCGACCGCGTGCGCGTCGAACTGTGCGACTACCGCGAGGCGGAAGGGAGTTACGACGCCGTCGTCAGCGTCGAGATGATCGAGGCGGTCGGGCACGAGTTCCTGCCCGTCTACTTCGAGACGATCGACGCGCGCCTGCGCCCCGGCGGGCGGGCCGCGCTTCAGGCGATCACGATGCCCGACGACCGGATGCGCGCGAGCCGCGACACCCATACCTGGATAGGCAAGTACGTCTTCCCCGGCGGCCTCATCCCCTCCGCCGAGTCGATCGAGGCCGTCACCGCGGGCCGCACCGCGCTCCGCACGACCCGCGCCGACTCCTTCGGCGCGCACTACGCGGAAACGTTGCGGCTGTGGCGCGAGCGCTTCACCGCGCGCGCCGACGAGGTCGACGCGCTCGGCTTCGACGCGGTCTTCCGCCGCCTGTGGACCTTCTACCTCGCCTACTCCGAGGCGGGGTTCAGGTCCGGCTACCTGGACGTGCGGCAATACCAGTTCACGAAGGACGCGCACACCCGGGGCACGTCGTGAGCTTCCCGTGGGGCGCCTTCGCGCTCGGTCTCGCACCCGCCGCCGGAGCCTCGGCGCTCGTCCTCGGCGGCACGTGGCTGCTCTCGCGGCGGCGCGGGATCTACCGGTACGTGGACAGCGCCTGGGGCTTCGCCTTCGCGGTCCTCGCGGCGGGCGCGTGGCTCTTCGCGTACGGGACGGAGGGCACGTACGGCTCGCGGGGGCTCGGCGATCCTGTCCGGGCGACGCTCGCCGCCGCGCTCACCGTGGTGTGGGGCCTGCGCCTGGGCGTCCACATCGCGCGCCGGGGCCGCGGCAAGGGCGAGGACCCGCGCTACGACCGGATGCTGTCCAAGGCCCCGGAGGGCACCCCGCGCCCGCGCTACGCGCTCCGCGTCGTCACGCTCCCGCAGGCCGCCCTCGTGTGGCTCGTCTCCGTCCCCGTGCAGGCCGCGGTGCTCCTGCCGTACGGGACCTGGTGGGTGACGTGGCTCGGTGTGGCGCTGTGGGCGCTCGGCCTGTTCTTCGAGGCGGTCGGCGACGCGCAGATGGCCCGCTTCAAGGCCGACCCCGCGCACCAGGGCAAGCTCATCGACACCGGGCTGTGGCGCTGGACCCGGCACCCGAACTACTTCGGTGACTTCGCGGTGTGGTGGGGACTGTGGCTGCTCACCCTCCCGTCCCCCGGCGCCCCGGCCGCCGCCTGGGGGCCCGCCGCCGCGACGCTCGTCTCGCCGCTGCTCATGACGTACCTGCTCGTCTTCGGCAGCGGGAAGCGGCTCACGGAGCAGGGCATGGCGAAGCGCGAGGGCTGGGAGCGGTACGCGGCGCGGACGAGCGGCTTCCTGCCGTGGCCGCCGGGGGTCTGGCCGAAGGGGCGCCAGGGCTGAGCCGGACGCTCAGCCCTCCGTCCCCGCCCCCGTCCCCGGCAGCACCCCGCCCAGCACCGCCAGCTCCGTCCGCTCCGGTGGCCCCGCCACGAGTGCCAGCACCTCGGACGGCGAGGGCGTCCCCGTCGCCTCGGCGGAAGAGGCGAGCGCGGCGTCGGCGTCGGCCGCCGTGCGCCACACCTCCGTCACGTGCACCTCGTCCGGGCGCCGCTCGTCCCGGCCGATCGTGTACAGCAGGCAGCCCGGGAAGCCGTCGAGCGCCTCCGCGACACGGAGCAGCAGCTCCGCGAGGTCCGCGCCCCGTCCGGGCAGCGCGGTGAACTTCATGAGCCGTCCGACAGGTCCTGTGGGTGTCGTCATGACGACGACCGTAGTGGCCCCCACCGACAGCGTCCCCGCCTCCCGCGCCCTCGGCGGCGGCGCGCCCCGTGTCCTCGCCTCACGCCGCCTCGTCGAGCAGGTCCCTGAGCTGGTTGCGCGCCGTGATCCCCGGCTTGGGGAACGTCCGGTACAGGTGCGAGCCGATCGTGCGCGGCGGCTTCGTACGGTGCGAGAGGCGGCGCCCGTACGAGCCGTCCCGGCCACCGGCCCCCCGGCGCCCGCCCGCCACCAGACGACGGCGGCGGGGGCGCCGGAGCCGTGGTGGCCCCGACGCCCCCGGCGTCCTGGGTCGCGCGGCGCCCCGGGGCCGTCACCTCGCACCCCCGCACGCCACGCCTCACCGCCTCAGCGCCGCGTCAGGATGTCGCTCAGCACCGTGTGCACGTACGTGTTCGCGTGCTTGCCGTTGAACCGCTCCGCCGACGGGCCCTCCGCCGTGACCGGGACCGCGACCGAGGTGTGCTGGCCCGTGGTCCAGTCGATCGTGAAGGACTTGTCCGAGTCGCGGATCGGGAAGGGGCCGTCCTCGGTGGACTGGCCGGAGCCCGTCTCGTCGGCCGGGTCGTTCTCCTCGACCGCGAGGCCGCCCGTCTCGTGGTCGGCGGTCACGACGAGGAGCGTGTCGGGGTGCGTGGCCGCGTAACTCCGCGCGACCGCGACGGCGCGCTCCAGCTGCCGCATCGACTCCAGGGTCTTCTCGGCGTTGTTGGCGTGCGCGAACTCGTCGGTGCCCTCCTCCTCGACCATGAGGAAGAAGCCGTTCTTGTTCTTGCTCTTCCCCTTGCCGTCGAGGGTGTCGAGCGCCTTCGTCGTCATCGTCGCGAGATCGACGACCGGCTTGTACACATCGCCCTGCCCCTCGGGCTTCTGCTGGAACATCTCCTCGTTGGCGAAGAGGCCGAGCAGCTTCCCGTCCTTCGCCTTCGCCTTGCCGAGCTGCTTGGCGGAGGAGACGTACTCGTACCCCTTCTTCTCCGCCTTGGCGACGAGATCGCCCTTCGTGCCCTTGCTCGCCTCGCTCGGGTCCTCGGCGGGCTTGTCGGGGAAGGCGCCCGCCTCGCCCTTCGGCAGCCACCAGTCCTCGCCGCCACCGAGGACCACGTCGGGCCGGGAGACGTCGAGGTACTGGCGGGCGATCTCGTCCTGCTGGCCCCGGTCGGCGGTGTTGGCGAAGAACGCGGCCGGCGAGGCGTCGGTGACCTGCGCCGTCGTGACGAGGCCGGTCCGCTTCCCGGCGGCCTTCGCCTGCTGGCCGAGCGTGGCGAGCTTGTTGCCGTCCACGTCGACGCTGATCGCGCCGTTGTACGTCTTCTCGCCCGTCGCCCACGCGGAGGCGGCCGCGGCCGAGTCGGTGATGACGGCCTTCGGGTCGTGCGGGCTCGTGGTGAGCTGCCCGGCGACGGGCAGCTTGTCCATGGTCAGCTCGCCGTCGAGACCGGCGAGGTAGAGCCGGGCGGCCTCGCGCGCGGCGGGCCCCATGCCGTCACCGTTGATGAAGATGACGTTCTTGGCCTTCGGCGCCTTCCCGGCGGCGGCCTGTGGGGACTTCGCGCCCTGCGGCGCCTGCGCCGAGGCGCCGAGGGTGGGGCTCACCACCATCGTGACGACCGCGGTCGCCGCGACGGCGGCGAGGGTCGTGCCGAGGTGGCGCGGCTTGCGGGTGACTCTGTCCACGGGTCTGCTCCCCGGTGCTCGTGGTGGACCGCGTGGGCCGAGGGGGCCCCGCGCGGGCGGTGCGGGCTCCGGCCGGTGAAGACCGTCGCGCCGAGGACGCTAAGGACGGCAGCGGGCGCCCGGGTGAACAGCGGGTGAGCGGCGGAGGCGGATAGGGTGTCAGGACAATTCGAGTGCCGGGGACAGGAGTTGGCGAGGGTGGCGGAGGTGCCGGTCAACACGGGGGACAGGGCGGCACAGGGCGGAGCGGCGGTACGGGGTGCGGCGGCCGCGGGCGTACACGGTGCGGCGGCCGTGCGGGGGCGGTCCTGGGTCCGCCCGCGCCTCCTGGCGGCCCTGGCCGCACTCGTCACGATCGGCCTCGCCCTCTGCGTACGGGCCCTGTGGCCCGCCACGGACTTCGCGAAGTACACGGGGGACGCGCTCTACACCGTCCTCCTCGCCTGCCTGTGCCTCCTGCTCGCCCCCGCCCTCGCGGCCCGCCGCGCGGCAGCCGTCGCCCTCGCGCTGAGCTGGGCGGTCGAACTGGTCCAGCTCTGGCCGGACGTGGCCCTGCTGTCCGCTCGCCACGCCCTCGCCCGCTACGTGCTCGGCAGCACCTTCAACGCCCCCGACCTGTTCTGGTACGCGGCCGGCGCGGCCCTCGCCGCCACCGTCCTCGCGCCGCTGACCGCCGTGACCACGCCCGGGAAGCCCCGGTGAGCACCGGTTCCCCGCCCGCCGCGCCGCTCGCCGGCCACGCCCGCACCGCGCTCGCCCACGTCGCCTCCCGCGCCCGGGGCCCCGCGCTCCCCGCCCACGTGCGCGTCACGCTGCAGTTCCACCCCGACCGCCTCACCCGCGACGGCACCCCCGTACTGGAGCGCCTCGCCGCCGACGGCGCGTACTACTCGCAGTACGTGACCGGCACGAGCAACGGCGGCCTCACCGCGCACCCGGGCGGCGACCGCCACCGCTGGGAGAGCCGCATCTTCGGCGGCGCCTACGACTTCGCGCCCCCGGCCGCGCGCCCCGTGTACGGCGCGCTCGACGACGGCACGCGCGGCCCCGTCGGCGCCGCGCCGCGCTTCGGCTCCTCGTACTTCCGGCTGCGCCCCGAGGCCCTGGACCGCGCCACCTTCTGCTACCCGGACAGCGCGGCGGAGCCCGAGGACTTCGGGGTACGGGAGCGCTGCGAACTGCTCGGCCTGTGCCGCGCCGGGGGCCGGGACCCCCTGGACGCGTACGTCGAGACGCACGTCCACGGCGGCGTCCGCCTCGCGTCCGACGTCGAGGCCCTCGTCCTGGACGCCGCCTACCGGGGCACGCCCGTGGAGGCGGCGGCCCGGCGGCTGCCGTGCGCCGTGGAGTGGCATCCGGGCTTCGCGGTCGAGGCGGAACTCCTGCGCGTGTACGCGGAGTTCAGGGGAGCCGAGTACGTGGCGCTGGCCCTGGAGGTGGCCGAGGACGGCCGTCTCGACCCGAGGATCGTCGGCGAGGCGGTACGGGCCGGACGGGCCCACCCCCAGGACCTCAAGAAGGTCTGGCACTACCTGGCGCGGTACGGAGCGCCCCGGGCGCCCCGTGTCACTCCCCCGCGATGAGCAGCCGGTACCCGTAGTCCACGGACTCGCGCGTCAGCAGCTCGGCGTGGCGACGGTGCCACTCCCCCGACTCCAGGTCCGCCCGCAGCCGCGCGACGGCGGGCTCGACGATGGAGTCGGGAAGCTGCGCGAACGTCGAACTCGCCGCCCGTACCACGGGATCGAGGAACATCTCGGGCCGCCGCCAGTACGCGGTCTGGAGGCCGTCCGTGAAGTCGTGCGGGATGGGGAACGGCACGACGGTGTGCGCCCCCATGGCATCGGCCACGTCGGACACGGACGTGAACCGCTCCCGCTCCATGGCGCGGATCTCCGGGAAGTACTCCCCGACGACCCACAGTTCGGGCTCGTGACCCGGGTCCCACGTGAAGACGACCTGCCTGCGCGCCACCCGCCGCAACTCGGCGAGCCCCTGCCGCAGATCCGGCCAGTGGTGCACCGTCAGCACCGCCATGGCCGCGTCGAACTCACCGTCCCCGAAGGGCAGTTCCCCGGCCACCGCGCGCACCTTCCGCTCCCCGGGGTGCTGGTCGAGCATGACCTGCGAGGGATCGACCGCGACGACCTCGGCGTCGACCGGCTCGTAGGACCCCGTCCCCGCCCCGACGTTGACGACGGTACGGGCTCCGCCCAGCCCTTCGTGGATCAGCGCGGCGAGCCGGGGATCGGCCTGCCGCACCTGCCGGTAGCCGACACCGATGCGGTCGTAGACGGGAGAAGGGGCGGGACTCGCTGAAGCGGAGGTGTTCATGTGCCCGATCCCACCACCCCGCGCCCGCCACGGGAAGGGGCACCCCCGTCGCGAGACCCTTCGCGCCGGGCGCGGTGAGGGCGCCACGCGGGGAGGGCGCCCAGCGGGGAGGGCGCCCAGCCCCGCGCAAAGGCTCCCCTACCGCTCCCCCGCCGCTCCGAACCACCGTTCCAGAGCGGCCCGCAAGCCGTCCTCGCCCCCCTCGCCCGTCCCCACCCACACCACATGCCCGTCCGGCCGCGCGAGCACCGCGCCGCCGCCCCGGAGCACCTCTCCGGCCGGGCCCTCGTCCTCAGCCCCTCCCGTCCCCGTCACGTGCGCGACCCGGTCCGTCCACCCGTCCAGGGAGCACCGCGCGGCGCCGCCCTCCACGAGAACGCCCCGCCCCTCGTGCATGGCCGCGTACACCCGACCACCCGCGAGGTCCCGCAACCGCCGCCCCAGCAAGGGGTGTTCACCCCCGCCCACGTCGTACCTCACCCCGATCGCCGTCAGCTTCTCGATCAGGTGCTGGTTGACGGTGTCGTACGAGGTGACGAGTTCGCCGAGGAGCCGCCGTACGGCCCGCGCGCCCGGCGTCGTCGACAGCAGCTCCATCTGTGCCCGCGTGTTGTCGAGCACCTCCGCCGCGACGGGCCGTCGCTCGCTCTCGTACGTGTCGAGCAGCCCTCGCGGCGCCCGGCCGGTGATCTCCGCCGCGAGTTTCCAGCCGAGGTTGAAGGCGTCCTGGATGCCGAGGTTGAGGCCCTGGCCGCCGGTCGGCGGGTGGATGTGCGCGGCGTCGCCCGCGAGGAGGACGCGGCCCACGCGGTAGCGCTCGGCGAGCCGGGTCGCGTCGCCGAAGCGGGTGAGGCGGCGCGGCGCTCGTACCCCGAAATCCGTGCCCGCGACGGCCCGCAGGCAGGAGCGCAGCTCGTCGAGCGTCGGCTCCCCGGCGTCCGGGCCCGCCACCCCGCGCGCCGGCACGATGACCCGCCAGTACCCGCCCTCCCCCAGCGGCGCGAGCCCGAAGCGCTTCTGCGTCTCGCGCACCCGCGCGACCACGGCCATGACCTCCTCGGCAGGCTCGGTCACCTCCGCCTCGGCGAGCAGCGTCTCGTTGCGCGTGGGCTCCCCGGGGAAGCCGACGCCGAGCAGCGAACGGACCGTGCTGCGACCCCCGTCGCACCCCACGAGCCACCCCGCGCGCCGCTCACTCCCGTCCGCGAGCCGTACGCTCACGCCCTCCGCGTCCTGCGCGAAGCCGGTCACCTCGGCGCCCCGCATGATCCGCGCACCGAGTCCCTCGGCGTGCGCGGTGAGCAGTTCCTCGGTCACCGTCTGCGGGATGCCGAGCACGTACGAGTGCGCCGAGTCGAGCCCCTGCGGCCACCTGTCCCCGAGCGCGGCGAAGAACCCGCCCGTGCGGAAGACCTTCCCGCGCGCGAGGAACTTCGCCAGCAACCCCCGCTGTTCCATGATCTCGATACTGCGCACGTGCAGCCCCTGCGCCCGCGACCATGCGTACGGCGCGGGGTCCCGGTCGAGTACGAGCACCTCGACACCGTGCAGCCGCAACTCCGCCGCGAGCATCAGTCCGGTCGGCCCGGCACCCGCGATGACGACGTCGCTCATGTACGTGCTCTCCCTCGGTCGGTACATCCCGGGACCGCGACCGGCCCCGGGCGGGAGATTCTGCGCGAACAGGGGGGCCTTGCGACAAGACCCCCCTTGCGCTATAGCTTGATAGTGGCAGGGAGCGGCGACGCTCCCTTTTCTGCTGTCCGGCGCGGTCGGGACGGCCTGGCGCAGGGCCTGTCGTACGGGGCGGCCTGACGTACGGGGCGGCCTGACGTACGGGGCGGTGGCGCGAGGCGGGGTGCAGTCACCTGCCGGATACCGCACCCGCTCCGCCGGGACGAGGCTGGGGCATTACCCCCACCCACCCCACCCGAACACGGCTGATCCCGCGGGGGCCCGCTGCGGGCAGGCCCCACGTCGTCCCGCCCCGTACGCGCCCCTCACGCCCCCACGTACGCCACCGCCGTCGCCGCCCCCAGCGCCGCGCCCGCGCACACCTGCGCCACCGTGTGGTAGCCCAGCGCCACACGGGACCAGCAGACGGCCGCCGTCAGTGCGTAGGCGGCGAGCCACCACGGGGAGTGGACGCAGGCGAGGAGGGCGACGACCGCCGAGGCCACCGAGGCGTCGACGCTGATCTTCCAGGCGGTGTTGACCGTGAGCAGGATGATCGTCATGAGCCACAGCGCGAGCATCGCGCGCAGGATGCCGTTCGGAGCGTGGCCCAGGAGCATGATCACGGCGCCCGCGCCGATCGAGGCGAGGATGACGAGGAAGATCGGCGCGCGCTGCCCGCGGTCCACGACGTGCCGGTCGCCCCAGGTGCCGCGCCCGCGCTCCCACTCGATGTACGCGGCCGGGATGATGCCCGCGCACAGCGCGCCGAGCAGGCCCCACGGCAGCCCTGTCCAGTCCCCGGCCGCCGCGAGCCCGACCGCGGCCATGCCGCCGAGGAGGAGGTTGCGCGGCTGGAAGACGTCGGTGACGGTACGGGCCAGTCGGTGGTCCTCGGCGGTCGTCGTGCTCACGAGGGGGTGCCTTTCGGGGTCGGTACGGGGGCGGGGCGTGGTGTCGCGGGCTTGCGGGCGGCGTCGCGGTACGCGGCCGAGACGCGCAGCAGCCAGGCGATCTCGCCGTCCTGGTCGGCCGCTTGCGGGGGTACGAGGGCGGGTCCGGCCGGGCCCGCCGGGGCGCCGCAGGCGTGCGCGGCGAGGGCGGCCCTGATCCAGCGCGCGGACTCCTCGGGCCCCCGCCCGGCCGCCGGTCCTTCGGGCGCCCAGTGCCGCAACTGCTCGACGGCGTCCGCGATATCGGCCGCCCACCGGTCGATCCGCACGTCCGCCGGGGTACCGAACCGCAGGAGTTCGCGGGCGAGCGAGGCCGGCGGCGCGAAGGGCTGCTCGGGGAAGGCGGTCATGAGGTCGCGCCACAACGGGTGCAGCGCGGCCTGCGCGCGCCACAGGCGCAGCCGCCGGGCGCCGGTGGCGAAGGCGGGGATCGAGGCGCCGACGGCGAAGAGCGTGAACAGCACGACCTGCCCGGCCTCGGTCCACTTGTCGAAGGAGAGCGCGAAGCTCTCGCTCGGGCGGTCGGCGACGCTGATCCACAGGAACAGGCCGCGGCTCACCGTGTACGCGACGCCGATGACCATCGCGACGGCCATCATCCCGAGCCCGACCCGCAGATGGCGGCGCGCGGCGGAGCGCACGGCGAGCCACCACTGCACCGCGCACACGGCGGACGCGGCGCCCAAGTACACGTAGAACACGGTGTAGTAGAGCGTCGCGCCCCACTCGCCCGCGTGGTCTGCGACGAAGCGGTCCGAGGGGTGCGAGCGGTCGACGACGGTGAAGAAGAGCACGGTGAGGAGGACGAGCGTGGCCAACGCGGCCCGGGCGGCGACGCGTTGGACGGTACGGGCGAAGCGGACGTGGCGCGGGACGTCGACGTCGCTCTCGTACCGCCCGTAGATCGCCACGATGTAGCTGAGGATGGCGAGGATCGCGATGGTCGCCGTGTAGTGCTTCACGAGCACGGCGAGGTCGGTCACGGGGCTGTCGTTGAGCCGCACGCGCACGTACTGCGTCTTCGTCCACAGGGCCGCCGCGAACCCCGCGTAGCACCCCCACAGCGCCCGCCGTCTTCGGTCCTCCTCGTCCCCCCACAGAGCGGCGGGCATCCGCCACAGGGCGACGGCGGTCATGAGGCACGCGACGGCGTACCCGGCGAGGTCGAGCGGGGTGGGGGACACGGAGCGAAATCCTAGGCGGAAACGACGAACAGGTGTACGGGGTTCGGGGGCGCGGGAGCCTATGCCCCGGCCCTCCCCGCTCCCCGGCTCAGACCTCCCGGTCCCCCGGCTCAGCCCTCCTCGCGCCCCCGCCTCCCGAACAGCCCCCTCCGGCGGTGGGCGACCGGGCGGGAGAGGGAGCTGGTGAGGCGGCCCACCATGTCGTCGCTCACCGCGTCGCGGGCCATGCGGGGGATGAGCGAGGCGCCCAGTTCGGCCATGCGCTCGTCGTGGGTCCCGTAGCCGGCCCGGGCCTGCACCGAGCCGCCCTCGCCGAGCACCCTGCGCACCAGGTCCGAGTCGAAGACCGGGAGCAGCCGGGCGAGTTGGTCCGCGTCCGGCGAGGCGCCGTGGTCGAACCACTCGTGGCACAGCTCGTGGAGCACGACGTGCTGGGTCTGGTACGGGGTCGGGCGGCGCCGGTACAGGACGAGGCTCACGCGCGGCGTGGCGAGCCGGAGGCCGCAGGCCCCGCCGGGGCGGGCCAGGTGCTCGGGGAGTTCGCGCAGCACGATGCGCCGCCCCCGCGCGGCCTCCATCGCGGCGACGAGCCCCTCGATCGTGAAGGGGCTCGGCACCGGCAGCCCCGCGAGCCGCTCCTCGCACTCCTTGCGCAACGCACGCAGGGACACGGCTCAACCCTCCGGCTCGGCGGACGCCCCGGCGGACCCGCTCCCGAGCGCCGCCCCGTCCCCACCGGGCCCGCCCCCGAGCGACGCCCCGTCCTCCTCGGCGAGCAGGCTCAGGGCGAAGTCCAGCAGTTCCGGCGGGAGCCCGTCCCGTACGGGCCCGCGCGCGGCGACCCCGCTCACCTCGCCCGTGCGGTGCCTGGCGAGGAAGCGCAGCCCCGAGAGCACGTCCTCGACGACCTCCGACTCGTCCTTGAAGAACCGCCAGTCGACCCCGAAGCCGAGCCCGAGCGCCTTGAGGATGTCCTCGGAGGGGTGCGTGACCTTGCCCGCGAGGATGTTGGAGAAGTAGCTGTGCGAGAGAGCGCCGCCCTTGCGGCGGACGTGCTCGGCGAAGAAACGCCCCGAGACCCGCTGCCCCGGGAACGTCCTCTCGATCATGTATTCGACCTTGGCGCGCAGGCTGCTGAGCTGCGGCGCGGACTCCTCCACGGCCACCCCCGTTCCCCCCTCCGCCCGCCCGGAACACGGAATTCCGTGGCCCCGAACGCGAAATCAGACTTGCGCAAACACTCTACGTCACTGTTAACTCGAAAAAACATACGCCAGGGGGCCGCGAGGGGAGTCCCCTGACGATGTGACTACGCGCGTCCGCCAGCCGCTTGTGTCCGTTTCGTGGGGTTTCCCACAGCCAAAGGGACGCTTCCGGCGGTGGATCGCGCCGTGGCGTACGGGGCGCGCGCCCTTCCCCCAGGCGGACCACCTGGGGGGGAAGGGCGACGCGCACCGGGCGCCCTTTCCGCTGGCGCACACGGCGGACGCGGGCGTGGACCGTCCGCACGAGAGCGCGCCGTCCACACGAGGGCCGCCCGGACGAGGACCGTCCGCACGAGGCCAGCCCCGCACCGCACGAGGGCGCGACCCACCCCCGCCCTGCCCCCGCCCGGGAATCCCGCACCCATCCGCCCCGCCCCCCGCTCCGAATCACCCCCGTAACGCCGAGGCCCCAGCCCTCGTTCGGGGCATACGGGGCAAGGGCCGCCGGGGCGACACCGCACCGGCACCGGGGCCGAGGCAGTTGGAGCGAGCGAGGTACGCGTGAAAGAGCCCGTCTACATCGTGGGGAACCCGGCCGCCGCGCCCCCGCTGGAAGAGCTGGTGGCCAGGGTCGCGCGCGGCGACCGCGAGGCCTTCTCGGCCGTGCACGACGCCGTCGCGGGGCCGCTGCTCGGCGTCGTACGGCGCGTGCTGCGCGATCGCGCGCAGTCCGAGGAGGTCGCGCAGGAGGTCCTCGTCGAGGTGTGGCGCACGGCGGGCCGCTACCGCCCCGACCTCGGCTCGGTCACGAACTGGGTCCTCACGCTCGCGCACCGCCGCGCCGTCGACCGCGTACGGTCCGTCGAGGCCTCCGCCGCGCGCGAGCGCCGCGCGGGCCTGCTCGAACAGAACACCCCCGCCTACGACGAGGTCTCCGAGCAGGTCGAGACCCGGCTCGAACAGGAGCAGGTGCGGCGCTGCCTGGGCAGTCTCACCGAGCGCCAGCGCGAGTCGGTGACCCTCGCCTACTACCGCGGCCTCACCTACCGCGAGGTCGCCGAACTCCTCGCGCTGCCCCTCGGCACCGTCAAGACCCGTCTGCGTGACGGCCTCATCCGGCTTCGCGACTGCCTGGGAGTGGGCACATGAGCACCACGGCCGACAGCCACCTCCTCACCGGCGCGTACGCGCTGCACGCGCTCGAACCGGCCGAACAGGCCGCCTTCGAGCGGCACATGGCGCACTGCGCCGCGTGCGCGCAGGAGGTGCGCGAGTTCACCGATACGGCCACGAAGCTGGGCCTGGCCGCCGCGGTGAACCCGCCGCCCGGCTTCAAGGACGCGGTCATGGCCCGTATCGCCGACGTACGGCAGGAGCCGCCGCGGGCCGTACGCGCCACGCCGCCGCGCCGCCGCCCGCGCGCCGTGCACTGGGCGCTCGCCGCCTGCGTCGCCCTCGCGGCGGCGCTCGGCGGGACGGCGGTGTGGCAGGGGCAGCGCGCCGACGACGCCCGTACGCAGGCGCGCGCGGCCCAGGACCGGGCGGCGCGCCTGGACGCGGTCCTCTCGGCCCCGGACGTGAAGGTCACGAGCGCGCCGCTCGACGCGGGAGGCCGCGCGACCGTCGTCGTCTCGCGCGCCCGCGACGGCGCGGTCTTCGCCGCGGCAGGACTGCCCAGTCCCCCCGCGGGCAAGGTCTACCAGCTCTGGTACGACGTGGACGGCACGATGCGCCCCGCCGGTCTCCTGCCCGACTCCTCGGGCACGGTCCTCATGGAGGGCTCCCCGCGAGCGGCCACGGCGATGGGCGTGACGGTCGAACCGGAGGGGGGTTCGCGGGCCCCGACCTCGAAACCGGTGGCGCTGATGGCGTTGCCGGGATGAGGGGGAAGGGCGAGGGGTGAGGCGGGGGACGGGGTCCGCGACGCGGATCACGGGGCGTTCGCGGGCGGGAGAACGACGTCCGCGCGGCTTGCGGACGCGTGCGCACGGCGGCGCGGGGACGTACGTCCGGCAGGCGGTCGCGTTGGCGGGGCGGCAGGCGGTCGCGTTGGCGGGGCGGCATGCGGTCGCGCTGGCGGGGCGGCATGCGGTCGCGCTGGCGGGGCGGCATGCGGTCGCGCTGGCGGGGCGGCATGCGGTCGCGTTGGCGGGGCGGCATGCGGTCGCGTTGGCGGGGCGGCATGCGGTCGCGTTGGCGGGGCGGCATGCGGTCGCGGCTCCGGCCCTGCCGCGCGTGCGCGGTCCTCGTACGGAGCCGGCCGCCTGCGACAAGGGCGGGGCGAGCGCGACAGCGGACGCAGAACGCGACAGCGGACCCCGAAGACGGAGACGGAGACGGAACCGCGGAACGCGAACGCGGGGCCGCGAACCAGCCGCAGCCCCTCTCCGCCCTTCGCGCCTCCGCGCGCCTCCTCCCCTCCTCCGCGCGCCTCCTCCCTCCTCCCCTCCCCCCTCCCGCCCGCTCCCCTCCCCGTCCGTCAGGCGGTACGGGCCCCGCGCGCCCCCGGAGCGGTGGTTTCGGCGGCCCTCCCCGTCTCGCGGAGGATCAGGAGCCCGGTGCAGGCGATCAACGCCGCGGTCAGGCCGTGGATGCCGAACGCGGCGGCGGAGGAGCCGTGGTGGGTCAGGACGTTGATCATGTCGCCGAACGGGGCGACAGCCTCCATCAGCAGCACCCAGCCCAGCGCGCGGCGGTGTCGCGTCACCAGCAGGATGCCGAGAACAAGGCCCATCGACACCTCGCGGATGCCCTTCATGACGAGGAAGCCGTCGCCGTCGCCGGCGGGCCAGTGCGGCAGGCCGACGCCCGGGGTGGACGTCTCGGGGGTCAGGACGAAGGACAACCCGAGGTAGAGGACGAACAGGGCGCCGACGGTGGCCAGGGCGGTGTTGACGTGCTTGAGCGACATGACAGTTCTCCTCCGGGTCGCGGCGCGGGGTGGGGCCGCGACCGGTAAGGCGACCGGCCGCGGCGGGCGTGTCACGCGTCGATCCGCTCGAAGACGTGCGGGTAGGACACGACGTCGTCGGGGAAGTCGGCGGCCAGTCGCTGGAACTCCGGGCCGGCGAGCGCGGCGGCCAGGGCAGCGGTCGATTCCCAGACCGCGATGTTCAGGAGCAACCGGCTGCCCGCCGTCCCCTTGTGCATCCGCAGCGAGACGAACCCCGGCTGCGCCTTCATGAACTCCGCCTGCCTCCGGAAGAGCGCCAGGAACGCCTCGCCGCGCTCCGGCGGAACGACGAAGGTGTTGGCGAGGACCACCTGTCCCGTCTCCTGCGCGAACTGCGCGAACATCGGCGTCTTCGGGTCCAGACTCCGTATCTCAGCCATCCTGCGACTCCCTTGTCCCCCACGTCGGATGACGGCGACCAAGCCGCGCCAACAGGCGTTGGCCAACGTGTGTTGGCCACGCTAGAGCCGTGCACCTGGACTGTCAACACGCGTTGGCCTATGTTTGTTGGCATGACCGGCACCACCGAGAACCAGCAGGCCGCGCGCCGTTCCGACGCCACCCGCGCCGCGATCCTCGCCGCGGCCCGCGAGCGGTTCGCGGAGGACGGCTACGAGAAGGCGACGATCCGGGCCATCGCGCGCGACGCGAAGATCGACCCCTCGATGGTGATGCGCTACTACGGCAACAAGGCGGGCCTCTTCGCCGCGGCCGTCACGATCGACCCGGACCTGCTGGGCCTCGACCTCGGACCCCACGAGGAGATCGGCCGCACCCTGGTGCGCCACTTCCTCACCCTGTGGGAGGAGAACGGCGAACTCACCGCACTGATGCGCGTCGGCGCCACCGACCCGCACGCCGCCGAACGCATGCAGACCGTGCTGCGCGACCAACTGCTGCCCCTGGCCCGCCGCCTGGGCCGTGACCCCGCCGAGGCCCAAACACGCGCGGCCCTGTGCGCCTCGACCATGCTGGGCCTCGCCCTGACCCGCTACGTCCTCCGCTTCCCGGCCAGCATGTCCCTCACCCCCGACCAGATCGTCTCCTGGCTGGGCCCCACCCTCCAGCGCTACCTCACGGCCCCCGAGCCCTGAGCCCCCCCTCCCGGCGCGACGCCGGACAGGAGCGGCACGGCAGAGACGGCAGGGCAGGGCAGGGCAGGGCAGCACAGACGGCACGGCAGGGGCATGCCGCCGCGCCCCGCTTCACGCGCCCCGGCCGCCGGGCGCCGCCTCGCCGTTCGGCAGCGGCTGGGCCGCCCGCTTCACAGCCCCAACTGCCGGACTAGACCTCGCCGTTCGACGATGGCCAGGTGATGAGGTCCAGGGCGCCCGGTGCGGGGAGGGCCGCCCGGGACGGGCCCGCGCGGAAGGACTCCAGGAGGTAGGCGACGAGGCGGCGCGAGGCCGCGCGGTCGGCAGGGGCGGCGGCGACGAGGCCGCCGTGGGCGAGGAGCAGCATCGAGAAGTCGGCCGGGTGGAAGTCGGGGCGGAGGGCTCCGGCCGCCTGCGCGCGGGCGACGAGGCGGCCGAAGTCCTGAGCGGCCCGCGCGCGAGCCGCGCCGGTGTGCGCCCGGGCGGTGTCCGGGAAGGCTCGTACGAACGCCTCCGGGAAGCCGCGCTCCTCCGCCTGGAGCGCGCACACCGTCTCGACGAGGCGCTGGAAACCGCGCCAGGGGTCGGGATCTGCCACCGCCTCGTCGAGGACTCGCGCGCACGTGTCCATCTGCTCCGCGAAAGCGGCCCGTACGAGGTCGTCGCGCGTCGGGAACCGCCGGTAGAGCGTGGCCACGCCGACCCCTGCCCGCCGCGCGACAGTCGCCATCGGCGCGTCGAGGCCGCGCTCGGCGAAGACCTCCCGGGCGGCGGCGAGAAGACGGGCGCGGTTGCGGAGGGCGTCGGCGCGCAGGGGCGGGGCAGGGGGCGCGGCGGGAGGGGCGGGTCGAGCGGGGGGCGCGGCAGGGTCGACGGGTGGGACGGGGGGCGCGACGTGGGCCCGGGACGGGTACGCCTTTTCGGAGCGCATCCGAGAGGAATCGGTCGGCACTGTTTCTCACTCCCGCTCGAAGTGGACGGTTTCGTCCGCTTGCCAGCCTACGCTCGGCCGGGCGGGGGCGGACGAGGAGAGGTGTGCGTGATCATGAAGGCTGTGCTCTACGACCGCTACGGCGGCCCCGAGGTGCTGTACGTCGGCGACGTGCCCCGTCCGGAACCCAAGGCCGGCGAAGTGCTCGTGCGCGTCCGGGCGTTCAGCGTCAACGGGGGTGAGCTGGCGGGACGTGCCGGACGGGTGCGGCTCGTCACGGGACGGAAGTTCCCGCAGCGCGTCGGGCTCGACTTCACCGGCGAGGTCGCCGCGCTCGGCCCCGGGACGAGCGGCTTCGCCCCGGGCGACCGCGTCTGGGGCGTCCTGGGCCGTACCTCCGGTTTCGGCAGCGCGGCGGAGTACGTCAGGACGACGCCCGCGCGCCTCGGCAAAGTCCCCGACGGGCTCGATCTCGTGGCCGCCGCCGCGCTCCCCGTCGGCACGACCGCCGTGACCGCGCTGCGCGACAAGGCCCGGCTGAAGCCCGGCGAACGGCTCCTCGTGCGCGGCGCGGCGGGCGGCGTGGGCAATGTCGCCGTCCAGCTGGGCGCCGCTCTCGGCGCCGAGGTGACGGCCCTGGCGCGCGGCGCGAACCTGGACTTCGTCCGGGGCCTGGGCGCGACCCACGCCTACGACCACCGCACCGTGTCCCCCGCGGAGCTGGGCCTGTACGACGTCGTCCTCGACACCGCCGGCACCGAACTCCGCACGTTCCGACGCCTGCTGGCCCCCGGCGGTCGCATGGTGACGATCGCCTTCGACCTCGCCCACCCCCTCGCCTCCCTCGGGTGCGTCGCCGCCAGCGCCGTGCACGGCCGCCGCCGCGTCCGCTTCTTCAGCGGCAACCCGAAACGTGCCCTGTTCGACGAGGTCGCACGGCTCGTCTCCACCGGGGCCCTCCACCCCGAGGTGGAGAAGGTCTTCCCGCTGGAGGAGACCGGGGAGGCCCACCGGGCGCTGGAGGCGGGAGGCGTTCGGGGCAAGTACGTAGTGCGGGTGGACGCGGAGGGGTAGAGCTGAGCGAGGACGTTCCCCAGCCCGGGAGGTACTCGTGTCGGTTCCCGCCCTGACCCCGCCCTGCGCACTCGTCGAACTGTGGGCCGTACGCCACGGTGAGAGCACCGCGAACGCCGTGTACGCCGATCCCGCGACGGCGGACCGCACCGAGCCGCTGCCGGGACTCGACCGGGACGTGCCCCTCTCGGAACGGGGCATCGCCCAGGCGACCGCGCTCGGCGGCTGGCTCGCCGAGCGTGCCCCCGGGCTGCTCGTCATCTCCTCCCCGTACCTGCGGGCCCGTGAGACATGGCGTCTCATGGCCGAGGCCGCCGGACTCCCCGCCGACGACGCCCTCGTCGACGACCGCCTGCGCGACCGCGAACAGGGCATCTTCGCCCTTCACCCGCCCGCCGCACTCCGCACCCGCGACCCGCGCGAGGCAGAACGGCGCGAGCGCGTCGGCACCTGGTACTACCGTCCGCCGGGCGGCGAGGCACTCACCGACGTCACGGTCCGCGTGGGCCAGTTCCTCACCGAACTGTCGCGCGCCGCGACGGGACGGCGCGTACTCCTCGTGGCACACGACGCGGTCGTGGTCGCGGTACGCCAGTACTTCGGCGGCATCGGCTACCCAACCCCGGACCACCTCCCACCCGTCCCCAACGCCTCGGTATCGCGGTGGGTGACGGAAGCAGGCCGACTGAGCCTGGCCGAGTGGGGCGAGGTGGGGCACTTGCCGGGGTGACTTCGCGGGGGGCGGGGGGCGAGGACCAGCGCGGGCAGGGGCGAGGGGGCGAGGGCCCGCGCAGGCTGGGGGTGAGGGGGCGAGGGCCAGCGCGGGCTGGGGGCGAGGATCAGCGCGGGCAGGGGCGAGGCGGCGAGGGCCCGCGCAGGCAGGGGTGAGGACCAGCGCGGGCAGGGGTGAGGCGGCGAGGGCCAGCGCAGGCTGGGGGCGAGAGGGCGAGGGCCAGCGCGGGCAGGGGTGAGGCGGCGAGGGCCCGCGCAGGCTGGGGTAGAGCAGGAGGGTAGGGGGCTTCGACGGCATGAGGGCGAGGGCCAGGGGGCAGGGAGCGGGGGCGGGAGGGAGGGCAGGCGCGGGGGAGCGAGGGGGAGGGCGGGCACGAGGGCACGGTGCCACGAGGGCATGAGGGCGAGGGCCAGGGTCAGGGGGCAGGGGGCGAGGGCGGGCACGGGACGACGAGGGCCAGGGGAAGGGACGAAGGGCGGGCAGGGGCAAGGGCGGTAGAGGGTCGGGGAGTACGGGCGTACGGGGGCGGGAGACTGCGCGGGTCCCCCGTACGGGTGCTAAGCGGGGTCTTCGCGCACGGGCGGCCGAATCGATGGGAAGAACCGCCCCATGCGGAGCTTGGGCGGGTCGGGGCAGTGGCTGAGGCCGCTGGCTACCGTGCTGCTCGGCCTCTGCTGCGTACTCGCCGGCCCGGCGGGAGGCGCGGGGGCCAATCCCGGGAGCGTGGAGATCGCCCCCGGGAACGTGGGCCCCGCCGAGAGCGCGTGCGCCTCCCCCCGGGGCCCGGCGGCCTCCGGAGATGCTGGCTCGGCCGGAGGCGCAGGGGCCACCCCCGATGGCTTGGGCTCCGCCGGGAGCGCGAGTCGCGCCGGAGGCACGAATCCCACGGGAAGCGCCGGTCCCACCGGGAGCACGGGACCCACCGGGAGCGCGGGTCCCACCGAGGGCGCGGGACCCACCGGAAGTGTGGGCTCCGCAGGAAGCGCAGGCTCCGCCGGAAGTGCGGGCCCCGCCGGAAGCGCAGGCCCCGCCGGGAGTGCGGGCTCCGCCGGGAGTGCGGGCTCCGCCGGAAACGCAGGCTCCGCCGGAAGCGCAGGCTCCGCCGGAAGCGCAGGGGGCTCCCTCGCCGAGGTCGAGGCGGGCGCGCCCGTCGAGGAGACCGCCGCCGAGGGCGCCGCCGCCGCTCGGCCCCGCACGCCCAAGTCCCGCGCCGGACGCTGTCCCGCCCCCGTACCGGAGAAGCCCGTCCTCGCGCAGGCCCCTCCCGCCCCCGCCAATCACCCCGCTCCCCCACACGTCGTCCTGCGCTGCTGAGACTCCCGCTCCACCCACTCAGCACGCCCCGTACGACTCACCAGCACCACCAGGGAGCACCCCCATGCCCTTCGACCGTGACGCGGCCCTCTACGCCCTGCTCCGCGCCGAGGCGCGCCGCCGTACTGATCACCGCGACGACGACCGCGCCCGGGCCCAGGCCCCTGAGCCCGCCCCCGCGTCCAAGGCCGAACCCAAGCCGGACCCCGCACCCAAGCCGGACCCCGCCTCCGAGCCCGAGCCCGCATCCGAGCCCGAGCCGGGACCCGAGCCCGTAAGGAAGGAGCCAGCCTCCGCCCCGGCCCCGCCCCCTTCGCCCCGTCCGGCCGCTCAGTCGGAGATCCGCTCCAGCCACTCCCCCATGAGCTGACGCTCCGCCGTCGACAGCCCTGTGATCCCGTCGAGCCCGGCTCGGAGCGCGCGCGCCGCCCCGGCCGGGCCCGCTGGGCTCGCGAAGGCGGGGGCCTCGGTGGTCACCGCGGCGACGAGTGCCTCGCGCGAAGCGGTCAGCAACTCCTCGTCGCGGCGGCCCTCCGCGAGCACCGTGAGGACCGTGCCACGACCGGAGGCGTGAACGAGATCGGTGGCGAGGCGCTCGCCGACGCGCAGCCGCCCCGCCGCGGCGAGCCTGCGTATGCGGCGCGTGAGGTGTTCCTCGGCGGCCGTGAGGGCGGGCGACCCGGGTGGCGTGGTGCCCGGGTCCGCGTACATGAGGGAGTAGAGCGCAGGGTGCGCGAGGCCGAAGTCGACGTGCAGGTCCCACCCGGCCCGCAGGTCGTCGACCGGGTCTTCCACATGCCCCTGCGCCTCTTTCTCGCTCAGGTACGCGCCGAGCCCTTCGTCCGCGACGGCACGCAGCAGACCGTCCTTGTCACCGAAGAGCCGGTAGATCGCCGGAGCCTGGACGCCCGCGCGCGCCGCGACGGCCCGTGTCGTCATCGCTTCCCTGCCGCTCTCCTCCAGGAGCTCCGTGGCAGCCGCCACGATCCGCTCCCGCAGTCCCTCCACAGCCGCCACCGGTCCCTCCTTCGTCCGTACGCACGCGGTGCGTCCTCATGCCCGCCCTCACACAGTATCACCGTTATCGCCAAATTGGTAACGCGGGAAGTATCGGTGTTACAGTGAATGCGTTAGCGACGATATCGACTTCAGGAGGACACCCATGATCATCGTGACCGGAGCCACGGGGCAGCTCGGCCGCCCGCTCGTCGAACAGCTGCTGCGCCGCGTTCCCGCCGAGCGCGTCGGGGTCAGCGTGCGCAGCCCCGAGAAGGTCGCGGACCTCGCGGCGCAGGGCGTACGGGTGCGGCGCGGGGACTTCACCGAAGCCGAGAGCCTCGCGCATTCCTTCGAAGGCGCGAGTCAGCTCCTGCTCGTATCGGTGGACGCCACGGGTCCCGAGGCCGTCGCGCGGCACGCGGCGGCGCTCGAAGCGGCGCGCGCGGCCGGCGTGGAGCGCGTGCTTTACACGAGCCACCAGGGCGCCTCTCCCACCTCTCCCTTCCCGCCCATGCCCGACCACGCCGCGACCGAGGAACTGCTCGCCGCGAGCGGCATCGCGTACACCTCGCTGCGTAACGGCTTCTACGCCTCCACCACGCTCCAGCTCCTCGGCGACGCGCTGAACAGCGGGAAGCTCTACGCGCCCGAGGACGGCCCGGTCTCCTGGACCACGCACGCCGATCTCGCCGAGGCGGCGGCCGTGATCCTGGCCGCCGGGGAGCGCGGCGAGGCGCCGTTCGACGGCCCGACCCCGGCTCTCACCGGGCCCGAGGCCCTCGACCTCGCCGACGTGGCACGGATCGCGGGGGAGGTCACCGGGCGCCCGGTCGAGCGAATCGTCGTGCCCGAC
This sequence comes from Streptomyces sp. NPDC088923, assembly GCF_044749745.1. Taxonomy (NCBI): domain Bacteria; kingdom Bacillati; phylum Actinomycetota; class Actinomycetes; order Kitasatosporales; family Streptomycetaceae; genus Streptomyces; species Streptomyces sp. NPDC088923. The sequence continues at coordinate 268,381 of NZ_JBIVIO010000001.1, read as the reverse complement.
GACCAGTGGCGGGACCAGCTCGTCGGGCACGGGGTGCCGGAGCCACAGGCGGACCTGTTGCTCGGCCTCTTCCGGGCGAGCCGCGCGAGGGAGTTCGCCGAGACGGGGCCCGCGCTCGGCGAGTTGCTCGGGCGTGAACCGCGTGACCTGCGCGGTTTTCTGACGGAAAGCCTGTGAAGGGGGCGTGAACACGCGGGGTGACAACTCGGTCCGTACGGGATACGTGCACGAAACGTAGGGGAATCGGTCGCGGCGGGCCGTAAACCGCCCGCTCGGCTGCGCCTCGGGGACGCGGCCCGGTAGGCTTTCCGTGTGATCTTCAAGCGCATCGGAAACGGCCGGCCGTACCCCGATCACGGCCGGGAAAGCACCCGGCAGTGGGCGGACGTCGCACCGCGTCCGGTCCGCCTCGACCAGCTCGTCACCACCAAGGGGCAGCTGGACCTGGAGACCCTTCTCGCCGAGGACTCCACCTTCTACGGCGACCTCTTCGCGCACGTCGTGAAGTGGCGGGGCGACCTCTACCTGGAGGACGGCCTTCACCGCGCGGTCCGGGCGGCGCTCCAGCAGCGACAGGTGCTGCACGCGCGCGTGCTGGAGATGGACTGAGGGGTCAGAGGGCACGCCGGGCCGGATGCTCTGGCGGGGCTTTCGGCAGCACGGAAAATTTCCCGGTGGGCCGCACGCGAGGCTTACCGGCGGGCGGCACACGGGACTTCCCGGCGGGCGGCACAGGGGACTTCCCGGCGGGCGGCACGAGCGACTCCTCGATGGACGGCACACGGGACTTCCCGGCGGGCGGCACGCTGAGGGGCAGGTGGCAACCGCGGCTTCCCGGCAGGTAGTCCGCGCGCAGCCTGCTGACCGCACGCGGACTGCCGCCAGGGGCCACGCGGGGCACGGGCGGCTGCCGCACTGCACTTCCGGCAGGCGGCAGGCCTGAGCGCCGGGCGGACGGCGGGGCGGCACACGACCCTCTCGCCGGCAGACGGCGCACGCGGCTTCCCGACGGAGCCATACCGAATACCGTCAGACGGCGCGCCACCCCTCAGCCAGGTAGGTATCCCGCCGAGCTTCAGCAGGCGGCACGCCCCCCGGGCGACGGCCCGCGGCACAGCAACATCCAGTTGGCGCCGCATGCTCAGCACCCAGCAGCCGACGCCAGGCGGTGTCAGCACCGGGCAACCGACGCCATGCGGTCAGCACCCAGTCCGCGCCCCCGCTTGACACCCGACACCGCCCCGGACAGGTCCTCCGCACCCAGCACCCAGCACCCAGCACCCAGCACCCAGCACCCAGCACAACCCTGACACCCCCGACACCCACCCTGACAACCGGCACCCACCCCGCACCGAGACCTGGCCCCACGCCCGCGTCCAGCACCCGAACCCTGCACCCCGCGCCCCACACCCCGCACCGCCCACCACCGCGGTTTCCGCTCGGCCGTTCGGGTCGCTCCGCGTGATCTGCACCCAAGTGGATGATCATTAAGTAGGCATGGCCCGCAGGCAGCACTACGCTGCGTGTATGAGCATGCTCACACCTCCCGGCATGGGCGGCAAGTACCGCATCACGGGGGACAAGTACCCCCATATGCGTCGCCCCCGCAAACGCGGCAGGCTCGTGGCGGTGATCGTCGCCTCGGCCGCCGTCCTCGGTCTGCTCGGCTGGGGTTCGCTCCAGCTCTTCGACGTGTTCTCCGGCGGCGGCAAGGCGACGGCTGCGGCCGGACCGAAGCACTGTGCCCGCCCCTCGGCCGAGCCCGCGCGAGTGACGAAGCTGCCCGCGCCGAAATCGGTCAAGGTCAACGTCCTCAACGCGACGACCCGGTCGGGGCTCGCCAAGGAGACGGCGGACGAGCTGAAGAAGCGGGGCTTCACGATCGGCGAGGTCGGCAACGCGCCGGCGGCGTACGACAAGAAGGTGAAGACGGCGGGGCTGCTGATCGGGCCGAAGAGCGCGACGGACAGTTCGCTGAAGGTCCTCGGAACGCAGTTCGCCGGGGCCGGGACGCGGACCGACGGGCGGAAGGGGGCGACACTGGATCTCGTGATCGGGGACGGCTTCACGAAGCTCACCACTCCGCGGGTGGCCGAGAAGTCGCTTGCCGCTTTGCAGCGGGGGCCGACTGCCGCGGCGAAGCCCACGTGTTGAGGGGCGGGGTTTGGCGGGGCGGGCCGACGGGACCCTCGGGGCCGAGGCGGCCCCTGGCCCCGGCGGGGCGGCCCCTCGGGCCGACGGGGCCGGGGCGCTAGCGCGGGGCGGCCGGATTGTTGGTCGCCCCTCGCCGGGCTCGCCGCACCGGGCTCCGCCCCGGGCCCTGCGGTTCAGCCGCCGGAGGGGCTGCTAGTCACCCCTCTGGTAGAGGGGTGCTTGTCACTCCTCTGGTAGAGGGGTGCTTGTCACTCCTCTACTCAGCCGCCCCGTACATGCGGTCCCCCGCGTCGCCGAGGCCGGGGACGATGTAGCCGTTCTCGTTGAGGTGCTGGTCGACCGAGGCGGTGACGACGGTGACCGGGGTGCCGGCGAGTTCGCGTTCCATGATCTCGACGCCCTCGGGCGCGGCGAGGAGGACGACGGCCGTCACGTCGTCGGCGCCGCGCGCGATGAGCTCCTTGATCGCGGCGACCAGGGTGCCGCCGGTGGCGAGCATCGGGTCGAGTACGTAGACCTGGCGGCCCGAGAGGTCCTCGGGCATGCGGGTCGCGTACGTCGAGGCCTGGAGGGTCTCCTCGTTGCGGACCATGCCGAGGAAGCCGACCTCGGCGGTGGGCAGCAGCCGGACCATGCCGTCGAGCATGCCGAGCCCGGCGCGCAGGATCGGGACGACCATCGGGCGCGGGTACGAGAGCTTCACGCCGGTGGTCCTGGCCACGGGGGTGTCCAGGTCGACCTGGTCCGTGCGCACGTCCCGCGTGGCCTCGTAGGCGAGCAGGGTGACCAGCTCGTCGGCGAGGCGCCGGAAGGTGGCCGAGTCGGTGCGCTTGTCGCGCAGCGTGGTGAGCTTGTGCGCCACCAGGGGGTGGTCGACGACGTGAATCCGCATCTCACCACAGTAACCGGACGCCCCCGTGCCCCCCGACCGGCATCAAAGCCCCCAGCCCGGGGAACCGAAGGGACACATGGGCGCGGGCTGCCCACCGGGGCGGAGGACGGTGACGGACGGCATGACGGAGGCGACGGTACGTGACGGAGAGGAGCCGCGTCGCGGGCGGGGCACCCCCAACGGCACCCCCGACGGCGGAACGGGACTCCCCGAGCCGCGCGCAGAAGACACGCCCGTACCCCCGCCGTACCACCGGCCCCCGCCGGACCCCACACCCCCGCCGGCCCCCGTACCTCCCCCCGACCTGGAACGGCGCCGCCGCCGGGCGGAGTTCCTGCGCGATCTGAAGGAGGCCCGCGAGCTGCGCGAACGGGTCCAACCGCGCCGGGCCCGTGCAGCGCGAATGCGGCGCCAGCAACTGCGGATGCGGAGCTTCCGGTGGTGACGGGACGACCACGGCCCGGTCCCCCCACAGTCACCGACACCCCCGCCCACACCAGCACCAGCCCCAGCACCCCCACCCGCCCCAGCACCAGGCCCAGCACCCGCACCCACCCCCGCGAGGACGCGGCCGGCACCTGCCCCCGTCCCGCCCGCACCACTCCTCCCTCCCCCGCTTCCCTCCCCCACCGCCCCTCTCCCGCTGCCCCCTCCCCCACCGCCCCTTTCCCCCATCCGCGTCCCCCGGACCACCCCAATGCCGACCCCGTTTCGGCGCGGCCCCTGTTCCTCGGGTGGGCGGGCGGCGCAGACTCGGTGGCGGAGTCGAGGCGGGGTGCGGACACAGCGGCGGGAACGCTTCACCCGGCGACCGCGCTTCTGCCACGATTCCGATGAAGGGGACGGGGACTTCGCACCGCCCTCCGCCCCCGGCCTCAGCCGGGCGACCGGCACCCTCAGAACCAGTGGGAGAGTCACGGTGTACTTCACCGCACTGCTCGCGCGCACCGAAGACGGGTGGGAAGCGAGCGACACGGAGCTGGACGATGTGGAGACCCTGTCCGACCTGACCGATCTGGCCAGGGAGTACGCGGAGAGGACCGGTGCCGAGGACGACACCGTGCTCGTCTACGTGGAGCAGGAGGAGGGGGCCTGGTTCGGCCTCGTCCGGGTCGACGGGGAGGACGATCCCCGCGTCTATGTCTCCGCCGCGCAGGCGGCTGCCCGCAGTTCGTACGGGGAGATCCTCCTCACCGATGAACTGCTCGGCCGCGAACCGACCGACGCCGACCCCTCGACCGACCTGGACGCCCTGGACCTCGACGGCACCGAGGAGGGCGACCCCGACCAAGAGGAGGACGCGGACCGCGAGGAGTACGCCTCCACGTCCGCCGACTCCGTACCCCCGGGCCCGGTGGGCGACGCGGAGATCCTCGCCGACCTGGGCATGGCCCCCGCCGACCTGCTGACGGTCGACGAATCCGACCCGCTCTCCGCGATCGGCGAAGCCCTCGGCATCGGCGAACTGGCGGACGCGGTGCGCTGACCCCGGCCCCACGCCACCACCGCACCACCGCACGGCCACCACACCACCGCACCACCGCACGGCCACCACACCACCGCGCATCACCGCATCACCGCATCACCGCATCACCACCGCGCCGCCGTACGGGCCCCCTCGTACGGCGGCGCTACGGTACGTGCCATGCAGCCCGAGGTACGTGCCGTGCACCCCGATCCCGTACGAGACCCCTGGCGGTCCGCGATGCGCGCGGCCCTCGCCGAGGCCGCCGAGGCGGCCCGCGCCGGGGAGATCCCGGTGGGCGCGCTCGTGCTCGACGCGTCCGGTACGGAGCTTGCGCGGGCCCGCAACGAACGCGAGGCGACGCACGACCCCACGGCGCACGCCGAGGTCCTCGCGCTGCGCCGCGCCGCCGCCGTACGGGGCGAATGGCGCCTGACCGGCTGCACGCTCGTCGTGACGCTGGAGCCCTGCCCGATGTGCGCGGGCGCGCTCGCGCAGTCGCGCGTCGAGCGGGTCGTCTACGGGGCGCGCGACCCGAAGGCGGGCGCGGCGGGCTCGCAGTGGGATCTGCTCCGCGACCGCCGCCTCAACCACCGCGCCGAGGTGATCGAGGGAGTCCTCGCCCCCGACTCCACAGCCCTCCTGGACGCCTTCTTCACCGCCACCCGCTGAGCCGTCCCCCGGCCGGTCCCCAACCGATTTCGAACCACGGCCCCTCATGGGCTAGAGTCTGTCTCGGTAGCGTGTCCGAGCGGCCGAAGGAGCTCGCCTCGAAAGCGAGTGTGGCGTAACCCGTCACCGTGGGTTCAAATCCCACCGCTACCGCAGGTAGACGAAGGGCCCGGTCCGCAGTAGACCGGGCCCTTCGTGCTGCTCCGTCTCAGTTCCCGTCTCAGTTGGGTCCCAAGACAGCTCTGCCGCTGCCCTGCAATGACGCGCTCACGGCATCAATCAGGGTGCTATGCGCGCTTGCTAGTGCAGGTCTCCTGCGCTCCTCACGAGCCCGCCATCCAGCTCGGGTCTCCTCAGTCGCTGTCATGATGCCGTCGGCCCACTCGTGTATCTCGTCGTTGTAGTCCTCGATCAACTGCCAGAGTTCACGTGCCGCCTGATGCACCTGTGGTGGCCCCAGCAGACGGACTGGGAAGTAAGTCGCCCGGATCTCGTTCACGCTGCTGTTGTAGGCACTCCAGATGTCGGCTGATGCCTCGACCTCAAGATCGAACATCCGTGTGACGTTAGATGCGGCCATGATGAACCTGTCGTACGCCTCAAGCACGAGGACCGCCGCGCGCTTCCTCTCGTCTCTCAACCAGTGGTCATGCTGAGCACGCTCCTGCGTTCGCGCCTGTTCGACCGTCGCCCGGGCCGTGGTCTCAGCGCCAATCCGCGCTCCACGGACCGCGGCCAGACCTCCCACAGCGGCGCCCGCAATTGCCCCGAGTAGGCCGACACCTGCTGTCACTAACGCCACGGTTCCTTCATCCATGGCAGCAGGATGCAAGCCCGGAGCGCGGGCCTGCACGGAGTTTGGCGGCTTGGGCCGCGATCCCGTCAGGAACCGCGGCCCAGCTCGTACTACCCGACTGGCACCATTGCGCCGGCGGATCCATCGTCATCGTCCGGACGTTCGCCCCTCGGACCACTGGGCTTCCAGATGAGTCCGTCGACCTGTCGGGCGATGTCGTTCCGGACCGTGTCGACCATATGCTGATACCGCGCGGCCATGGCGGTTGAGGACCAGCCCATGAGGCCCATCACGGCGCGCTCGGCAACTCCGAGGATCAGCAGGACCGTAGCCGCGGTGTGCCGGGCGTCGTGGAGGCGAGCGTCTCGGACCTTCGCCGCATGGAGTAGCTCCTTCCAATCGTCGTAGTCCGTGCGGGGCGACGTGCCGCGCCCCGTTTCGGTGGCGAAGAGCCAGTCCTCATCCGCCCACTTGCCGCCCGCGGCCTCCCGCTCGGCGTCCTGTCTCTTGCGGTGCTCGCGGAGCAAGTCCACAAGCTGTGGAGGAAGCCCGACCGCACGTCGGCCGGCGCGCGACTTCGTATCAGCCACCTCCGGGTTCGTACGCTGCCGCTGGGGGCAGTACCCGGCCTTGCGCCCGCAAGGGGCACCGTCGCCGCACCCGTGGGCGTACTGCGGGCGTCGTCGACTCCGACGGACCATAAGAACGCCGCGGTTCAGGTCGACGTCCGTCCACTTGAGCCCCAGCGCCTCCCCCTGCCGGAGCCCGAGGGAGAGCGCAACGGCCCAGCGAGCGGAGTTCCGGCGCCGATCGGCCGCGGCGAGCAACCGCTGCACCTCGTCGACGGTGAACGGCTCGACTTCCTTCTCCCGGAGCCGGGGCGCCTTGGCCAGCTTCACGGGATTCTGCCCGAGGTGGCCGCGACGGACCGCCTCGTTCAGGGCAGCCCGGAAGGTGCGGTGGATCTGGTGAATCGTCGCGGGCTTGCGCCCGCTTGCCCGCATCTTCCCGTAGAAGCGCTCGATGTGCTCAGGGCCCAGCTTGTCGAGACGGTGCGCCCCGAGGGCGGGGATCAGGTGCTTCCGTACGGCAACCCCGTACCCGACAATCGTGTTCTCGTTCACCGCGAGCGGGGCGATGCTCTCGATCCAGTGCGTGAGCCACATGGCGACGGTCCACGGGCGACCGGGCTTGCGGAGGGTGTTCGCGTCGCGCTGCTTCTCCAGCTCGCGCACGGCGGCGGTCACCTCGGAGCGGGTCTTGCGCTCCACGTGCCGCCGGTCCGGCCATCCGTCGTCGCGGACGCCTACCGTCACCCGCCCATGCCATCTCCCGTCCGCACCCTGGTAGATGGACGAGCGGCCGTTGGGCTGGCGGGTGCGCTTCTTCTCTTCGGTCACAGTGTCTCCGGTTCTGTGCAGCGCAAGGCAGGCCACTCAGCCGTACGGCTGAGTGGCCTGCCTTGCTACAAGTTCAGGCGGCGCGCTGGCGGGCGACGTACGCGGCGGGCGCGTCGGCGGGGACGCGGCGGAGGTGGTTGATGGTGATGGATTCCAGCTCGCCGGTACGGATGAGGGCGAAGCAGGTGGTCCGGCCGATGCGGAGGCGGCGGGCGGCCTCTTCGACGGTGAGGAGGACGAGGGTGGTGTCGGCGGGCGGGGGCGTCGGTTCGGCGGTCACGGGTGTCCCTTCGCGTGGGTGAGCCCTCGGGGTGTCCCTGGAAGTCCGCTACTTCCGCTACCGCCGCTACCGCGCAGGTCAGGGGCCCTGTCGGGGGTAGCGGATGGGGTAGCGGTAGCGGATGGGTAGCGGCAAGCGCGGTGGCTTGCCGCTACCGGGTCGGTACAGGTCAGGGCGTGTTTCCGGGGTCGGGTAGCGGAGGTAGCGGACTTTCGGGGGGAGGGGGGCAGTAGCGCTGCCAGGCGTCGTGGAGGTCGGCCGCGTAGTAGCCCTTGAGGACGCTCGCGCCGGTCTTGATGTTGCGGGAGGTGACGGGCTCGTTGTCGGCGCTCATGTACTCCGCGAGCATCTTGGACAGGCGCCGGTTGTCGAGGGGCTTTCCGTTGAGGTCGGCCCAGGGGGCGTCGTCCATGCTGTTGAGGCGGTCGAGGATGGCGACGGTGGGCAGGCGGTCGATGCCGGTCATGACGTGGTCGCGCAGGTCGGTCAGGAGGCGGACGCCGAGGCTGCCTTTGTCGTTGGCGCGGGAGGCGGTCACGAGGGTGACGCACGCGGCGCGAGCGCGTTCGGGCCAGTCCCCGCCGGCGGCGTCCGCGACGGCGAGGAGGGGTTCCCACACGTCGGCGGGCCGGTCAGTGACGTCCTCGGGCATCTCGGGCCAGGCGCCCATGACGGTGCCGCGCGCGTGCTCGGCCCACGTGGCGAGGCGGTCGCGGAGCTTGTGCCCCTCGGCCTCGTGGACGCGGGCGCGGAAGGACTCGACCTTCTCGTTGCGGGCGCGGCGGCGCATCCGGATGATGACGGAGCGGCTGAGGATCGTGTCGGGGAGCGAGCCGAGCCCGGCGACGGCGACGGCGCAGTACGAGGGGAAGGCGACGACGCTTTGCTGTCCGCCGTCCCCGACGCACCGGTAGGTGACGCCCGTGCGGCGGTGCCCGGCGTTGAGGAAGCCGCGCAGCTCCTCGTTGTCCCCGGCCTTGGGGCCGAAGACGGTGTCGATCTCGTCGAAGAGGATGGTGGGCTTGCCCTCGCCGCTGGAGACGCTGCGGAAGAGGGCGGCGGCGGACGCGTTGACCGCCGTCATGGGCTGCGGGACGAGGGTTTCCACGATCTCCAGCGCCCGCGTCTTCCCCGACCCCGGTTCGGGGGAGAGGAAGGCGAGGCGGGGGGTGGAGTCGAAGCAGTCGAGGAGGTGGGCGTGGGCGTCCCACAGGGCGACGGCGACGTAGGCGGCTTCCTGAGGGAAGACGTTGAAGCGGCGGTGGAACTGCTCGACCTCGTGGAGCAGTTCGGTCCCATCGATGGGTTCGGTGCTCACGCGGCGGCCCTCCCTTCGGTGGGGTGCAGGCGAGGGCAAGTGGTGCGGTGCTCGGTGACGAGGGCGAGCACGGCTGTGGCGCCGGTCGCGGTGCGGTCCCTGCCACACACGCACCACGAGCGGGCCCGGGGCGTGCGGCGCGGCGGCGCGATGACGTGGAGCCCGCCGACCGGGTACCGCTGTCCGGTCGGGCGCGGCTTCGGGCGAAGAGCTACTACGACGCCCTTACGGGCGGCGCTCTCCGGTCCGCCCACGGCCCTTTCCGGGACGGCAACGGTCGCGTCCTCGCCGGTCGTGGTGGCGCAGGTCGTGCTGTTCAAGGGGGAGGGACGGGGCGCGGTCATGCGGCCTGCCTCCCTGCCGAGTTGTGGGCGAGAGACCAGTTCAGGGCGCTGCGGATGGTGGCCGCGCACTCGACGGCGCCCAATCCGGCTGCCTCCCCCGCCCCTTGAAGAGCGGTCTCGACCACCGGGCGGGCGAGGTCGCCGGCGGCGACGAGACGGCCGAGCGCTCGGGCGGCGCGCAGCAGGGTGGCGTTGCGGGTTCCCTCACGGGCGGTGCGCACGTTGGTGGTCTCGCCGTCGAGCGCCGCGCGGGCGTAGGCGCTCCCGTAACCCGAGCGCCCGACGGTGGCGGCGCGTGCCTGCTCGCACGGGTGCGGGGGCGTCAGCAGGCCCCGCAGCCATGGCGGCAGGGGGCGCAGAGCGAACGGGGCGATGCTCTCGTACCGGCCGGTGGGGAGGATACTGCCGGGGGCGACGACGTAGCCGCCCCACGCGCGGGTGTCCACGAGCGGGGCGAGGGTCCCGGCAGTGTTGTGGAGTCGGGCGGCGAGCGGGGCGGGGAAGTACAGGTGCATGCCCTCGGAGGGTGTGCGCACCGTCTTCGTGCTCGGTACCGGCTGCCCGTGCCGCTCGGCGAGCGCCCGCAGGTGGGTGGCGCCGTCAGGGCCTTCGGTGCCCGGCTTGGGTATGTCGAGGTCGATGACGAGGAGGTTGGCGGGGCCGGTGGCCAGGCCGATGTTGTAGTCCCCGCTCGCCCACGCGCGGCGGATACGGTCCGGGTCGGTCGTGGCACGCTGCTCCCAACCAAGGTGGCCGGGCTCGCACGGGCCGGTGCGGGGGCAGCGGGTCTCGCCGTGGAGGGCGGGGCGCTTGCTCCAGGGGCGCAGCGGGAAGACGGGCCACCCTCGCTCGGCACAGGCGAGGGCGGCGGCGAGGAGAGAGGCAGTCACGCGGCCACCTCCGCCCCGGTGAGGATGGCCAGGAGCTGAGCGCCGAGCCACTCGGTGTACGCCGGGGGGATGGCTTCGGTCAGCTCCTCGCGTTCGTCGGTCCAGGTGATGCCCATGGCGTGCTGCATCTCGGGGACAGTGGCCTTGCCCCCGCCGTTGCCGTACGCGGCGACGTAGGGCCCGTCGCGGTAGACGCCGTGCCGCCACCCCCGCACCGGCCCCCGATGCGGCACGTGCGCGGGCTGCGGAGCGCTCCACCCGCACAGCTCGAAGACGCGGTGCCAGATCACGCCGAGGCCGAACATCTCCCCGCACAGCCGCACATCGGCGCGGACGGGGGCCTTGCCGGTGGGCTGCTCCAGCACCCACGGCAACCCCGTACGGTCCAGCAGGACCCGCAGTTCGGGAATGAGCTGGACGTGCGAACGCCCCCACCCCCGAGAGGCGTTGGTGCCCACGGTGAGCGCGCAACCGGCCTGGCACGGCGGGGAGGCGTGCACCGCATCGAACCCGGCGATCTCCCCGCTGTCGAGCAGGCCGGTGAGGAAGGCGAGCGCGTCGGCCCGGTACCAGGTGTACGGGTAGTTGGAGCGGTGAGCGATGTCCACGCCGGTCACGTCGAAACCGGCGCGGGCGTAGCCGGTGGCGGCCCCGCCGGCGCAGCAGAACAGATCGAGCAGACGCGGACGCCGCCCGCGCTCTCGCGGGAAGGGGATCAGGTCGGGCATGCTGGATACCTCCAGTTGAAGAGCTGGTGAGGGCGGCCCGGTTCTTGGCGGAATGGGGGCCGCCCTCGGTGATTCAGCTGCGGAAGTGGTTGCGCTTGAAGGTCGCCTTGCGGATGTTCACCGTCGTCCCGCTCGCGCGGTCGCGGTGCCCGAAGACCTGCACCGCGATCCACCCGCCGAAGATGACGGCCGCGAGGATCACGAGCTGGGTGATGAACGCCGTGAGCGCCGCGATGAACGCGGTGAGGAGGAACAGCCCGCCGCAGACGGCGGCGAACCCGACGCCGCCCAGCGCGATGTTCACCGCCGCCCGCGAGACGGGCGGCTTCACCGTGAGCGGGGTGGGCTGGGCGGCGGGGACGGTGTAGCCCGTGAGGGTGCGGCCGTCCGGCAGGACGATCGTCGTCACCTCCGGCACCCCACCCGCCGGGACGACCGGGAAGGGCGCCGGGAGGGGGTTGAGGGGTACGGGGTGATGGAGTTCCGGAGTGGAGCGGTCGGGGGTCATCGAAGTCCCTTCGAGGCCGCACCGCCCCCTGTGACGGGCGGGGGCGAGGGCGGTGCGGCCGGTGTGATGTGCCGGTGTGCGGGGATGTGCCGGGGCGGTGTGAAGGCGCGTCACACGTGCGCCTGCCTAGGGGTTTGGGTGTGACGCGCCCGTCACATGTGACGCGTCTCAGGCGGCGGCGAGAGCGGGGACGATGCGCCACCGGCCGGTGGTGTTCGTCGCCTCCAACCGCCCGTCGAGGGCGGCCTCCTTGAGCCGCTTGGAGACCCAGGAGCGGTGAAGGTTGTGGCGATCGCACCAGCCCGTGAAGTCGACCGGGCCCACGATCATCCGGCCCTCGTTCTCGAACTCCTCCAGCGCTTGCGCGAACAGCCGGCGCGCCTCCTCAGGGCCCGGCTTGCGGCCGGTCTCCGTGCCGAAGAGGGGGGCGTCGTCGCCGTCCTCGGCGGCGGGGAGGTCCACTTCGGGGTCGATGGCGTCGTCTTCGGGGTCGGTGAGCTTGCCCCCGTACTGCTCCATGTCCTCGTCCCCCTCCTCGGGGACGGCGCGCAGGTGCCGCCCCGTCTCCTGCGGCTGCTGCCCGGACGCCCGGGTTCGGTCGGTGTACGCGACGCCCGCGACCCCCGCCGCCGCACCGGCCGTGACCGGGTCGGGGGTGGCGCCGTTGGTGAGGGCCCACGCGGCGAGCTGTTCCATCAGCTCCACCGCCGTGTGCGGGAAGTAGCGGGTGCGGCCCGGGGAGGGGTAGCGCTCCTCGTCGATGCCCGGGGAGACGACATAGCAGTAGCCGGGCCGCCGGTTGCCCCACGCCCCCGGGTGCGCGCCCGCGTCGATGACCGACTCGGGGAGGCTGAACCCCTCGTCACGGGGGTCGCAGCCCAGCGCGATCACGGACGGCAGGGACGCCCGCGTGCTCGTCGACATCTGGTCGTACGACGGCCGCTGGAGCGAGACGACGAGGGAGATCCCGGCGGAGCGGGCTTCCTGGGCGATGCCGGTGAAGGCGTCGTCACCGAGGGCGCGCAGGGTGTTCGCCGCCTCCTCCATCCACGCCACCAGGAACGGCATCCCCTCACACCCGCACGCCGTGCCGGGGCGGCACGAGTGCGCCGGACTGGTCTGCTGCTGCGCGGCTTCTCGCGTCCACTGCCGGTACTGGTGCGCGCCCAGCCACCGCGTACGGGCCGGGATCGCCGCCTGCACGGCCTCCACCATGAGTTCGGTGGGGGCGCCGCCTTCGACGGCCCAGTCGATGCCCGGGACGAGGGGCCGGAAGTCCTGGAAGAACTTCGGGTCGGAGAGCCAGACGACGACGTCCCGGCGGGAGAGGATCTCCGTCTGGAGGTTCAGGGCGGCGTCGCCCTTGCCGGACCCCGTACCCCCGCTGATCAGCACGTGGGTGCTGTTGCGCTTCGCCTCCGGGTCACCGGGCAGCCAGATCTCCAACGGCGCCCCGTCGTCGTAACGCCCGATGACCAGCGGGTCAGCGATCGACCCGCCCAGGTTCGAGGGGCCGTCCCACTCGACGGTGTCGGCGAGCATGTCCTCGGGGACGATGACGAGTTCGCCGCGCCGCTCGCTGTTCGGGTCGGGCCGGTAGCGGATGGCGGTGCGGGGCAGGTCGAGGGCGGAGGCGAGCCGGTTGAGGCTGCGGGTGACGTCGTCGTGCGTCTGCTCCCCCGCCTCCAGCGCGATCGGCGCCGTGACCCGGTTCGGCTCCACCCGCGCGGCGCCGACCTGGGCGCGGGCGAGGCCGACCTTCGCGAGGAGGCCCTTGTCGCCGCTCTCGCCGGTGGGGTCGTCGTTGCGGCGCAGGATCATGCGGACGTTCCACGACAGGGCGACGACCGGGCCGCCCATGAGGAACAGGTCGTCCAGCGGTCCGGCGGTGGGTCCGGCCAGGCACGCCCCCGTCACCCACGCCGAGGCGGCGGCGACGGTGATGGCGGAGTGGAGGCGGCGCTGCGGGCTCGTGGACTTGCCGATGAACCAGGTGGCGCCGGTCAGGGCGACGGAGCCGAGGGTGAGGCCGACGCCGGCGGCGGCGCTCTCGCCCCACCGCCAGTTCCCCAAGGCTCCGACGAGGCCGGTCCCGGCGACGCCGAGCCACGGCGGCAGGTGCGGCTTGACCCGGTGCAGGAGGTATCCGCCGACACCGCCGCCGGACGGGCCGCCGAACGTGTCGTCGGCGTAGGCGAAGGCGGGGTGCAGGGAGTGGTTGCGGTTGGTGCGCGTCATGATCCCGGCCTCCCTACTGCTGGGCCCAGTTGATGACGGGCTGCTGCGGCTTGCGGGCGCGGTGACGGACCCGGTTGATCTCCTCCTGGTACTCCTGCTGGAACACCGAGTACGTGGCCGCGGCGTTCTTCGCCGCATCGCGCAGGGCGTCCGCGCTGCGCTGCATCTTCCGCGCGACCTTCGCCGCCCGGATACGGGAGCCGAACGCCCGCCCGTCCGGGTCGGGGACGGCGGCGAGGACGCCCTTGAGGATCTCGGCGCCCATCGCGACCTCGATCGAGAGGGTCACGGCGGCGGCCCGCAGCGTGTTGCAGTAGTTCCGCACCTGCGCCGGAGAGGTGAACTCCGGGGCGGGCAGCAGGCTCTCGGCGTGCGAGTGGCGGTTGCCCCCGCCGCCTCGGTTGCCGACGTTCTTCGTGCTGTTCACGGTGACGCTGATCGGCGGGGTCACCGAGCTGCCGAACGCGCCGATGAAGCCGCCGGCGGCGGCCCCGGCGTTCGCGAACTTGTTGGACTTGCCCCCGTCGTCCCCACCGGAACGACCGGCGGACGGGCGGGGCGCGGAGCGGTGCTCAGCCATGAAAAGAACTCCCTTACGTGGGCGGGTCGGGTCAGCGGGTGCGGCGCAGGACGGGCCAGACCGTCTGCGCGACGAGGAGGTTGAGCAGCCACCACACGCCCAGCCCGCCGGTGAGCGGCCCGTAGGCGACCGTGGCGGCGAGCTGCGCGAGGACGGAGAGGGCAACCGCGGTCAGACCGGCGCGCCAGGCGAGAGCGGGGCCATGCGCGGGGTGGGACCGGTGCGCGAGCGTGAGCCAGGCGAGCGGGGCGGCGGCGAGCGGCGCGAGGAGCCAGACGGCCCAGGGGGCGAGCAGGTGGAGCAGGACGCCGAGGAGGAGCGCGCCGAGGGCGACCCCGGTCGGGACGAGCCCCGCACGCGAGCGCCACAGCCAGCGCAGCAGCATCGCGGTGGCCTCGTGGGTGAGGGAGGGGCGCTCGGGCACGACGACGACGTACGGGGACATGCCCCGGCGGCCCCGGGTGCGGGGAATCTGGACGGTGTGGGCGCCGGTCTTCAAGAGACGGGCACGGGTACGGCTGTTCACAGCACAACTCCCAGTGCTGGAAGGGACGTTCGGAGAGGGGCGCTGTTCAGCTCAGGCCGCGAGCGCGGCGGGGACCTCGGCGCACTGCGGGCAGCAGCCCAGCGACACCGGCAGGACGTACGGGAAGGTCCGCCCGCAGACCGGGCAGGTACGGCGCGCGCGGTTCGCCCGCGCCAACGCCGACGTACGGGCCGGGGTCATGGGGCGTACGGGCTTCGCCAGGTCGACGCGGTACAGGTACGCAACCAGCGGCCCCCGCCGACGACGGGGCCGCTCCACCTGCGCGGCGACGTCCTGCCCGCCAGGCCGCAGCCCCAGCGCACGAAGCTGACGGCGAGTGGCGAGCCCCTCGGGGGCGCAACGCCAGGGGTAGACAGGCAGGGCGCTCATGCCGCCGCCCCCGTACGGTGTCCGCCCCGGCGGGCGGTGAGCCCGTGCCACAGGCGGCGCCCGAGCGGAGCGCGTACGGGACCGTGCGCGGCGCGCTTGGCCTCGTACATCGCTTCGTCCGCGCGTTCCAGCAGCGAGGACAGATCGGCGCCCGCGTGATCGGCGGCCCGGACCCAGCCCAGCGAAACCGTCGTGGCGACCTCGGCCGGCTGGCCCTCGGCAGGCCGGGCGAGGACACCGTGCAGCAGAGCGAGGAGGTCAGCCGCAGTGCCGTCCTTGTCGAGCAGGACGGCGGCGAACTCGTCCCCGCCCAAGCGCCCGCACACCCCGTCCGTGCCAGCGGCGTGGGCGAGACGGCGCGCGACGGAGGCAAGCAGGGCGTCGCCGGCGGCGTGACCGTGGCGGTCGTTGATCTGCTTGAAGTGGTCGACGTCCGCGAGGACGACGACGGCCCGCTTGTCGCGGAACAGGCGCCGGGCGCGGCGGGTGAAGGCGTCGCGCGTCCACAACCCGGTGAGCGGGTCACGGCGAGCACGGGTGAGACCCCGGCGCAGGAGGGCGACGTGGGCGGCCCACCCAGCGAGCGGTACGAGGGCGAGGAGGTCGAGAGCGCTCACGCGGCCACCGCCTTGTTGTCGCGATGCTCGGCGTAGCGGCTGGAGACCCAACCCACCGACCAGCCGCAGGCGCTCGCAGCTTCGCGTACGGACAGCCCGACGTCGAACGCGGCGGACACCACGCGGCGGGCCTCGTCCTCGCCGAGCTTCTCGGTGACAGGGGCGGCGTCGAGGAGGGCGGCGCGTTCACGTTCGCGCCGCTCGTGTTCACGGCGCTGCTCCTGCTGTTCACGAAGCGCCTTCTCGCGGCGCTCGCGCTCGGCCTTCTCGCGGGCCCCACGGGCGGCCTGCTCACGGGCGCGCTCCTGGTGTTCACGCTCGCGTTCACGGCGTTCACGCTCGGCCCGCTCACCCGCCGCCCGCTCCCTCTCGCGGCGGGCTTCCTCGGCCGCGCGGCGCTCCTCGCGCTCCGCCTGTTCACGAGCAAGGGCGGCTTCGTGCTCGCGCTGTTCACGGGCGAGCTGAGCCGCGTGCTCGCGCTCCTCGCGGCGGCGGCGCTCCTCGCGCTCCTCCCGCGCCTCACGCTCACGGGCACGCCGCTCCGCGTCCTCACGGGCGCGCTGTGCGGCCTGCTCGCGCTCCGCCGTCTGGCGCTGGTTCAGGTCGTCCAGGGCGCGGGTGATGGCCCGCCGGTAGGCAAGGCCGGTCTCAGCGGTGACGATAAGCAGCAGCGGCGCGACCGCGTGCACGGCCACCCCCACCAGGTCTTTCGCCAACGCGGAAGCCGCCGTGTTCAGCGCCAGGGTCATCGCGCCGGTCATCCACCGCAGCACCACCGGCCACCGCCCACCCTGCCCGCCCAAGCGGGCCAGGACGGAATCGAGACGGACGACGATGACGACAGCGGCGTCCACCACGAGGGGCAGGATCGGCGCCGTCCACCGCCACGACGGGGCCGTGTGGTCCGCCATCAACGGCGTGACCGTGAGAACCGAGTAGAGCATCGCGCCGGACACGATCAACCACGTCCCGACCGACAACGCACGCTCGGCCGAACGCACGTGAACACCCCGCGCGGAGGCGTGAACACTGTCCATCACGCCGCCTCCTCAGCGGGTTCCTGCCGGGCCGGGAGGGTGAGGTACCCGATCAGCTCGACGGTCGCTCCGGCGTACGTCGTGAACAGCGTGAGCGCCCCGCCCGTGCCGTCGCTCCACAGCCACATCCCGACCGTGGCCGGATCCGCGTCCAGGGCCTCACGCCACGCCTCGAAGTCGGCGGGGTCGTCGTGGAAGGCGAGCTGCAACCGGCCCGGGTAAACGGTGCTCATGCCCACGGTGGGCGCGGGGAGGCCCGGGTGTTCGAGGGACAACAGCTCCAGCGCGGTCAGCGGCGCGTTCAAGTCCTTGAGGCGAATGCCGCTCACGCCGCACCGCCCGCCTGCCGCCCGAAGGCGACGTTCGCCAGGGCGGCCCGCTCGCGCAGCACCCTGCGCTGGGCCCGCCGCAGCCGCGCCGCGTCCAGCTCGCTCGGCGTCCGGTCCAGGACGAGGATGTGCGCGTCGAGCAGGTCGACGTCCGCGAGGATCGCGGGCATCTCCGCCTCGACGGCGTCCAACTCGTCGGCGGTCGGCTCCAGCCAGTCAGCGAACGCCGTAACGGCGTCCTGAACAGTAACGATGTGATCCATGGGTCGTGATCTCCCTTGCAGATGGGCAACGGCCCGAACAGAGCCCCCGGTGTTCGAGCACCGGGGGCTCACGCCGTTGGGAAGGTGGCCCGCCGCGAGGAGCGGCAGGCAGTGCCCCGGCCGGGAGTCGAACCCGGCCTACGACCATCGGGGCTTAGATGCGCGCCTAGACACTGACTCCCGCCGTGAGCGGGGTGCGGCGGCGCGTGCAGCGGCCTACAGGCCCTTATCGGGCAGTGCGAGCTAGCCAGGGACCTACCTGGGGCTCAGCCGGGCCCATGCGGAACTCCCGGCTTCAACCGCTGCTTCAACTGTTCAGTTCTCAAAGAACGAGCAGCTCAGGGCCCCAACAGCACGAGCTATCCCGAACCGAAGCCCTCCCGACGTTCAGGAGCGGCGTTCACGAGAACCAGACTGGACCGGTGGACCGGTCCAGTCAAGCGTCAAAGATGGACTTGGCGACGAACAGGTGACGTTTTTGCAGCTCAGACGACCTAAAAAGGCGTCAAAAAAGCTGGACCGGTCAGCCGGTCCAGTTTGCCTGAGGGGGTGGACGCCTACATGGCGTAGGTGTCCACCTGCTCGAAGAGGGCGGCGGGAGTGACCCCCTCCTCGCACACCAGGGGGTGGCCCTCTTGGTCGTACGCGGTATGGAGCAGGACAGCGACCGCGCTCCCCTCCGGCACGTTCAACCGCTCGCCTTCCACTTCGGTCGCCTGACGGACCGTGGTGACATCCACCCCCTCCACCGGGAATCGTCCGGTCTGCCGACGTACGTAGCGCGTCGTCCCCTCGGCAATGGGAGCGGTGTCGGACAGACGCGGCGCCGCCTCACCGATCGAACGGGGGAACCACGCTTCGACGCAGCTGTTCGGACTGCCGTCCGGCAACTGGAGAACCCGAACCCGCCGGAGGGCGAGTTCGCCCGGCGCGGTACGCAGCGCCGCAGCGACATGCGGAGGCGGCTCCGCCCAATCCGGCTCGCCTACCCGAAGGAACGGCATCCCGCCGAGGATGCGCGCAGATCCGGCGCGGCGAGCGCCAGCCGGCCGCGCGACGGGCGTCTCGGTGACGACGAACCCCGTTCCCTGCTTGGCCACGACGATGCCGTCGTTACGCAGCACGTCCACCGCCTTGATGGCAGTGGCTCGCGACACATTCCACTGCTCGGCCAGCTCCCGGCCCGAAGGAATGGTGTCGTTCGGACCGTACTCACCTGCGGCAATACGTGCGCGCAGCGACTCCGCGATCTCTTCGTATTTCAGGACAGCCATGGGTTTCCCTACCTCGCGCGCTGGACTGGTCCACCGGTACGCAACGATACTGCGCTCATGTCGAATCTCGAATTGGCTCCCTCCGTGATGCGGTTCTACGGCGAGACGGTGAACGAGGACGCGCGCCTGCGCGACACAGCGGACGGGCGGATGGAGCTGGTACGCACGCAGGAGCTTCTGCGCCGGTTTCTCCCCGATGCGCCCGCCCGAGTCCTGGACGTCGGCGGGGCAACCGGCATCCACGCGGAGTGGCTGATCAAGGACGGCTACGAAGTCACGGTGGTGGACCCCGTGCCCCGTCACGTGGAGCAAGCATCCGCCGTGTGTCATGCCGTCGTGGGTGACGCGAGGTCTCTGCCGGAGCCGGATGACACCTTCGACGCCGTGCAGCTCCTTGGGCCCCTCTACCACCTGCCGGCCGAAGAGGACCGGCGCAAGGCGCTCGCGGAAGCCTGCCGCGTCGTGAAGCCCGGGGGCCTGATCGCGGCGGCTGCTATCAACCGCTACGCTTCCCTCTTCGAGCACGTCACGTACGCGCACCTGCACACAGACCGGATGCGGGCCTCCGTCTCGAAGATTCTGGCGACGGCAGTGCACGACGGAGCCAGGGGATTCACCCTGGCCTACTTCCACAGGGCCGAGGGGCTGGCGGCGGAGCTGAGCGGCGCCGGTCTCACCGACGTACAGGTCTTCGGGATCGAGGGGCCCGCCTGGGCGCTCGTGAAGGCCGCCGAGCAGCAGCCGGGCAGCGGCCCGACTGACGACCTGATCGCCTCCGCTCTGGAAGCGGCCAGAATGGCGGAGCCCTACCCCGAACTGCTCGCCGCCAGCTCTCACCTCCTGGCGGTAGGGCGGGCCCCGCAGTAGGCCGGACCGGGAGCGGTCCGTCTCGGTTTCCGTCTCAGTCAGGCTCGTTCAGCCTCGTTCAGCCCGGTACTGGCGCGCTGGAGGAACCGCGAGATGAACGCCCGCGAACTCCCCTGAACAAACCGCCGCGCCCCGCGAGCAGACCTCGAAAGCGAGTGTGGCGTAACCCGTCACCGTGGGTTCAAATCCCACCGCTACCGCCAGCAAAAACCGCCCCTGACCTGGGAGACCAGGCCGGGGGCGGTTTTGTATGTGGGGCGGAGCGTCATGGGTGGTTGCGGACCATGGGGCGGAGTCAGCTTCGCGTGGCCAGGGTCGCGTAGACCACGATGTTGTCGCTGTAATGGTGGGCACTGCCGCTGTACTTGCCGCCGCAGGTGATGAGGCGGAGTTCGGCGCGGGCGGTGTTGCCGTAGACCTCGATGCCCGGGAAGCGGTCCTTGGGGTACTGGCTGACGCGCGTGACGTGGAAGACGGCGGTGGTGCCGTCCGCACGGCGTACCTCGATGCGCTGCCCGGGGCGGAGGCGGGCGAGGTCGAAGAAGACGGCCTTCGCGCCGTTCCAGGTGACGTGTCCGGCGATCACCGCGGGGCCGCGCGTGCCCGGTTCGGCGCCTCGTTCGTACCAGCCGGCCTGGTCCGGGTCGTGCGGTGGTTCGAGGACTTGGTGCGTGTCGAGGCCGAGTCGTTCGAGCGGGGTCGAGACATCGAGGGCGGGGATCGTCAGCCGGGTGGGGCGTGCCGCGGGCATGACCGGCCCTCGGGTAGACCGCGGGGTCCCACGGGCCTTACCCGTCACGGGGCGGGGGCCCGGGGAGCTTTCGGCACTCGGCGAGATGCCCGGGGGGCCGGGCTCCTGGTCCGTGAGGCCGGTCCCCAGCGCGACGCCGCCACCGGCGACGAGGGCGCAGGCGAGCCCGGTGAGCAGTCCCCGGCGCAGTCGCCGGGGAGCGCTCGGCTCACCGCCGGGCGCGGCGCGATCGCTGGTCACGAGCGGTCAGCTCCGGCCGGTGGCGTTCCGGGCGCGGTCACGGCGGAGGGCGAAGCCCAGGGCGCCCGCGCCGAGCACCGCGGCGGCACCGCCCGCCAGCAGCGCGGGGCTCTGCACCCCCTGCGTACCGCCGCTGCCCGTCTCGACACCGCCCACGGGCATGGAGCCCACTGCCGCGCCGGAGAGCATCCCGCAGTCCGCGGGGGCGGTCGCCTCCTGCGGGAGCTTGGGGTCGAGTTCGCTCTCGCCCTTGCCGAAGTCGTACTTCCCATTACCGTTCGGGTCGATGCCGTGCTGGACGACGTGGAGGTCCTTGATGTGGTCGGCGACGGCCTGCGAGACGGTCAGCATCCGCTCGTAGGAGAGTTTTCCGCTCTTGTCCGCGACGGGCATGCGGGTCACGTCGAGGCCGCTCTTCTTCGAGGTGTCGCCCTTGGTGGTCAGGGAGATGTTGATGTCGCCGTACATCGGCAGACCCTCGGCGGTGGTGACGATTCCGTCGTGATTCTTGTCCGCGCTCGCGTCGGGGCAGTGGAAGTCGTGGCCGTCGGTGGAGCCGTGGAGGTGCTGGGCGTGCGGCTGGCCGGGGACGAGGCCGGTCGCCTCTATCTTCACCGTCAGTGCGCGGCCGTCGAGGGTGAGCATCGCGGTGCCGTGGGCTCCGGAGTCGTTGAGCTGGTCCAGGTCGACCTGGTACGAGTGCGCGTCCGCCGCCGCGCTCGCCTGCTCGCCGTGGCCCGTGTGGGCGGCGGCGGGGAGCGCGGCCGAGAGGGTGAGCGCGGCCGAGGCGGCCAGCAGCGTGGCGAGACGGGCGGTCAGCTGGTTCTTCACGTGGATTCCCCTTCGTCGTCCGTCCCCGGTTGCGGGAGGGAGGTGTCAGCGGTGACACAAGGGATTCGCACAGGTGTCCCGCGCGGATTGGTCTCACTTCGCGCTTACTGACACGAGGAGTTGACCGCGCACCGCTTCGGGGGCGGGATGCGGACGGCCGTGGGCCCGGCTCGGCACGATCACCGCCACTTGTGGGTACGGAGGGGCATACGGGCGAAGGCAGGGGGACTGGCTGTGCGCAACGGTTTGCTGGCGCTGATGGGTTCGGGCGAGACGAGTCCGACGATGGTGACCCCGCACCGGGAGATCGCCGCCGGGCTCGGGGACGGGGACGAGTCGGTGATTCTGGAGACCCCGTACGCGTTCCAGGTGAACCGGGAGGACATCTCGGCGAAGGCCCGCGAGTACTTTCGCCACAGCGTGGGGCTGGGCACGAGCGTGCTCCCGGATACCGGGGCCGACGCCTCGGACCACGACCTCCTGCGTGATCGGGTACGGCGTGCGAGCTGGGTGTTCTCGGGGCCGGGCAGTCCCTCGTACGCGCTGGCGGGCTGGCGCGCATGGGGACTGGCGGGCGTCCTGCGCGAGCGGGTGCGGCGCGGGCGAGGGGTGACCCTGCTCGCCTCGGCGGCGGCCTGCACGGCCGGGCTGGCGGCGATACCGGTGTACGAGATCTACAAGGCGGGCCACGCGCCGCACTGGCTGGAGGGGCTGGACGTCCTCGGCGCACTGGACGTACCGGTCGCGGTCGTCCCGCACTACGACAACGCGGAGGGCGGCACCCATGACACCCGCTTCTGCTACCTGGGCGAGACCCGCCTCGCCGCGATGGAGGAGGAGTTGCCGCCGGGGAGCGCCGTGCTCGGCATCGACGAGCACACCGCCGTGCTCGTCGACCTCGGCTCGTCCGAGGTGCGGGTGCGGGGGCGCGGCGTCATGACGGTACGGCGGCACGGGTCGAGCGTGACGGTGCCTGCCGGTTCGGTGCTCTCGCTGGGGGAGCTGAGGGGACTCGTACGGGGGAGGAAGGTGGCGGTCGCAGCCGTTCCCGCGGTGACGGAGGTCCACGCGGCGGAGGCGGAGGAGCCGGACGCTCCGTTGCCGGAGGCCGTCGCCGCGTGGGAGGCGCGGTTCGAGCGGAGCCACGCGGACGGGGACGCGGCGGGGATGGTCGCGGCGGTCCTCGGCCTGGAGGCGGTCATCGTCGCGTGGGGCGCGGACACGGAGGAGGACCAAGGGGGCGAGTGGGCCCGTACGGTGCTGCGCGGTCTCGTACGGCAGTTGGCCGCACCGCTGGCCCGGGGCCTCGCCGAGCCCCAACGCTCGCTGGGGCTTCTCCTCGGCCCGTTGGTGGAACTGCGGGACAGGCTGCGTGCCGAGCGTTCCTTCACGCTTGCCGACGAACTGCGGGTCGCGCTGGCATCCGGTGGCGTGGCGATCAGGGACACCCCCGAGGGTGGGGAGTGGGAACTGCTTACGGACTCGTCCGCGTCCTGACGGGGACGGCCCTGCGCCTTCCCCGGCGACCGGATCAAATTCCCATATGTCGCAGTTGCGTATGATGCGCAATAAGGTCGGCGGCAGGATGCCCGCCGATCCAGGAGCGCACGATGAGCGCAGCCGCGACGCCGCGAGCCGTACCACCCGTCGTGGTGGAGGTGCTGTTCCTCCGTCACGACCCGGCCTCTGGCCTCGCCTGGCGCCGCGTCGCGACGGACCTGCCCGCGCGCACCCACCCCGACCGCGTGGTGGGACACCTCGGCCGCTCCGGCGGGCAGCCGTCCGCGGCGGCGCTCGCGCACTCGACGAGTTGGCGCTGCGAGGAGGGGGGCCAGGTAGTGCTGACCTACCTCGCGCACCCCGATCCTGACCCGGCCGCACCCGCGGTCACCCTGACCGCGCCGGAGGTTCTCGCCCGGGGAGCGGCGAGCGACCGGCCCGCACCCGAACACGTGAGCGTCGCGCAGGTCGCGGCACACGCCGTCCGGCATCTCGTCTTCCTGCGGCGCACCGACCCCGTGGTCGCCGCCTACCTCGCGGGCCTGCCCGGACTCGGTGCCGCGCTCGCCGCGTTGCCGTACTCGCTCGCGGGGCAGGCCGGGGATGCGTGAGCGGGGCGGCAGGCCGTCGCGGTCAGTGTGCGCGGGGGGACGCGGGGCCCCCGGCATCCGCCGTGCGTCCGCCGAGCCTCGCGTACAGCTCCGCCCAGGCGTGGTCGGCGTCGGTCGGGCCCTTGCCGTCGCAGAATCGCTTCTCCCCATTGGCGGTCCAGTACCGCAGCATCGCGAGCACGGCAGCGGGATCGGCGCCGGCACCGGCGGTGTACCGGGAGGCGGGAGCGGCCTTCTGGTGGACGCGGCAGTCGGCGGACGGGGAGGCGGCCCCGGTGACGAGATCAGCGGTGGTGGGGGACGCCGTGCACGCGGTCGCTACGAGCGCGCACGGAACGAGGAGGACAACGGCACGAAAGGTGCGGCGCACGGGCTGCTCCAAGCGGGTGGCGAAAGGTCAGAGCATGGGAGGAAGGCTGCGGATGATCAGCCCGAGGCCGACGAGGAGCACCAGTGCCGCGGTGAGCAGCGCCGTGTACGGGGCGAGGCGGCGCAGCAGGCCGAAGGCGGGGCGGGCCGCGATCCGGTCCGCGCGAGCGCCGAGCCGTACGAGCAGGAGGCCCACGGCGGTGAGCGTGGCGGCCATGCCGAGGCCGTAGACGAGGACGAGGCTCGCGCCGAAGAGCGTGCGGCCCAGGCCGATGGCACCGAGCAGGACGACGAGGGCGGACGGACTGGGCACCAGCCCTCCGGCGACACCGAGCCCGATCAGGCCGCGCAGCCCGAACGGGCGCCCCTCGGGCGGGAGTTCGTGCGCGTGGGTGTGGTGGCCGTGGCCGTGAGTGTGGTGGTGGCCGAACCAGCCGTGGCGGTGCGGCTGCTCGTCCTCGTGCGGGTGCGGGTGCGGGTGGGCGTGGTGGTGCGGACGCGTGCCGGGGGCAGCGCCACCCTCGTCCGGAGCATGGCTGTGGTGGTGGTCGTGCCCGTCGGCCTCGTGCGGGAACGGAGCGAGCAGGGCGACGGTCTGCGGGGCGACGGCGTGTCCGGCGCGGGTGTCCGGGGCTTCGGGACCCGTCGCCGCCCCGCCCGGCTGGGCGGGGAGTCCGCTCCGTACCCCCTCGGGCCCGCGCGCCGAGGAGACGCTACGGGCCCGGCGCACCGCCTCGCGCAGGAGCATGGCACCGACCAGCGCGACGAGGGCACCGCTGACCACGCCGAGCCAGGCGAGCACCGTGTCGCCGGCCAGCCAGGAGAAGCTGGTCAGGCACAGGCCGAGGACCACGACGCCGAGGGTGTGGGTGAGTGTCACCGTCGCGCCGACGACGACCGCGTCCCGCGCGCTGCCGCGGCGGCCCGCGAGGTAGGCCGCCATGACGGTCTTCCCGTGGCCGGGCAGGAGTGCGTGTCCGGCGCCGAGGAGCAGCGAGAGGAGCACGGCGAGCAGGCCGACCGGCAGCGTCAGGTCGCGGGTGCCGGTGAGGGCGAGGAGCCGCTGCGAGAGCGCCTCGACCTGCGCGGTGGGGCCGTTGGCGGAAGGAGCGGCGGGCCCCGCCCCGCTCGCCCCGTCCGTCGCCCCGCCCGCGACGGCGGTGAGGCGTGCGCGCGTGTCGCCCCGGGGGGTGGACAGCAGGTCGCGGGGGTAGTCGCGCAGTTCGTCGCTGGGAGAGGTGCGCGGCGCCGTGGAGTCGCGCAAGCTCACGCCGACGCCCTTCGCGGTGATCTCGTGCCAGCCCACGCGCTTCGCGTCGTCCCCGGTCCGCACGTTCAGGCGTACCGGTTCGTCGCCGATGCTCAGCGGGGCGCGCATCCGGCATTCGAGGCGCCCGGTCCGCAGGCCGCCCTGCCCCGCCTCGTACCGGAAACGCGCCGAGGTCACGTGCCAGGACAGGCGGCGCGGGGCCGTGACTTCCAAGGCGCGCGCCGCGTCGTCGCAGCGGTGGGCGGCCCAGGCCGCGCGTTCGCCGGCGTCCGCCGTTCCATCGTGGTCGGTGTCGAGCGAGGGCGCGGCCTGGAGGGTGGGGATCTCGGCGGTGTCGGTCACCCGGAGGGCTTCCACACGGTCGGGGTGCAGGGTGAGGCCGGTGTACTCGTTGACCGAGAAGTTGCCGAGCGGATGGGCTCCGGCCTCGGGGCTGCCCGCGCACCACAGGCCGAGGGTGAGGGCCGCCGCGAGCGCGTACCGCTGACGGCGGAGGCGACGGGAACGGCGGGGGGAGGCGTGGCTGAGGGGCAAGGACATCCTGGGGAACTCCGGCGGTCGACAGGCTGAGGCGTACGGGCGCGGCCACCGGCGAGAGAACGGCGGGGCGCGGGCGGGCGATGCGCACCGCCGAACCGTCGTCACGGACGGGAGCCACATACGTACCCGCGACGGAATTGCCCGGCCCGGGTCACCGCCCGCGCCACCCGCTCGGCTCAGCGCCGCCGCCGGACAGGCTCAAGAAGGCGTAGCCCGTATCCCACCTGCGTAGTGGAAGGTCAGAGCGGCGAGCCCAGCAGGGGGCCGTTCGGGTTGCCGCCTTCCCTTTCGGTCCGGCGTCGTTGCGGGCCCCGGACACCCGTGGTGCTCTGGAAGTGGCCCTGCGTCACATAAGCGGATTAATCCGCCTTCCTGTCCTCCTCGCTGCCCTGGGGACAGACGGCGCTGGACCCGGATCAGCTCACCTCGACCGCTGCTCGCCTTCACCCCTCGGAGGGCTCGCGGCTCCACCCGAACGGATGGCCATGCAGTCCTCCCCCACAGCGCGCCCCACGCGGGCCCGCGTCTCCAAGCGCACCGAGCGCGTCCTCGCCTGCGCCGGCACGCTCTCGCTCGTCACCGCCGCGGCGATCACCGGGCTCGCGCCCACGAACAGCGCCGCCTCCAGCCACCGCGAGGCACCGCTCACCTCGGGCGACCCGAAGGCTGACAACACCGACGTCTACGCCTTCACCAGCCCCGACAAGCCGGACACCGTCACCCTCGTGGCGAACTGGATTCCCTTCGAGGAGCCCAACGGGGGACCGAACTTCTACCCCTTCGCCAACGACGCGCGCTACAACATCAAGATCGACGCGGACGGCGACGGCAAGCCCGACACCACCTACACATGGAAGTTCACCGACCACGTACGGGACGCCGCCAACCAGTTCCTCTACAACACCGGCGTCGTGAACTCCGTGCACGACAAGACACTCAACTTCCGCCAGACGTACACGCTGACCTCGACGGACGCGCACGGCAACACGACGACGCTCGTCGAGGACGCCCCCGCCGCGCCCTCCAACGTCGGCAAGGCGTCGATGCCCGACTACGCCGCGCTGCGCGACCAGGCGATCGTCAGACTTCCCGGCGGCGGCCGGACGTACGCCGGTCAGGCATCGGACCCGTTCTTCCTCGACCTCCGCGTCTTCGACCTGCTCTACGGGGGCAACCTCAAGGAGACCGGCCACAACACGCTCGCCGGGTACAACGTCAACACCATCGCCCTCCAGGTGCCGAAGAAGTCGGTGGCCCTCAACGGCGACCACCACCGCAACCCCGTTGTCGGCGTGTGGTCCACGACCGACCGTCAGGGCACCGCCGTCGCGGGCGCGCAGACCAAGGGCGGCGAGGGCACCCCGGCGCCCCGCGCCAAGGACATGCCCGCCGACGACGGCAAGCGCCGCGAGGACGGCATGGGCAACCGCGACACGGGGTGGCGCCAGGTCTCGCGCCTGGGCAACCCGCTCGTCAACGAGGTCGTCGTCCCCCTCAAGTACAAGGACGCCTTCAACGCCCTCACCCCGGACCTCGACCACACCGTCACGCCGGTCGTGGACAAGGTCAAGGACCCGATCGTCCCGAAGCTCATCCAGAAGATCTACGGCGTCCCCGCGCCCGCGACCCCGCGCGACGACCTCGTCGAGATCTTCCTCACCGGCATCTGCAAGGCGTGCGGCCCCGTCAAGGCCGACCTCAACTCGCAGCTCCTCAACGCCGACGTGGACAAGAGCGCGTTCGTGCCGGCGGAGGAACTGCGCCTGAACATGGCCGTCCCCCCTGCCGCGAAGCCCAACCGGCTCGGCGTCCTCGGCAAGGACCTCGCGGGCTTCCCCAACGGCCGCCGCCTCAACGACGATGTCGTGGACATCGAGCTCCAGGCCCTCGAAGGCGCCGCCCAGACCGGGAAGATCGTCCCCGCCCTCGCGGCCGGTGACGCCGTGGACGCCCCCTACCGCCAGCCGGGCGCCCACTTCCCGTACGTCGCCCTGCCCAACACTGCCGCCGTCAACCAGGCCGACTCGCTCAACCCCGAGGGCGGCGTCGGCGCGGGTCTCGGCGGTACGGCCTTCGGCGGCGGCTTCCCCGTCCTGCCCGTGACCGTCGCGGGCGGCGGCGCGCTCCTCGCCTGCGCCGGGGCCCTCGCGCTGCGCCGCAGGCGCGCAGAGCGCGCATGACCGGCTCGCTCCCCAAGGGGCGCCCGCCCTCCCTCGCGGAGGGCGGGCGCCCCGGGCCGTGCCGCTGGTGGCTCGGCGCCGCCGCGCTCAGCATCGGCGCCGCCGCCGTCACGGGCGCGGGGGCGGCCGTACTCGTCGGCCCGAAACCGCACGAGATCCACGTACGCGACACCGGCACCGTCCCCGTGCACGCCGAGGCGGGACCGGTCACCCACGCTCCCAGCGGCTCACCCGCACCGCGCCCCGCCGCGCCGGTCCGCGTGCGCATCCCCTCCATCGACCTCGACGAGCCACTCACCGGGCTGCGCGTCCAGCAGGACGGACACCTCGCCGTCCCCGCCGACCCCGCCCAGGCGGGCTGGTGGAGCGACGGCCCGCGCCCCGGCGAGAACGGCGCGGCCGTCCTCGTCGGTCACCTCGACTCCGCCCACGGCCCGGCCGCCTTCTACAACGTCTCCGCGCTCCGCCCGGGAGCCCGCATCAACGTCACGCGCGGCGACGGCAGCACCGCCGGCTTCACCGTCCGCGCCCTGCGCCAGTACGCCAAGGACGCCGTCCCCGACAGCCAGGTCTACGCCACCACCGGACCCCCCGCACTCCGCCTGATCACCTGCGGCGGCACCTACGAGGGAGCCGGGCGCGGCTACCGGGACAACCTCGTCGTCTTCGCGACACTCACCCACTGAACCCCGTACCGACTCTGGAGTACGCACGTGAGCGGCCCACTCCCCCGCCCCCACCGGACCCGCCGGCACCTCGCGACCATCATCGCCGTCCCCGTCCTCGGCGTGAGCTTCTTCCTCGCCGGCGGGCTCGGGCTCGCCCCGGACCACACGACACCGTTGGACGCAGCGCCGGGCCCCGCCTCCCCGGCCCGCGCCACCGGCCTCGCGGCGCTCCAGGCACGCGTACGCGAAGCCCCCCGCGATCCCGCCGCCCTCGGCGAACTCGGCCTCGCCTACGTGCAGAAGGCGCACACGAGCGGAGACCCCTCCTACTACCCGAAGGCGGAGACCGTCCTGCGCCGCTCCCTCACCGCGCAGAAAAGCGGCAACTACCTCGCGATGGGCGGCATGGCCGCCCTGGAAGCCGCCCGACACCAGTTCGCCGACGGCCTCGCCTGGGCACGCCGGGCCGTCGCCGCGAACCCCTGGAACGCCACCCTGTACGGCACACTCGCCGACGCGTACACCCAGCTCGGGCGGTACGCCGAAGCTTCCGACGCCGTGCAGAAAATGGTCGACCTCAAGCCCGGCACCCCCTCCTTCTCCCGCGCCTCCTATGCCGCCGAACTCCGCGGCGACCTCTCCGCGGCCCGCCGCGAGATGCGCAGGGCACTCGACGCGGCGAGCGGCCCAGAGGACATCTCCTTCGCCCGCTATTACCTCAGCGAGATCGCCTTCAGCAGCGGCGACCCGAAGACGGCGCTCTCCGAAGCCCAAGCCGGTCTCCGCGCCGCACCGGACAGCCCCACCCTGCTCCAGGCCCGCGCACGGGCCCGCACCGCGCTCGGCCAGGGGCAGGCAGCCGTCCAGGACCTCAGCAAGGCCGTACGGGCGCTCCCGCTTCCCGAATACATCCTCCAGCTGGGCGAGTTGCACGCCTCCCTCGGTCACCGCCAGGAAGCCCGGCAGCAGTTCGATGTCTTCCGCGCCGAACAGCGCCTCTTCTCCGCGAACGGGGTCGCCCTCGACTCCGACGCCGCGCTCTTCGAAGCCGACCACGGCGACCCGCACCGCGCACTCGCCCTCGCCCGCGCGGGCCTGCGCACCCGCCCCTTCCTCGACTCCCACGACGCCCTCGCCTGGGCCCTCCACGTCAACGGCCGCGACCGCGAAGCCCGCACCGAGTCCGACCGCGCCCTCGCCCTCGGCACCCGCAACGCTCTCTTCACCTACCACCGCGCGATGATTCTCAAGGCCCTCGGCGAGAAGGACTCCGCCCGCACCGCCCTGCGCGCGGCCCTCGCGACGAACCCGCACTTCAGCCCCGTACACGCACCCCGGGCACGCGCCGCACTGGCGGACCTGGGGAAGTAGCCGAGAACGCGGAGTGCCTTGGGGCCTGGGTCCGCACGACCATTGCACGAGCACAGAGCGTGAGCAAACGTCGTCGAACGCTGCTTCGGCAAGCTCAAGCAGAACAAGGCCCTCGCCACCCGCTACGACAAACGAGCCCGCCACGACAAAGCCCTCGTCATCCTCGCCTGCCTGCGACTACGGCTCCCCGACTGTCATTGCGGACGCGGCCTAGCGGGCGGGGCGGAACGGTTGCAGCAGCCGGATGCCGTCCTCGATGGAGCCTTCCAACAGTTCGAGCATCTGCGGGACGAGTTCCCGCATCCGGGGCGCGGCGAGGTGCGCGTCGAGGTGGGCGCGAGTCTCCCAGCGTTCGTAGATGACGAACTCGCCAGGTCGGCCCTCGACTTCGTGGGCCTCGTAGTCGATGTTGCCGGGGT
Organism: Streptomyces sp. NPDC088923; assembly: GCF_044749745.1. Taxonomy (NCBI): domain Bacteria; kingdom Bacillati; phylum Actinomycetota; class Actinomycetes; order Kitasatosporales; family Streptomycetaceae; genus Streptomyces; species Streptomyces sp. NPDC088923. The sequence goes on along the minus strand of NZ_JBIVIO010000001.1, from coordinate 238,063 downwards.
CGTTGCGCGAGGGGGTGACGGCGGCGGTGATGAACGCCTTGAGGTCGTCCTCCCTGCCCGCCTTCGCCTTCGCGTCCCAGATGACGGTCACGTAGCCGGTGCGCGTTGCTGTCATGGTGAATCCCTTTTTACGAGTCGTGTTCCGTGCTCGCCCGACGTGACCACTATGGTCCCGGGGCGTCGTCAGAGCCGGCTCCGCGTTTCTCGGCTTGGTGAGGGCGCGGCGTCCAGGTCGGACATGTCGAGGACGAAGCGGTAGTGGACGTCGTTGTGCCGGAGCCGGTCCAGGGCCTCGTTGACGCGGGCGGAGGGCAGTAGTTCGATGTCCGCGGTGATGCCGTGCTTGCCGCAGAATTCGAGCATCGCCGCTGTCGACGGTCGTCCGCCGCTGCCCGCGGAGCTGAGCTTTTTGCGTCCTACGAGCAGATCGAGCGTGTCCACGGTGAGGGGGCCGAGGTGTCCCAACTGGCTCAGGGTCCCGTCCAGAGCGACCAGGCGCAGGTAGGGGCCGACGTCGTGGGGGGCCGAGACGGTGTCCAGGACGACATCGAACCGGTCGCGGGCGTGAGCCATCTGGTCGGGGGCCGTGGAGAGGACGAAGTCGCGGGCGCCGAGCAAGTAGGCGTCGTCTGCCTTGTCGGGTGATCGGCTGATCACTGAGGTGGTGGCGCCGAGTGCTGCGGCCAGCTTGACCGCGAGGTGCCCCAGGCCGCCCAGTCCGACCACGGCGACCTCGCTGCCCGGTCCCACTCCAAGGGCGCGCAGCGGCTCCCACACGGTGACCCCGGCGCAGAGCAGCGGCGCCGCGGCGGCCGGGTCCAGCCCGGGCGGGAGGGGGTGGGCGAAGTCCTCGCGGACGACGTACTCGCGGGAGTAGGCCCCGAGTGTGGGTGTCCCGTCGTGCCGATCGGTGCCTCCGTAGGTCAGCGTCGGGAAGGAGCGGCAGAAGTTCTCCTGACCCGCCCGGCACATGGCGCACTGGCCGCAGGAGTCGATGATGTTGCCCACGGCCACACGGTCGCCGACGCCGAACCGGGTGACCGAGGGCCCGACCCCGGTCACCACGCCCGTGAACTCGTGGCCGGGCACGAGCGGCTGGTCCTCCTGGCCGTTGCGTGCGTCGAGGGCGTGCAGATCCGAGTGGCAGACACCGCAGTAGTCGACGCGGACGGCGAGATCGTCGGGACGGAGGTCGCGGCGCTCCAGACGGGTACGCCGCAGAGTCGCCGACGCGTCCTGTGCCCGCCAGCCGATGGTGGTCCTCATGAGGTCTCCAGATGTAGGGATTGGTCGCGCCTCCCCCGGGGTGCGGCCCGGCCCGGAATGGCGGCTTGGACAGCGACGGCTTGGGCGGTGGGCGCCGCTCTCCCGCCGGACGGCAGACCCGGATGGACGGGAGGTGGGGACGCCCCGTGTTCGCGGCGCGCAGGTCCTGGCACACGAGCCAACCGATGAGACCTCCACCGAACTTGACCCTGATCGGGTACCCGGCCTCGGACGTACGGCGCGCGGACCTCCAGAGCCGGGCGCGAGAGGCCGGTCGGGCCGCGGTCAGACCATCGCGGTCAGCACGCCCCCGTCGGCGCGGACGGCTGCTCCGTTGGTGGCGGACGAGAGCGGGCTGGCCAGGTAGAGCGCGAGCTGCGCGATCTCGACGGGTTCGATGAACCGTTGAAGCAGCGTGGTCCGGTTGGCGCCGATGATCGCGGCTTTCGTCTCTTCGGGTGCCACGGCCTGAGCCTGGGCGATCTGGGTGACCGTGTCCGCGACCCCGTCCGAGTACGTGGGGCCGCCGAGGATCGTGTTGACGGTGACGTCGGTGCCCCGGGTGAGCTTGGCCAGGCCGTTGCCGAGAGCCAGCATCGCCGCCTTCGTCGCCCCGTAGTGCAGCATGTCGGCGGGGATGTTCACGCCGGACTCGCTGCCTACGAAGATGACGCGGCCCCAGTTCCTGGCGATCATGCCGCCGAGCACGTGGCGCGAGAGCCGGACGCCGCTCATGACGTTGACGTCGAAGTAGCGCCGCCACTCGTCGTCGGAGATGTCCTCGAAGCGGGCGAGGCCGAAGAGACCGACGTTGTTCACGAGGATGTCGACCTCGTCCAGGGCTCCGAGCAGGTTCTGGACCTGCGCGGGGTCGCCGAAGTCGGCGACCAGGCCGGAGACCCGCGCGTCGGGGAACTCGGTGCGGAGCCGTCGCAGGGCATCCTCGACGCCGGTGTCGCTCCGTCCGTTGATGACGACCGCGGCGCCCTCGCCGAGCAGGGCGCGCGCGATGGCGAAGCCGATGCCTCGTGTCGAACCGCTGACGAAGGCGGTCTTGTCGTTCAGTCGCAAATCCATGAGTCGCGCTCGTCCCTGTGGTGCCGTGCCGGCAGTCTTTTACTTGCCTGAGCAAGTAAAACGTACGGCCGATGACTTTCCTGGTCAAGTCATTGAGGCTAGGATGCCGCCATGTCACGACTCAGCGACGACGATCTGGAAACCTGGTCGGCCCTGGCCACGGTCCTGGAATGGCTTCCGGCCGCCCTTGACGCACAGCTCCAGCGCGACGCCGAGCTGACGCACTTCGAGTACGGGGTGATGTTCGCGCTCGCCGACGCCAAGGACCGCACGCTGCGGATGAGCATCCTGGCCGGCTACTCCAACAGCTCCCTGTCCCGCCTCTCACGCGCGGTGGCACGTCTGGAGGCGAAGGACTGGGTGCGGCGCGCACCGGACCCGGCCGACGGGCGCTACACCCTCGCCACTCTGACCGAGGCCGGCGCGCGGAAGGTCGGTCAAGCGGCCCCGGGTCACGTGGACACCGTCAACCGGCTGGTCTTCGACTCCCTGACCCGGGCCCAGGCCCGGCAACTGCACGACATCAGCCGCCGCATCATGAGGGCGATCCGGGCCGAGGACGGCTGGAGGCCGTCGCCGGGCTCCGACCGCTGACGCGGCCCGCCGCCCGGGGCGGTCACGAGGCTCGCGGCCGACCCGGGGCACGGGGGCCGCGCACCGGTTCGTCTTCCCGTACGCATCGTCTTCCGACAACAGAGGTGGAGATCATGACTACGAGCACCTTCCCCGGCAGTCCCCGTGTCGCGTTGGTCACCGGTGGCTCCGGCGGCATCGGGACCGTCGTCGTCGAACGACTCGCCGCCGACGGCTTCGCCCTCGCCGTCCACTACGCCGGTAACCGGGACGCCGCCGAGACGGTCGCCGAGAAGGCCCGCACCGCCGGGGCTCCCGCGATCGCCGTGGGCGCGGACGTCGCGGACGAGGTGGCGGTCCGCGAGATGTTCGACGAGATCGAGCGGCAGCTCGGGGGCATCGACGTCCTCGTCCACACCGCGGGGATCATGCGGCTGTCGCCGCTGGCCGAACTCGCGTTGGACGATTTCGACCAGATGGTGCGCACCAACCTGCGCGGCACCTTCGTCGTGGCGAAGGAGGCCGTGCGACGCATCCGCGACGGCGGAGCCGTCATCAACTTCTCCAGTACGGTCGTGAAGCTCGCTCTTCCCGCCTACACCGCCTACGCGGCCACCAAGGGCGGTGTCGACGCCATCACCATGATCCTGGCCAAGGAACTCCGCGGCAGGGACATCACCGTGAACGCCGTCGCGCCCGGCCCCACCGCGACACCGCTGTTTCTCGACGGCAAGCCGCAGCAGGTGATCGACGAGCTGTCCTCCGCACCGCCGCTCGAGCGGCTCGGCGAGCCCGCCGACATCGCGGAGGCCGTCGCGTTCCTCGCCGGTCCCGCGCGGTGGGTCAACGGTCAAATCCTCTACGTCAACGGCGGCGTCGCCTGACACCCCGTCACCGTCAACCTCTGAAAGGACGACCCATGGTGAACAACACCGTTCTCATCACCGGCGCCTCCAGCGGCTTCGGTGCCATGACGGCCAGGGCACTGGCCGACGCCGGACACACCGTCTACGCGGGCATGCGGAACGTGGACGACCGCAACCGCCCGGCCGCCGCCGACGCCCGCGACTACGCCGCCACGCACTCCGTAGCGCTGAAACCGGTAGAGATGGACGTCACCGACCAGGCATCGGTCGACAGCGCCATAGCCACAGTCCTGGCCGAGGCGGGAGGCATCGACGTCCTCATCCACAACGCCGGCCACATGGTGCTGGGGCCCGCCGAGGCGTTCACGGTGGAACAACTCGCCGGCGTCTACGACACCAATGTCCTCTCGACGCAACGGGTCAACAGGGCCGCGCTCGCGCACATGAGGCAGCGACGCGAGGGCCTCGTGGTGTGGATCGGGTCGACCAGCACACGCGGGGGCACACCTCCTTACCTGGCGCCGTACTTCGCGGCGAAGGCCGCCATGGACTCGCTCGCGGTGAGCTACGCCGCCGAGCTGGCGCGCTTCGGGATCGACACCTGCATCGTCGTACCCGGTTCGTTCACCGTCGGCACCAACCACTTCGCGAACGCCGGGCAGGCCGAGGACCGCGGCGTCGTCGAGGCGTACGAGGCCGAGTACGCCGGACTGGTCGACCAAGTCGCGCACAAGCTGGCAGAGCTGGCTCCCGACGACCAGGACCCGACCGAGGTCGCGCGCGCCGTCGTGAGGCTTGTCGCCACACCCAAGGGACGCCGCCCCTTCCGGGTGCACATCGACCCGGCCGACGACGGCGCGGAAGTGGTCAACGCCGTCGGCGACCGCGTGCGCAGCGAGTTCTACCGGCGCATCGGTCTCGAAGACCTCCTCACGCCGACCGACGGATAACCGCCGGGAACGGGGCAACCACCCACTCACCCGGGGGCCACATCGAGCAAGAACCCGGGCAAGGCCGCCCAGCTCGGCTCCGGCCGGGAGATGAAGCCGGCGGGGGTGTGCTTCAACGAGTACGCGAACTGACGGCAGAACGGGAGCCGTCCACAAGCCCTGCCGGACGTCCGCCGCGCATACCTTCCCCGTCCTCTCGGTCGACGAACACCACCCCGGACCCCAGCGACACCACGGCGACGCCTCTTGACTTGGAGCGCACTCCATCTCCTAGCGTCGTTCCCTGGCACCGGCTGCCCATAACCGGACGAAGGCCACGACGAAAGGCTCGTACGCACATGAAGCAGCGCACACTCGGGGACCTGGAGGTCTCGCCGCTCGGTCTCGGCTGCATGGGGATGTCCGCCTTCTACGGCACCGCCGACGAGAAGGAGGGCATCGAAACGATTCGCCGCGCCCGCGAACTGGGCGTGGACTTTCTCGACACGGCGCAGATGTACGGTCCGCTCACCAACGAGTCGCTGGTCGGCCGGGCGGTCAAGGGCCACCGCGACGAGTACGTGATCGCCACGAAGTTCAACCTGCGGATGGACGACGCCGTACCGGGCGACCCGAGCACGGTCGGGCCCCAGGACGGTTCGGCGGAGCACGTGCGCACGTCGATCGAGGGCTCGCTGAAGCGGCTCGGGACCGACTACGTGGACCTCTACTACCAGCACCGGGTCGACCCCCGGGTGCCGATCGAGGAGACGGTCGGGGCGCTCGCGGAACTCGTCGCGGAGGGGAAGGTCCGCCACATCGGCCTGAGCGAGGCGAGCGCGGCGACGATCCGGCGCGCGCACGCGGTGCACCCGATCGCGGCCGTGCAGACCGAGTACTCGCTGTGGACGCGCGATCCCGAGGCCGAGGTCCTGCCCGCGTGCCGCGAGCTGGGCATCGGCTTCGTGCCGTACTCGCCGCTCGGGCGCGGCTTCCTCGCGGGCCGGTTCTCCTCGCCCGAGGAACTCGACGAGAACGACTTCCGCCGCCACGGCCCCCGCTTCACCGGCGACAACCTCACCGCGAACCAGCGCCTCGCGGCGAAGGTGAAGGAGATCGCCGCCGAGAAGGGCGTCACCCCCGCGCAGCTCGCCATCGCCTGGGTCCTGGCCCAGGGCGAGGACCTGGTCCCCATCCCGGGCACGAAGCGCCGTACCTACCTCGAACAGAACGTGGCTGCGCTGGACGTTGAGCTGACGGCGGAGGAGCTGGCGCGCATCGAGGCGGAGGTGCCGAAGGCGGCCGGCGAACGGTACGACGAGGCGGGCATGCGGGCGGTGAACCGGTGAGGTGAGGGGAAGGGACGCCTGCGGCAGGGAGACCGGGGCTCGGCCTGCGGAAGACTGAGCCTCAACGGATGAGACGAGCGGCGGCAGCGGCGGCGGTCGCTGATCCACCCGGCGAACCAGTGCCGCGCCGCGCCCCGGGGAAGGCGAGCGCCGAAGAGCTGTACTGCGCGTTCACGCCCAGCCCGTGTCCGGCGGGAGACACGGGCGGGCCGGCTCGCGCGCTCCGGCTCAGGCGAGGACCAACGGAACGCTCGCCCCGAGAGCGATGACCATTCCGAGGATGACGAGGAACCCGCCGACCGTGCGCCACCAGGGCGCCGTGAACTCCTTCAGGGTCATGGCCCGGCCCGGCCTGCCCGGGTCGTAGACGAGCGCGACCGGATCGCCCCGCTCCTCGCTGCCGATATCCGAGAAGTCCACCGTGATGTGCCGCTTCATGCCGTGCTGGTCCGCGTAGTGGATGACGACGTCGAGCGAACCGGTCCCGACGCTCGCGCTTCCCCGCTCCCCCATGACGGGTTTGCCGTGCCTCTTCAGAAAACGCCTCGGGAGCATCATCAAGAGCCCGATCACCGCGGCAACGGCAGCGGGCGAATAGAGAAGAAGGGTCATGACACGACCCCTTTGTTCGTTGCGTGTTCTCCGTCGCCGACGGCGCGTGGGAGTTTGCTGAAAGCCCGCATGCCCGCCGCCGCCCTACCGGAGTATCGAAAGGCCGACCCAGGCCTGGGTGAGAGGTATGAGCCCGAAGGGCGAGACGTACAGCACGCCCTTCCACGGGTCGAGGCGAGAACGCTCCTCGGCCAGCTTCGCATCCCTGTGGTCCCGGGGATCGTAGGAGAGGGTGGCGCTCTGTCCCTCCGAGAAGTGCCGCTGGCCGGCGCCCGAACCCACTCGGACGCGCGCCTCGATCGTGGAATCGGCCGGGTCCCTGAACGTGTACGAGTACGACCTGTCCGAGGGCCGGTACGACGAGGACACGCACTTTCCGGTGGTCTCCCGCCTGCGCCGCGCGCGCCGCACCTCCGCCAGCGACAGCAGGATTCCGATTCCTATCCACACGAATCCACCCGTGAAGAACCAGATCGCGCCCCCCGACAGATCCACCGCCAGTTCGCTGTACAGCACCCGATCGCCCCTCCCTGCCCGCCCCGCCCGTACCTGTCGGGGCCGCTCCCGGGATGTCGCCGCGCGCGCCTCAACAGGACATCAGATCACGGCGAAAGCCCTCAGGCCACACCGAACGAGAAGACCTGACACTTGAGTTCCTCCACTGGCCAGGAGCGATCTCGTGGCGCGCGCTGAAGGTGCCGGCGGCCTGGGACGGGAGCGGGCGCCAGCACCACTCGACCGGCGTGCCCGTGTCCGAGGAGACCGAGGCCGCCCCGCCACTCGCCCGTCAGGTTCCTAGCCCCGCAGGGAAAGGCCGACCCAGGCCAGCGCGAGAGGGATCAGCCCGAAAGGGGACACGTACAGCACGCCCCACCACGGGTCGAGACGCGTACGGTCCTCGGCCAGTTTCGTGTCCCGGTGGTTCTTGGGGTCGTAGGAGAGAGTGACGCGCTCGCCCTCCCGGAAGTGCCGCCGGACGCCGTCCCCCTTGAGGTGCGACACGATCGTGGGATCGGCCGGGTCGCATGCTGCCGGGGTGCAGGAGGCCGACGACGGGTGTGGGGTCGGCGGCAGTGCCGGGGTCGCTCACGGCAGGTCACCCTTCGGGTCGGCGGGGCCTCGTGAGGGGAACGCCCGGGCGCGGGGGGAAGTTCCGCACGGGTCCTCGTGGGGCGGACAGGCTAGACTCCCCGCGCGTACCGTACGACCGTACGATTGGCCGTCACGGGCGCGATGACAGAACGTCACGCACGGGGTCACGCACAGGGGAGGGGACCGGGGTGCCGCAGGCCAAGAAGATCGCGCTCTTCGCGGTGATCGTCTTCGTGCTGTACGTGATCATCACCGACCCCGCCAAGGCCGCGGACTACGTCCAGATGGGTTTCGAGGGCGTCTCGGACGGCGCGAGCGCCGTCGGCGACTTCATGACCTGGGTGGCCAACGGGGCCAAGTGAGCCCCGCCACCGCGTAACGCCCCGCGCCGAGCCCGCGCGCGGCGGCCCCCGCGCATCCCCGTACAGCCCCGCCCTGCGGCCCCGCCCCGTGGCCCCGTCCCGCGCCCGTACCACCGCACGCGCCCCTTGCGCCGTTCCTCCGCGCCCCCAACACGACCTTCACCGGTGCTTGCGCACGATGCGCATGTCTTGTGATGCTATGACCGCTTTTGACGGAAGAGTGAACAGGTCGGGTCAGGGACAGACCGAGGCGGAAAAGGGATGGCGATGACCGTGCCGGCCAGTACGACGCCCGCGACACCGCCGCCGACGACGCCCCGGAGCCGGGGGGCCGATACCCGCGCCCTGACCCAGGTGCTCTTCGCCCGGCTCAAGGACCTCACCCCCGGCAGCCCGGAGCACGGGCGGGTGCGGGCCGCGCTCATCGAGGCGAACCTGCCGCTCGTGCGCTACGCGGCGGCCCGGTTCCGCAGCCGCAACGAGCCGATGGAGGACGTCGTCCAGGTCGGCACGATCGGCCTGATCAACGCGATCGACCGCTTCGACCCCGAGCGGGGCGTGCAGTTCCCGACCTTCGCGATGCCCACCGTGGTAGGCGAGATCAAGCGGTACTTCCGCGACAACGTCCGCACCGTCCACGTACCGCGCAGACTCCACGAGTTGTGGGTCCAGGTCAACAGCGCCGCCGAGGACCTCACGACCGCGCACGGCCGCTCCCCCACCACCGCCGAGATCGCCGAGCGCCTGCGCATCGGCGAGGACGAGGTGCTCGCCTGCATCGAGGCGGGCCGCTCGTACCACGCGACCTCGCTGGAGGCCGCGCAGGAGGGCGACGGGCTCCCCGGGCTGCTCGACCGGCTCGGGTACGAGGACCCCGCCCTCGACGGCGTCGAGCACCGCGACCTCGTCCGCCACCTGCTCGTCCAGCTCCCCGAGCGCGAGCAGCGCATCCTCCTGCTGCGCTACTACAACAACCTGACGCAGAGCCAGATCAGCGCCGAGCTCGGCGTCTCGCAAATGCACGTGTCACGTTTGCTCGCGCGCAGCTTCGCGCGTCTCAGATCCGCAAACAGGATCGACGCGTAACCGGAACGGGTACTTTCGCTTTTGCCTCCCACCAGGCCGTGACCCGCCTGAAATAGCCCTCGAAGCCCCTTTTCCCGGGTCTGCCCGGCTGTCGATTGTCGACATACCGCTACAGCGTGTTGCCGACATGTGACATTCTGCTGGAACGGCGTTTGCCGCAGCCCGACCTCCGGTATTCAGGGGGAAGGCTGCGTTCCTCAGACGGGAGCGCCCGCCGCGACCGTCCGCGACCTCAAGGGGGTGGCATGTCCTCCATGTCCGCCATGTCCGCAGAACAGGGCAGCTCGCAGGTGCTCACGCTCAGCAAGGGCACCCCCGACGGGCTCGACCGGGTGGCCGCCACGCCTCCCGCCAGGCCCTTCGCGGGCCGCAGCACGCTCGATACGGCGCTCCCGCAGCCCCGTACCGAAGCCGTCACGGAGCGCCTCGCCGAGGCCGCCACCGATACCCCGTCAGACCTGCTGTCGGTACTGGCGGCTGACGTCCCGTCGATCGACGCGCCACCGGCCGGCATCCCGCCGGTCGACGCCCCGCCCGCCGAGGCCCAGGCGGGAGCGGCGCCGGAGACGGGCGCCGCCTCCTCCGCGAGCCTCGACACCCGCACCCTCTCGCGCGCCCTCTTCCTGCGCCTGGCGACCCTCGCCCAGGACAGCCCGGAGCGCGCCTACGTCCGCGACACCCTCATCGAGCTGAACCTCCCGCTCGTGCGGTACGCGGCGGCGCGCTTCCGCAGCCGCAACGAGCCGATGGAGGACATCGTCCAGGTCGGCACGATCGGCCTGATCAAGGCGATCGACCGCTTCGACTGCGAGCGCGGGGTCGAGTTCCCGACCTTCGCGATGCCGACCGTGGTCGGCGAGATCAAGCGGTTCTTCCGCGACACCTCGTGGTCGGTACGGGTGCCGAGGCGGCTCCAGGAGCTGCGTCTCGCGCTCACCAAGACGAGCGACGAGCTGGCGCAGAAGCTCGACCGCTCCCCGACGGTGCCTGAGCTGGCGAAGGCGCTCGGCGTCTCCGAGGACGACGTCGTCGACGGCCTCGCGGTCGGCAACGCGTACACCGCCTCCTCGCTCGACTCCCCGGCTCCCGAGGACGACGGCGGCGAGGGCTCGCTCGCGGACCGCCTCGGCTACGAGGACACGGCGCTGGAGGGTGTCGAGTACCGCGAGTCGCTCAAACCCCTGCTCGCGAAGCTCCCGCCCCGCGAGCGGCGGATCATCATGCTCCGCTTCTTCGCGAACATGACCCAGTCGCAGATCGGCGAGGAGGTCGGCATCTCGCAGATGCACGTCTCGCGGCTGCTCACGCGGACGCTGGCGCAGCTGCGCGAAGGGCTGATCGCGGACTGAACGTACGCGCCGTCCCGGGGCGGGCCTCCCTGTCGGAGGCCCGCCCCGCACGCGTAGAACAAGAAGAAGCGCTGGTCAGCCGACGGCCAGCCACACCACGGCGGCGATGATCACGATCGCCACGACGACGCCGATGATCAATCCGACGCGCGGGCCGGAGGACTGGGCGGGCTGCTGAACACCGCCCTGGCGGCGCGGCGCCTCCTCGTCCACGAAGGCGCGGAACATCTGCGTGTTGCCGGCCGGGTCGGGGGTCTGCTCGGGGCCCTGGTTGTGTGCCATGGGCGGGACCCTAGCGAATCCGGGGCCAAGCCCCAACCCGGGCCCCCGAACAAGCCCGTTTCGCCCGGGTTTTGAGGCCCGGTCACGCACTTTCATCAGCCCCCGGCCGTTGAGGGGAATTATCAGCCCCTCCGGCGTTTGAGGAGCGGGGTGTGGGGCGGAGCCCCACGCATCATCACCTGGGCCACAACCCCACGTGACGCACCACACCCGGCCACCACGCTCCGTAACAAACACATCCGCTTTGCGGACCCTTTGCGAAACCTTTGACTCGCTTGGTCCGATTTCGTTTGCCTGGGGCAACCATCGGTTTTATGTTTGCCTTAAGCAACAAAACGGGAGATCGAGATGGCCAAGCAGCCTCGATACGAGGAGCTGGCCCGTCAGCTCAGCGCCTTCGGCGTCGTCAAACGCAGCCTCGGCCGCATTCTCCCCCCCGACTGCCCCGGTGGTTCCGCCGCCGTCCTCCACCTGCTGAGCAGGTACGGAGAGATGCGGATGAGCAGACTGGCAGAGCTGCTCGCGGTGGACATGTCCGTGACCAGCCGGCACGTGGCGCACGTGGCCGATCGGGGGTGGGTGGAACGCGTCGCGGACCCGCACGACAAGCGGTCCCGCATCCTGCGGCTCACACCCGAGGGCACGGACCTGCTGGCTCAGCTCGCCGAGCGCCACGTCACGGCGCTCTCCTACTACCTGGAGGACTGGTCCGACGAAGACGTGGACCAGCTCAATTCGCTGCTCGCGCGGTTGCGCGACAGCTTCGGGGACTGCCGGACCGCCTGGTCCAAGCTCCCGGACTCCATCGCACAGACCACCGGTACACCCTCGTAGAAGAAGGAAGTTCATGGCAACAACCACACCATCCGGTGTGCGGGGCAGCCATGCCAAGCACGGTTCCGCGGCGCCTGGCGACAACGGCCAGGTGCAGATGAGCCACCGGCAGATCATGGAGGCGCTCTCCGGGCTGCTGCTCGGCATGTTCGTGGCGATCCTGTCGTCGACGATCGTCTCCAACGCCCTGCCGCACATCATCGGTGACCTCGGTGGCGGCCAGAGCGCCTACACCTGGGTGGTCACGGCCTCGCTCCTCGCGATGACCGCGACGACACCCCTGTGGGGCAAGCTCTCCGACCTGTTCAACAAGAAGCTGCTCGTCCAGGTCGCCCTGATCATCTACGTGCTGGCATCCGCCGCCGCCGGTCTCTCGCAGAGCGCGGGGATGCTGATCATCTTCCGCGTCTTCCAGGGCATAGGCGTGGGCGGTCTCTCCGCCCTGGCGCAGATCGTCATGGCGGCCATGATCGCGCCGCGCGAGCGCGGCAAGTACTCCGGCTACATCGGCGCGACCTTCGCGGTCGCCACCGTGGGCGGCCCCCTGCTCGGCGGCGTCATCACCGACACCTCGTGGCTCGGCTGGCGCTGGTGCTTCTACGTCGGCGTCCCCTTCGCGATCATCGCGATCATCGTGCTCCAGAAGACGCTGCACCTGCCGGTCGTGAAGCGGAAGGTCAAGGTCGACTGGGCCGGCGCCTTCTTCGTCGCCGCGGCCGTCTCGCTGCTCCTGCTCTGGGTCACCTTCGCCGGTGACAAGTACGACTGGCTGTCGTGGCAGACCGGGGCGATGCTCGCGGGCGCGGTGGTGCTCGGAGTGATCTTCGTCTTCATCGAATCGAAGGCCGCGGAGCCCATCATCCCGATGCGGCTCTTCCGCAACCGGACGATCACGCTCGCCTCCCTCGCCTCGCTCTTCGTGGGTATCGCGATGTTCGCGGGCACCGTCTTCTTCAGCCAGTACTTCCAGCTGGCGCGCGGCAAGTCGCCGACGATGTCCGGCATCCTCACGATCCCGATGATCGGGGGACTCTTCATCTCCTCGACGGTCTCCGGGCAGATCATCACCAGGACCGGACGCTGGAAGGCGTGGCTGGTCTCCGGCGGCGCGCTCGTCACGGCGGGCCTCGGCCTGCTCGGCACGATCGAGTACGACACCGCGTACTGGCAGATCGCGATCTTCATGGCCCTCATGGGCCTCGGCATCGGCATGATGATGCAGAACCTGGTGCTCTGCACGCAGAACCAGGTCAAGCCGCAGGACCTCGGCTCCGCCAGCTCCGTCGTCACCTTCTTCCGCTCCCTCGGTGGTGCGGTCGGCGTCTCGGCGCTCGGCGCGGTGCTCGGCAACCGGGTCAGCGACCACATCAAGGACGGCATCGCCGACCTCGGCCCCAAGGCCGCCAAGGCCGCCGGTGGCGCACTCGGCAACGGCAACGCCATCCCGAACGTGAAGCTCATCCCCGAGCCCTTCAAGACGGTCGTCGAGAGCGCTTACGGCTCCGGCGTCGCGGACGTGTTCCTCTTCGCCGCGCCGTGCGCGCTGGTCGCCTTCCTCATCACCTTGTTCATCAAGGAGGTGCCGCTGCGCACCTCGATGAGCGCGGAGCCGGCCACGGCCGGTGCGGTCACCTCGGAGGCGCCCGCCCAGGCCGCCGCCCAGGTCCCCGCCCCGCAGACCACCACCGCCGTCAGCGAGACGCAGCCGCTCGCCACCGAAGGCAGCGGTACCGGCACGGCGACCGCCCTCGCCACCGCCCCCGTCGCCCAGGCCACGGCCGCGGCGCCCGAGGACGGGGCCCCGACCGGGGGCATCCCGGTCAGCGGTTACGTGCGCGGCGCCGAGAACGCCCCGCTGGCGCAGGCGAGCGTCACGCTCATCTCGCTCGGCGGCAGCCAGCTCGGCCGCGCCGCGGCCCGCCCCGACGGCGGATACGCCACCGAGGCGCCCGGAGCGGGCAGCTACGTACTGATCGCCTCGGCCGACGGCTTCCAGCCGCAGGCCACCACGATCGTCGTCGGCGAGGAGCCGGTCACGTACGACATCGTGCTCAGCGGTACGAGCGGTCTCGCGGGCACCGTCCGCAGCGCCGACGCCGGCGAGCCCGTCCCGGACGCGATGGTCATCGTGACCGACGTGCGCGGGGACGTCCTCGCCACGGGCAAGACGGCCGAGCGCGGCGAGTTCGCCTTCGGCGAGCTGCCGCCCGGCCAGGTGACGGTCGCGGTCAACGCGAGCGGCCACCGCCCGGCGGCCCTCCCCGTCGAGATCGCGGGCACCGGGGTCACCCGGATCGAGGTCGCGCTCCAGTCGGGCGCCCAGGTGCAGGGCGTCGTCCGCGCCGCGGGCGGACCGCTGCGCGACGCGCGTGTCACGCTCGTGGACGCGGCGGGCAACGTGGTCGGAACGACCACGACCGGGGACGACGGGGCCTACGGCTTCGCCGACCTGGACAGCGGCGAGTACACGGTCATCGCGACCGGTTACCCGCCGGTGGCCACCGGTCTGACAGTCAACGGTGCCGGGGCCGAGGGCCACGACATCGAGCTCGCCCACCCGGGCGAGTAGAGAACCCCGGTGGCCCCGCGCACGCCCGGAGCGGAAGCGTGCGCGGGGCCCTCGCGGGAAGGGCCCCGGTGAGCGGCGGCCGGCAGGGGACGGCCGGCCACTTCCGCGCACCGGGGCCCGCATTTCGTCGTACGGACGCCGGGGGCGTGCTCCCGGGGGGCAAGGAGAAGGAAACCGGATGGGACTCAGCGCTCGTATCCGCACCCGTGACGGGTGGGCGGTACCGCACGCGGTCGTCACGATGACCGACATGACCGGCACGCAGGTCCTGCGCGCACAGGCCGACACCGACGGCGACGTCCACGACGCCACCGACCTCAGGCCGGGCCCGTACACGGTGATCGTCACGGCCGTGGGCTACGCCCCGGCCGCCTCGACCGCCCTCGTCACCGTCTCGGGACGCGCCGAGGCGGGGACCGTCGTCCTCGCCCGCCAGGGCGGCACCGAGCTGCCCCCGCCGGGGCCCTGGTCGATCGACCCCGTGCACTCCTCGATCGGCGCGGTCGCGCAGCACCTGGGCATCTCCAGCGTCCGCGGGCGCTTCACGCGCTTCAGCGGCCGGGTCGACATCTCCGAGGACGTCGCCCGCTCGCAGGTCAGCGCGACGATCGAGGCCGCGTCGATCGACACGGGCAACGAGATGCGCGACGGACACCTGCGCTCCGCCGACTTCCTCGACGTCGAGAGCTACCCGGAGCTGACCTACCGCTCCACCGCCGTCGTCCCCGCGGGCCAGGACCGCTGGACCGTCGAGGGCGAACTCACGATGCGCGGCGTCGCCCGCCCCGTCGCCCTCGACCTCAGCTACCTCGGTACCGGCGCCGACCCCTGGGGCGGCACCCGCGCGGCCTTCCGCGCGACGACGGAGCTGCACCGCGAGGACTTCAAGATGAACTACAACCAGGTCGTCCAGGCGGGCATCGCCGCGATCGGCACGACGCTGCGGGTCGAACTGGACATCCAGGCGGTCCAGGGAGCGGAACTGCCCCAGATGTGACGGTTTCCCGCCGGAAAGGGCGCGCTTCCGCCGCGGCGGGGGCGCGCTTTTTTCGCGCGCGGCGCGGCGCTCGCGCCGGTACGGTGACGGCTGCGCCGGTACGCGGCCGGTCCGCGACCGCCGGTACGTGGCGGGTCCGTGCCCGCCGGTACGTGGCAGGGCGCCCCGTACCCGTACCGCCCCTCCGGAAGGACGTACCGCCGCCATGACCACCACCACGGCCCAGGACTGGGAGGACCGCAGCGCAGCGCTGTGGTCCCGGATCGACGCGCTCGCCCCCGAGGACTTCCTCGCCCGCACCGACGCGCTCGCCGCCGAACTCGGCGCCGGGCACCCCGTCGCGCTCTTCGAGCGCGCGGCGGCCCGCGACTCGCTGGGCCGCACCGACGAGGCCGTACCGCTCTACCGGCAGGCGCTGCGTGGCGAGTTGCCCGGCGAACGCCGCCGCCGCGCCGTCATCCAGCTCGCCAGCTCGCGGCGCGCGCTCGGCTACCCGGAGGAGTCCATCAGCCTCCTGACCGCCGAACGCGCCCACGGCGAGGACCACTTGAGCGACGCGCTCACTGCCGTCCTCGCCCTCGCGCTCGCCGACGCGGGGCGCGCCCGCGAGGGCGTCGCCGAGGCGGTCGCGGCGCTCGCCCCGCACCTGCCGCGCTACCAGCGGTCGATGGCGAACTACGCGCGGATGCTGGGGGAGGCCAGCGCACCGGAATCCGGCCCCTCCGGCGACTGAGGAGCGGGGTCCGGGACGGAGTCCCGAGAGGCGAGCCGGCTTCACGGGACGGCCCCCGCCGAACGGCAAGCCGCTTCTCCCGCCCCCCGGAACGGGAATAGGCTCCCCGCCATGGCACCTTCCGTCGCGACCAACACCACCGTGGACCTGACCGCGCTGCTCGACTTCGTCCGGCCCAGGCACCACGCGATCCTGCTCACCCGCCGCGCCGACGGCTCCCCCCAGGGCTCGCCGCTGACGTGCGGCGTCGACGACTCGGGGCGCATCGTCGTCTCGACGTACCCGGAGCGCGCGAAGACCCGCAACGCGCGCCGCGACCCGCGCGTCAGCGTCCTCGTGCTGAGCGACGACTTCGGCGGACCCTGGGTCCAGGTCGACGGGACGGCCGAGGTCATCGACGCCCCGGACTCCGTCGAACCGCTCGTCGAGTACTTCCGCAACATCTCCGGCGAGCACCCCGACTGGGACGAGTACCGGGCGGCGATGATCAAGCAGGGCAAGTCGATCATCCGCGTCACGCCGACCCGCTGGGGCCCGGTGGCGACGGGCGGCTTCCCGGCGAGGCTGGTCGAGGAGGACTGACGGGGCGGGGGGGCGTCCGGGGGACGGCGGGGGCGCGGTGGGCATCCGGGGGACGGCGGGGGCGGGGGGCGTCCGCCGCGCCCTCAGGTGGCGGCCGTCTCCCGTGCCATCGCCTCGATACCGGTGACGAGGAGATCGAGGGCGAAGGCGAAATCGCGCTCGCGCATCTCCGCGACGCCGCCGCCCATGCCCTCGGGGCCGAAGAGTTCCTCGGTGTCACCGAAGGACTCGACGAACTCGGGGCGGCGCGCCATCGAGCCCATCGCCTCGCGGTAGTACTCGTCCTGCGTGTGGCCCGCCGCACGGCAGCGGCGGATCACATTGCCCTCGATCGCGCCGAATCCGTAGACGAAGCGGAAGACGGCAGAGAGCGCGCCGAGTTGCTCCTTGGCGCCGAGCCCCGAGTCGTGCAGCACGGCGCGCATGCGCCGCGAGAACGCCTGCGAGCAGGGGCCGATGTTGAGGTAACTGCCCATGAGCGGGGCGACCCAGGGGTGGCGGACCATCATCGCGCGGTAGGCGCGCGCGAGTTCCCGCAGCCGCTGCCGCCAGTCGCCCTCCAGGCCCTCGGAGCCCACGGTCAGCTCGCCGACCACGGCGTCCAGGGCGAGTTCGAGGAGGTCCTCCTTGGTGTCCACGTACCAGTAGACGGACATCGCGGTGACCTTCAGCTCACCCGCGAGGCGCCGCATGGAGAACCGCGCGAGCCCTTCGCGGTCCAGGAGCCGCACCGTCGCCGCCGTGATGCGCTCGCGGTCGAGCCCGGAGGGCTGCTCGCTCCTGCGGGTACGTGTCCGGGCGGCGGCGTCCGTGAGCCACACGCTCGCCCGGACAGCACCCACCGCGCGCCCCTTCACCATGCCCACCTCACCACGCTGCCCTCACCTCCGCCGCCGAAGCGGCCCTGCCGGCCCCACCCGCGCCCCGCACGGGTGTGCGGACCGCTGAGGACCGCGTACCCCATGATGCGCCCTGTCCTCGCCCCCGTCTGCCACCGCGCCCTCGCGACCTGCACGGACCGGACCGAACGGCCCTCGCGGAGGCGGCCGTTCGGCAGGACGGGGAATGTGGCGGGGCGGCTGGGACGGGTGGGGCTGGTGAGGCGCGAGCGGGGCAGCGGGAAGGCGTCGGCGGGGCGGACCGCCGGTCGGTGAACCGCGGGTGAGCGGTGTCGCACAGAGCCTGCACGGCGGGGGCCGCCCCGAAACCGGCCCGCACTCGCTTTCATCCCTGCGGGTGAAGTGAAGGCGGGAGAGGGTGTGTTCAGCGGGGGTGCGGGGGCGGAACCGCGGTGATGCCGGGTGCGTCCGTCGGGGCGTGCGGGGTGCGGGCGGTGCGGCGTGCCGGGTGCGGGGTGCGGGCGGTGCGGCGTGCCGGGTGCGGGCGGTGCGGCGGAGCCGGGGTCAGTGACGGCCGGCGGGGACGGCGGCGGTGGAGAGTTCGGCGGGCTTGATGAGGTACCCGGCGCCGCGCCGGGTGTGGATCATCGGCTCGCGGCCGCGGTCGATCTTCCGCCGCAGGTACGAGATGTACAGCTCGACGACGTTCGCCTGACCGCCGAAGTCGTAACTCCACACACGGTCCAGGATCTGCGCCTTGCTCAGCACACGCCGCGGATTGCGCATGAGGTAGCGGAGCAACTCGAACTCGGTCGCGGTGAGATGGATGTTCGTACCGCCCCTGGACACCTCGTGGCTGTCCTCGTCGAGCACGAGATCACCGACCGTGAGCACGGAGGTGGAGCGCCGCCCGGCACCCGCGCGCCGGATGAGCCCGCGCAGCCGCGCCACGACCTCCTCCAGGCTGAACGGCTTGCTCACGTACTCGTCGCCGCCGGCGGTCAGCCCCGCGACGCGATCGGCGGCGGCGTCCTTCTCGGTCAGGAACAGCACGGGCGTATCGGGCTGCTCACGGCGCATGAGGTGCAGCACGCTGAGCCCGTCCATGTCCGGCAGCACCATGTCGAGCACGACGGCATCGGGCCGGAACCCCCGCACCTCGCGCACCGCCCCCGCGCCGTCCGTCGCGGTACGGATCTCCCAGCCCTCGTAGCGCAAGGCCATCGAGAGCAGCTCGGTCAGATTGGTCTCGTCGTCCACGACGAGCACCCGGACGGGACGCCCGTCCACGCTCGCTTCGGTGTGCCCCTGGGGCGGAATCGTGGTCATGGGCCCTATCCTGTGCGTCTCCTCTGAGAGGCCCCTTGCGCGAATCTGTGATTTCGCTGAGAAATCCGTTGGGAGGCGGCAAAGGAAGGGTGGGGGGAGGCAAAGGGGGTGGGTTCCGGCGGCGGGGTGGGGGCGGGTTGCGGCGGCGAGGTCGGGAGGGGGTCAGGTGCGCGGTGGGGGAGGGGGCGGCTGCGCGGTGGGGGAGGGAGCTCCGGCCGCGCGGGTTGGGAGCGGGCTCCGGCCGCGCGGTTCGGGGCCCCAGCCAATTGGTGCGGAGCGGGCCCTAGCTGCGCGGTACGGGAGCGGGCCCAGCCGCGCGGTACGGGAGGGAGCTCCGGCCGCGCGGTGCGGGAGCCGACCCCAGCCACACGCTTCCGGGAGGGCCCCCGATCCGCCTCAGCCGGGGCCGCCCGTACTGTCAGCGGGCGCCTCGCATCGGCCTGTTCAGCGGGCAGCCCGCTCACCCGCCTCTCAGCGAACGCCCCCGCACGCACACGCACAGCTCCCCCAGCGGACAGCCCCCACCCGCCCTGGGGGGCGACCCCAACACCAAGTCTTCCGCACCCCACCCCCCTCCCCGCCCCCTCCGCCCACATCTGTGGACAACTCCGCCGAACTCGCCCAACGACTCACCCTCAAGAGTGAGCGGATTTCCGCTTCGGCCCGAGTTATCCACAGCCAGCGGCGACCCGTTCGCGCGACCCCCTCCCCTCAACTAACGTTGTCCTCCAGCCCGAAGAGCCTCGCCGCGTTGTCGTGGCAGACCGCCCGCAGCCACTCCTCGCCGAGGCCCAGGTCCGCCATCACCTCCAGCTGATGCGCGTACGGGTACGGAGTGTTGGGGAAGTCCGTGCCGAGCAGCACCCGGTCCCCGTACGCCCCGAGCCGGGGCAGTTCGGCGCGCGGGAACGGCGCGCACTCCTCGGCGAAGCGCGTCCACGCCATCGTCGTGTCGAGCCGCACCTCCGGGTAGTCGGCGACGAGATCGAGGAACTCGCCGTACTCGGGCATGCCGAGGTGCGCGACGACGAGCCGCAGCCGCGGATGCCTCGCGAGGACCTCCCGCATCGGCCCAGGGCCCGTGTACTTCCCCGGCACGGGCCCCGAGCCGCAGTGCGCCACGACCGGCACCCCGGCCTCGGCGAGCAGCCCCCACACCGGGTCGAGCACCGGCTCCGCCGGGTCGTAAGCCCCCACCTGCACATGCGCCTTGAAGACCCGCGCCCCGCGCTCCACCGCCGCCCTTACGTACGTCTCGACGCCCGGCTCCGGGAAGAAGGTCGCCGTGTGCAGGCACTCCGGCACACGTCCGGCGAAGTCGGCGGCCCACTCGTTGAGCCACGCGGCCATGCCCGGCTTGTGCGGGTAGAGCATCGACGTGAAGGCGCGCACGCCGAAGGCCCGGAGCACCGCGATGCGTTCGTCCTCGGCACGGCGGTACGTGATCGGCCACGGCCTCCCGACGAGCGACCCGGCCGCGTCGAAGTACGCCCACACCTTGCGCAGCACCCGGTCCGGCATGAAGTGCGTGTGCACGTCGACGAGCCCGTGCCCCGCCCCGATCCGGCGCGCGAACTCCCGTACCGCCGCCACCTCCCGCGCGCCGCCGGGCTCAAGCCCCAGGACCCGCGCCGACCGCTCCCCGTGCTCGCCGCGATCCCCGTGCTCGCCGCGATCCCCGCCCAGTTCCTCGCTCACCATGCCGGCCACCCTGCCGCCCTCATGCGCCCGGAACAACCCCAGCCGGAAGCACCCCGCCCGAGAGCACCCCCCCCAAGGCAGTCCGCCCGAAAGCACCCCAGCCGGAAGCACCCCACCCCAAGGCACCCCGCCGCCCGAAAGCACCCCAGCCGAACGCGGCGGCCCATCCCCAAGGCGAGTCGCGCTCAGAACAACTCCCCCTGCTTTCCTCCCTCCCCCACCCGCTCGACAAGCCCGGCCGTCGTCACCGCGCCCTCGCCGACCCCGGCGAGGCACCACCCCGCGAGCCGCCGGGTGTCCAGCACGACGGTGCCCGGCTCCCCCGCGACGTCGAGGTGCACATCGGGCCCCGCGACGCCCCGTACTGTCCCCACGAGCACCGCCCCGCCCCGCAGCCCGCGCACGAGACCCCCGTACGGCAGCGGCAGTCCGAAGACGCCGCCGTGCTCCACGACCCCACCGGGCAGCGGCTCCACCGTCTCCGGCCACCCGGGCAGCTCCCGCGCCGCCCCGTGCACCCGTCCCAGCTCGGCCCGGCAGTCGCCGACGCTCGCGCGGGCCGCCCGCTTGCGCGCGTACGGAATCCGGTCCGGCACCCCCAGCCCGTGCCGCACCACCTCCTCGGCCCGCCGCGCCGCCATCAACGGGCCCTGCCCGAGCCAGCAGTACGCGAGCGCCCCCTGCTCCAGGAGCCGCACCCCCTCGCGTGCCACCCCCGTGATCCCGACCTTCACGAGCCCGGGCCCGAACCACGCCAGGTACACGCGGTACGGGCGTGGGTCATCCGCGTACGTATCGGCCGCCACCGACCGCACCCGGTCCAGCGCCGCGCACTCCTCGCACTGCGCCCGCGCACCCCCCTCCCCGAGCACGGCCTCCCGGCCGCACTCCCGCCACCGGCCGCCTCGCCACACCCCGAGACACCGTCGCTCACCCACCACCCGGAATCCGACCCGCTCCCCCGCGCCGAGACCGCTGACCCGCTCCCCCACCCACCGCAAGCCGACCCGCCCGGACGCCTCCCACCGCGCCCCGGCACACCACCACCCCGCACCACGCTCCATTGCGCCGACCGTAACGGAAGCCACCGACAACGGACCGCGCCTCCCGTCCCCAGAGGCCCACTCGGGACGCCGATCCTCGCGGTCCACGCGACGCGACACAGATCACGAATGGGCCACACCTTCTCCACATAACCCCCACATTCCCCACCGGCTCACTACCGTCGTCCCACTTCGCCAAAAGCTCCCCGGGGGGACGACATGACCAACCCGAACCCGTACGGCACGCCAGGGGCATCCACCACGGACCCCGGCCCCGCACGCCCGCTGCACAAGCGCGTCCTCGTCTGGGTCGGCGGTACGGCGCTCCTGCTCACCGGCGCGCTCATCGGCTCCGCCGGGGACGACGGCCAGGAGACCGTCGCGGCCAAGGCGGCACCCGCGACCACCGTGACCGCCCGGGCGACGGTCACCGCCACGGCCACCCCCGAACCCGCCCCCACCGTCACCAAGACGATGAAGGCCGAGCCGGCCCCCACCCCGACAGTCACCGTCACGGTCACCAAGACCGCACGAACGAGCACCACCACATCGGGCAGCGGCAGCGGCAGCGGCAGCGGTAACAGCAAGAGCACCGACGGCAGCGGCAGCGGTACCGCTCGCAGCAGCACCGGCACCTGCTCGATCGTCTCCAACGCGGGCAACTGCTACTCGGCGGGCCAGTTCTGCCGCAACAGCGACCACGGCGCCCGCACCACCACGGCCGCCGGCTCCCCGATCACCTGCTCCTACCGCTCGAACGCCTGGCGCTGGACGTACTGAGCCGGCGCACGGGGCGCGGGGCACAAGACACGGAACCACCAGACAGAACCGCCTGCGGCACCCCCCTGACAGGGCGGCCTCCCCCGGCGGCCCCCAGCGCGTCCGCCACAACACCGTTCAGGCGCACACGAAACGGACGTGAACAGAGGAGACGGACGTAAAACCGCCCACGCAACACGAAGAGGCCCCGGATTTCTCCGGGGCCTCTTCCCTGCTGTGCACTCGGTAGGATTCGAACCTACAACCTTCTGATCCGTAGCTCTAGACAGATCGGTCACCACCGGTCGTACCGGCTAATGACTGGCCGCTGAGGAACGCTACCGGACGGAGGCGGTCGGTGAGGTTGCTGTACTTCGGTGCTGTACGCCTGGCACTACTCGCTGCTGATCAACTCAACAGTTCGCACCGCGCTGCTTCGAACGCGGAGAATCACCGCTGGCACTCCCTGGCGGCGGGCGAAGAAGTCGATGAAGTCCCCTACCGTTGCGAAGCTTTCGGCCTCGACGAGGCGTGAGTCGCTGCGATCTTTATTGATCACGTATTTCTCCACGCCCTCAGCCCTTCGAGCTACGCGGGTCGTTCCCACGCGGGACGGTGTTCTGTTCCCGGACCTGGCCGTTCTTCCCCCGGATCCGCAGCTCGCCACCGCCCGCGTTGCTCAGGATCTCCTTCGCTCGCGCAGCAGCCTCAGCCTGGGTCGGGAAGATGGCGCTGGCCCGGTCCGCCTCGGGGTTGGTGACAGCCCATCCATCCTGGTGAGGCACTACGTCCCTGATCTTGGGGCGTTCAGACATGATGATTCCGTTTCCAAGACCAGGCACGGGATGACAACCGCCGCCTTGGCTACGCCAAGCGATGACGGTAGGGTCCCGAAGGCGCGACCAACGCATCAGGCCCCATGCCCATGCCCGACCTCAAGTTGGGCCCCGGCTGGGGCCTGTTTGGGTTTGACGGGATCAGTGAAGCATCCCCGACGGCCCATCAGCAACTCCCACCACAACATCTAGTAGTGAACCCGCGATGCACACCACTACATATGGTCTCGCGGACACAGCCGGACAACAGGATACGGTTCACCACCGACAGTTGAGGCCCGGCGACAGCTCGCGAACGCAGTGATCACACGCGTCGCTCCTTATGCTCACCACCCGCCCCGCTTCCATCCCGTCCGCCTTCGGCCCACACACCGTGGAGCGGGCGCGGTTCAGGGCGTCAAGGTGGAGCGCGCCACTGTACGAACGACCTTGACGCCCTGGGCCGTGGCTGCTCGCCTCTGGCTGGGCCGAAGGTGGGCGGGATGGAAGCTCCCCACGCTCACCCCGACGATGCCGGCGGACGCCCGAGCCGCCCCCTCCATCCCGGACGCATGAGCGCCCCCGCCGGAGGCACGTCTTTGACCGAAGCCCGGCCCCGGTTCGTCACGCATCGGCCCCGTGCGCACCCGTCCCCAGGGGCGCGCGTCGGCGGAGCGGGGCGGAGCGGGCCGGAGGCAGGAGCGGCGCCCCGGTGGAGCCGGGAGCGCGCCCGGCGGAGCGGAGCGCAGCCGGGTGCCTTGATGAAGTAGAGAAACCTGTAACAGCGGGCTGGCTGGATCGCCTCCTAGGCACGGCCTCGTGCGGATGATGCGCTGATGGGGTTACCGAGGCAACGGGGGAGGAACGGTGCGGGATATCGGTGATCTGTCGGCGCGGCGCCCTGGGGATGCGGTTCGGCGCAAGCTGATCGAGTTGGAGCCCAACCCTCTGAAACGGGCTATCGACCGACGACGGCCGAAGTCGGACCTCTGGAGTTGGTCGAGCGGGCTGGCGGGCGAACAGTTCACCGGCAAGCGTCTGAACCGCCTTCGCCGTCACGGCTGGTACGTCCTCCACGCGCTCCAGTGGCCGACCGGCACGGACGTAGATCACCTGGCCATCGGCCCAGCCGGGGTCTTCTCCATCAACTCCAAGCGCCACAAGGACAAGAAGGTCTGGTACGGAGATCGCGCCATCACCGTCAACGGCCGCTCGACCCCGCACATAGCGGCGAGCCTCGCTGAAGCACGGCGCGTCTCCGACCTCCTGTCGCGGCGCTGCGGCACGGCCATACCCGTACGTCCCGTGATCGCTGTCATAGACGCCGCCAAGGTCACCGTCAAGAACGCGAACCCGCCGGTCCTGGTGGTCGAAGCGCCGGAGATCGGGCGGCTTCTTTCTGGGCTCAGCCCGACCTTGGATCGAGACTTGATGACCCGCGTCTACGAGGTCGCCCGGCGCGAGGAAACGTGGCTGTCGCCTCGGTGAGGTTCAGGCGTCGAAGTCGTACTCCAGGATGTACGAGGCGGCGTCGAGCGTCATTTCGTTGATCTCGACGGGGCGGCCCTCGTCGGCGAACGCCGTGCGGCAGATGAGGATGACGGGCGTGCCGGCGGTGATGCCGAGTTGCCGTGCCTCGTCCTTCGAGGGCATCCGGGAGCGGATCTCCTCGCGGAAGTGCACGGGCTTGAAACCGAGGTCGGCCAGCCGTGCGTACGTACCGCCCGGCCCGGTGTTCTCCTCGGTGATCGCGGACCCCGCGACGATGCCCATCGGTAGGTAGCTCGTGGCCAGGAGGACCGGCTTGCCGTCGAGGACGAACCGGCGGCGTCGGACGCACACCGTGCCCTCCTCCTCCAGGTCGAGTACCACCCCGATGTGCTCGGGCGCGGCCTCCTCGGTCACCTGGACCTGATCGACCACGAGGTCGCGGTTCTCCGTGTCCGCCGACCAGATCGAGCGGCCCGAGCCCCACTGCTGCTGTGAAAGCCGCTGGATGCCCCGGCGCCGCAGGGGACGGAACGCGCGAACGAAGACGCCGGCGCCCTTGCGGGATTCCGCGATGCCCTCGCTCTGCAACACCCCGAGCGCCTGCCGGGCGGTCATGCGCGCCACGCCGTGCGCGTTCATGAGGTCGTTCTCACCAGGAAGCCGATCACCTGGGACGTACTCGCCTGCCTGAATCGCTTCCCGCAATGTGTCCGCGATCCGCTGGTACTTCGGCCGACGGTCGCCGTCGGTGCTGGCCATGGGTAGCCCTCCTCTCTTCTCTAGACAGCCTAGGGCAAAGGTCCGTCACCGCATCTCGCGCGCCTTGCCGATCTTCGACCAAACGAACCTCTCTATACATCCCTCTTGACGTCTCTAGAGATCTGCCCTTCACTGGAGATGTCTAGAGAGGTTGCGAACGGCAGCCTCCTCGAACAAGGGATGAGCTATGGCCGTCTTCAAGATCGACCTTTCGACCGCGATCGTGTTCGTGGCGACCGCGCCGGTGCCGAAGCTCGTGAACAAGCAGACCGGGGAGCGGGCGGTGGACCGGGAGACCGGTGCCGGGCTCTCCACGGTGGGGCTGCTGATCTCGGACGACGGAGAGGGGAACCTCTACCAGGTGACCGTGCCGGAGACGGGCGTCTCGTCGGACCTCGCGCCGGGTTCGCCGGTGTCGGTGACGGGGCTCAAGGCGCGGGACTGGGAGAACGAGTTCAACGGCCAGAAGCGGCACGGGATCTCGTTCCGCGCCGTCGCGGTGACCAGTCTGGCGGGTGCGTGAGCCATGCCGGATCTGTCGCTGTGGCTCGAAGCCTCCGGGGCATTGTCGGCCGCCGGCGGGCTCGGGGTCGCGAAGTACCGGGCGCCGCGCCTGTACTGGTCCACGGTGGGCCTGCCGCTCGCCTCGGCCCGGTTCACCTGGACGTACTCGTCGGTGATGGACGTGTGTGACCTGACGGTTCAGCCGTCGCGGCTGCGGGCGTTCATGGTCCGCAACGTCGCTCACCGTGAGGTGCAGCCGGTTCCGCCGAAGGTGCGCCGCCTGCGCGGTACCTCGACGGGGCTGCGGGTGACGTTGCGGCTCCCGGCCGGTCTGGAACCCGCCGACGTGGCCGCCGCCTCGGAACGCCTTCGGCACGCCTGGGGCGTCCACTCGGTGACCGTGGTCCCGACGAAGCCCGGGTTCGTGGAACTGCGGATGACCGGCTACGACGTACTGCGCCGGGTGCGGATGCCGCGCCGCTCGCCCAAGGGCAAGGGCCCGGTGGTCCCGGTGGCGCTGCGGGAGGACGGTACCGCGTTCGTACGGGACTTCCGGCAGGTGCCGCACTCGCTGACGCTGGGGGCGAACCAGTCGGGCAAGTCGATGTACCAGCGCAACCTGGTCAAGGGCCTCGCGCCGCTGCCGGTCGCGGTGGTCGGGATCGACTGCAAGCACGGCGTCGAACAGTCCGCCTACGCCCCGCGCTTGTCCGCACTGGCCACCACCCCCGACGACGCGGACCGGCTCCTGTCCGTCCTCGTGGCGGAGATGGAGGCGCGGTTCGACCTGATTGCCTCGCACGGGGCCTCGGACGTGTGGGAGCTGCCCGCGAAGTTGCGGCCGGTGCCGCTGGTGGTGCTCGTGGACGAGGTGGCGGAACTCTTCCTCACCGCCTCGCGCAAGGACGAGGAGCGGCGGGAGCGGCTGGTCACGTCGTTGATCCGGCTGGCGCAGATGGCCCGTGCGGTCGGGATGTATCTGGAGGTGTGCGGGCAGCGCTTCGGCTCCGAGCTGGGCAAGGGCGCCACGATGCTCCGCGCACAGCTCACCGGGCGGGTTGTGCACCGCGTCAACGACAAGCAGACCGCCGAGATGGGCCTTGGGGACGTTGCCCCGGACGCCGTACCGGTCGCCACGTCGATCCCGCCGGACAGGCCCGGCCTCGCGGTCGCCGCCGACTCCTCCGGGGGCTGGTCCCGCATCCGCACCCCGCAGACGACACAGGCCGAAGTGGTCGCCGTCTGCCGGGAGTTCGCCCACCTCGTCCCCGACAGCCTGCCCGCCCTCGACCCGTTCCGCCCGCCCGTCCCCGCGACCCCGGACACGGTTCCGGCCCCGGTCGTGCGGCCCCGCCCGGTGACGGAGTGACCGCCATGACCAGGAAGAAGACGCCGCCGGCGCCCGCCGCGTGCGAGGTGTGCCAGGGCTCCGGAGTGGTCGCGGTCGCCGTCCGAGTCGGTCGCAAGCGCCGCGTGGTCGGCAAGCAGGACGGCATGTGCCTCAGCTGCTTCGGCAGCGGCGAAGCCTCCCCGACCACTCCCGCGAAGGAGTGAACCGCCCTGTCCCGTATGCGAGTTGATGCGGTGCTCGTGCAAGCGGTCATCGCCGGGGCCCTGTCCTTCGCCCACATCCACGACGTGGCGGACGCGGCCGGGCAGGACGGGTGGAAGGCGTGGGCCTATCCGATCTCGGTGGACCTGCTCCTTGTCGCCGCGTGGCGTCGGCTGCGGACCTCACGCGGGGACCGCACGGCCTGGACGTGGTTCGGGATCGCCCTGACCGCCTCCCTCGGCGCCAACGTCGCCACCGCCGGTCTCCTCGACCTCGTGCACGTCCCCGCCTGGCTGCGCATCCTCGTCGCCGGCTGGCCCGCGCTCGCCTTCCTCGGCGGAAGCCTCCTCATCCACCACACCACCCCGACCCCCGCACCCGACCCCGAACCGGCGCCCCCGGCCCCGGCCCCGGCCCCGGCGGAAGTCGAGATCGACCGCGAGGAGGAACCGGCCCCGGCCGCACTCCCCGCCGCCGACCCCGCACCCGCACCGGCCGTTGAGCCGCCACCCGCTCCGAAGCCGTCCGCCCCCGGTGTTCCGCCCGCGCTGCTCGATCACGCGCGCAAGGTCGCGGACGCCCACCGCGCCGCCTCCGGCGAACCGATCCCCGCCGCCACGCTCCGGGCCCGCCTCGGCCTGCCCGAAGCCCTCGCCAACGCCGTCACCGCCGAACTCCAGCTCACCTGAGCCAAGGGAGACACCGTGCCCGTGCCCAACCGCTACCGCCGCACGATCCGGATCGGACCCGTGCAGGTCGGCACCTACTACGACCGCCACGGCACCGCCCGGCACACCGCCGCCTGCACCGCCCCTGGCTGCGGCTTCTCCGCCGACTACCGCGACCGCTCCGCCGCCGAACTCGCCGCCCGCACCCACCACTGCAAGCCCTGACCGGAAGGAACCACCACCGTGTTCACGCCGAAGTACCCGCCCCACGACACCCCGCCGACCACCCCGACCGTCCCCGTGGACGGCACCGTCCCGGTCCCCGTGCAGGCCCCGGCCCCGGCGCCCGTGCCGGTCTCGCGGTCCACGGTCCAGCTCACCCCGGCCGCCGTCATCACGGTCGCCGCCGGCGGGACGGCCGCCGTCCTTGTCGTCGGGACCGTCCTGGTGTCCATGCTCCTCGCGGTCGCCATCACCGGGGTCTCCGTCGCCGTGGTCGCCGTCGTCCTGCGCCTGCTCCTCAACGACCTGCGCAAGGGCCGGTGAGCCCGGTGGACGCCACCGCCCTCGCGGCCGTCGTCCCGGTCGTCGGCTGGGCCACCCACTCCGGCTACCTCATCCGCAGCCTGGCCACCGCCCGTCGCGACCCGCTCACCGACCTTCCCACCCGCGCCGCCTTCACCGCCCGCGCGTCCCGGCTCCTCGCCAAGTCCCCGAACGCCGTCGTCCTCCTGGTGGACCTGGACGACTTCAAGGCGATCAACGACACGTACGGGCACGACGCCGGTGACGCGGTGCTCACCGCGACCGCTCAGCGCCTCGCGCTCTGGGCCGGACCCCACGGGATCGCCGCCCGCCTCGGCGGGGACGAGTTCGCCGCCGCCGTCCCCGACCTCGCCCGCACCCCCGGCCCCCGCGCCCTGGGCTGGGCCCTCAACCAGCCCGTCACCCACCACGGCACCCGGCTCCCGGTCGGCGCCTCGGCGGGCTTCTGCCACCGCCACGACCTGCCCGTCCCGGACCTGTCCGCCGCCCTCACCCACGCCGACGCCGCCATGTACGCGGACAAGGACAGGGGCCGTCGCGGCAGGCGCAACACCCACAACTGACCAACCCCCGGAGCGGCCTCGGTCGCCAAACTTCCGCCGCTCCGGGGCGCACCCCACCAGCCAAGAAACCAGAGAGGTACGTGCACCATGATGCCCCAGCCCTACCCCGTCATGCCCATTTGCGGCGCCTGCGACGGCTTCGCGGTCGCCCACATCACCAGCGGCCAGACGACCCCCACCGGGCAGCGCCACACCCTCCCCGTCGTCTGCCCCGCCTGCCACGGAACCGGCACCACGACCCGCACCGCCCCCGCCCCCGTCACGGCCGGGCGGTGACCGGCATGGCCTTCCTCGACTGGCGCTCGCCCGAGCACTACGACCACAACGGCGACAAGCCCTGCGTGATCTGCACGAAGCCGACCCCTCTGCGTTCCGACCGGGGCAAGCCCGTCCACAAGATCTGCGCCGAGGAGTGGATCGACGCCCACACCCCGAAGGACGAGGGGGGCAAGGCGTGACCCACCCCGCCCTCACAGCGGCGGGCCTGACCCCGGCCATCCTCACCGACGTGTGCAGGGTGGCCGGGGCCCCCGGCTTCGACCGCTGGCAGGACCAGACGCGCCGCACCGGCGGCTGCGCCGACCCGATCCGACTCGCCGGCGGCACCAAGACCCTCGACGCCGCCACTCGCCAGGTCCTCCACGCCTACACCACCGACCACGAACCCGGCGCCGTGCTCCGCGTCGCCTGCGGCAACCGCCGCGCCTCGCGCTGCCCCTCCTGCGCCCGCACCTACAGCGCCGACACGTACCACCTGATCCGCGCCGGCCTCACCGGCGACCCCGACAAAGGCACCCCGCACACCGTGCGCGACCACCCCCGCGCCTTCATCACCCTCACCGCTCCCAGCTTCGGCCCCGTCCACAACCGCCCCCGCACCGGCCGCTGCCGCTGCGGCACCACCCACCCCGACGACGCCCCCGAACTCGGCACCCCGCTCGACGCGGACACCTACGACTACGCCGGTGCCGTCCTGTGGAACAACCACGCCGGACAGCTCTGGCGCTACCTCACGATCTACCTGCCGCGCGAACTCGCCAAGCGCGCCGGCCTCACCCAAACCGACCTCAAAGCACAGCTCCGGGTGTCGTACGGGAAGGTCGCCGAGTACCAGAAACGCGGCGCCATCCACTTCCACGCCGTCGTACGCCTCGACGGCCCCGAAGGACCCGACACCCCGCCCCCGCCGTGGGCCACCCTCGATCTCCTCGAAGACGCCTTCCGGGCCGCCGCCACCCGGGCGGCCGTCGATGTCCCCGCCGCCGGTGACCAGCCCGCCCGCACCCTGCGCTG
Source organism: Streptomyces sp. NPDC088923 (assembly GCF_044749745.1). NCBI lineage: Bacteria > Bacillati > Actinomycetota > Actinomycetes > Kitasatosporales > Streptomycetaceae > Streptomyces > Streptomyces sp. NPDC088923. The sequence continues at coordinate 207,643 of NZ_JBIVIO010000001.1, read as the reverse complement.
GGGCACGCAGCTCGACGTGCGCCCCATCGTCGCCTTCGGCGCCGGCGAAGACCTCACCGAACAGGCCGTGGCCTCCTACGTCGCCAAGTACGCCACCAAAGCCGCCGAGACCACCGGCACCGTGGACCGCCGCATCGGCAGCAAAGACGCCCTCGACCTCCTCGGCGTACCCGAGCACCCCGCCCGCCTCATCGCCGCCTGCCTCGACCTGCACCCCCTCTACCCGGACTTCAAGCTCCGCGACTGGGCCCACATGCTCGGCTTCCGCGGCCACTTCTCCACCAAGTCCCGCCGCTACTCCACCACCCTCGGCGCCCTGCGCCAGACCCGCGCCGACTACCGCGCCGCCCAGCAACGCGAAGCCCTCGGCCTGCCCGACCCCGACGACGCCGAAGCCACCACCCTCACCGTCGCCCACTGGGCCTACGCCGGCCACGGCCACACCCCCGGCGAATCCTGGCTCGCCGCCCGCATCGCCCACGAGATCCACACCAACCGCGAAACCGCCCGCGAAGAACTCGCCCAACTCGCCCACGAGGAAGGGGACATGGCATGACCGCTGTCGTGATCCAGCGCAAGTGGCACACCACCGCCGAGGTTGCCGAGATGCTCGGCTTCGGCCTGTCCAAGACCAAAATGCTCGTGCTCACCGGAGAGATCCGCTCGGTGAAGATCGGGCGCAACCGCCGCATCCTCCCGGCCTGGGTGGACGAGTACGTCAGCCGCTGCGCTGAGGCCGCCGAGGAGTGGTCCGCATGAGCGGCAAGCGCGGCAACGGTGAAGGCTCGATCTACCCGTACAGGAACGGCCACGCCGCCTACGTCTGGGTCACCAAACCGGACGGCAAGCGCGCCCGCAAGTACGTCTACGGCAAGACCCGCGAAGAGGTCCACGACAAGTGGATCAAGCTGCACGCGGACGCGAAGAAGGGCCCCGTGGCCACGAGGCACCGTACGCTCTCCGCCTTCCTGGCGTACTGGCTGGACGAGATCGTCAAGCCGAATCTGGCGCCGTTGACGTACGTGTCGTACGAGGGCTCAGTGCGGCTGTACATCAACCCGCACCTCGGACAGAAGCGGCTCGACAGGCTCACAGTCCGGGACGTTCGCGAGTGGATCAACAAGCTTGCCGGTAGTTGCCAGTGCTGCGCGCAGGGCAAGGATGCGAAGCGTCAACCCTCAGCTCAGCGATGCTGCGCCGTGGGCGACTGCTGCGAGACTCACCCGTCGAAGCGGGTTGTGCAGGCGGCCCGTGACGCCCTTCGAGCGGCCCTCACCCACGCTGTGACCGAGGAGGAGATCAACAAGAACGTGGCCTCCCTGGTCAAGGTTCCCAAGCCCCGGCGCAAGAGGATCAAGCCTTGGTCCGTGACCGAGGCGGGCCGCTTCTTGGCCGACTGCGCCGCTCGTGGAGATCACCTGTTCGCGGCCTGGGTGCTCGTGCTCTGCCTCGGCCTGCGTCGAGGGGAAGTGCTGGGTCTGACCTGGAAGTCGGTTGATTTCGAGGCGGGTGAAATCTATGTGGATCACCAGATCCAGCGGGCCCAACGTCAGATCCTGCACCGCCAGACCAAGACGGAGGAGTCGGACGACTTCATGCCGCTGCCCGCCCTGTGCCTCAAAGCGCTCAGGATGCGTCGGGCTCAGCAGCTCGGAGACCAGAAGGCCGCAGGTGATCTCTGGCAAGACACAGTCGGCCTCGTCTTCACCACGAAATACGGCACCCCGATCGAGCCGGGCAACCTCACCCGCATGTTCGCCCTCCGAGCACTTCGCGCCGGCGTCCGGGTCATCCCGCTGCGAAACACGCGGCACACGGTCGCGGCGCTGCTGGTTGTTCTCGGCGTGCACCCGAAGATCGCTCAGCGCATCCTTCGGCACTCGCAGATCGCCATGACGATGGAGGTCTACGCGGAGGCAAGTGACGAAGACGTGCGGGCCGCACTCGGCAAGCTGTCCGACGCGATGGGCGGTACCGGCTGAGCGGTTGCTGTACTTCGTTGCTGTACGGCACGACAAAGCCCCTCCCGGATGAACCGGGAGGGGCTTCGACCTGTGTGCACTCGGCAGGATTCGAACCTGCAACCTTCTGATCCGTAGTCAGATGCTCTATCCGTTAAGCTACGAGTGCTTGTGCTCAGCTCCCGGGTTTTTGTCCCCCGGCTGCCTTGCGAGAACAACATTACATGAAGGTCGGCCGGACGCGAAATCCGTATCGCGCGCCCGGCCTGAGCTGGGCGTACGGCTGTTTTCGGTGGTCGCCCGCGAGCGCCGGATCAGGGCCTCGGAGCAGGCCCGGAGCCGCCTTCTTGGACACCCCGCTCCCGTGCCGGGAACGCCGCAGGGCCCCGTCGTCCTGGGGACGAGCGGGGCCCTGCGGGTGCTGCGGAGGCGGAGGGATTTGAACCCTCGATGGGGGGTAAGCCCCAAACCGCATTAGCAGTGCGGCGCCATAGACCGGACTAGGCGACGCCTCCAAAAGCCACACCTGCCTGCGAGCAAGCGCCTGCGGGTGCGTGGAGATGATGACACAGCCGTGCGGGCTGCCACCAATCGGCACCCACGGTACTAGGCGGCAAGGGGTGGGGCAAAGAGCTTTCGGCTCTCGTTCGACCGGCCTCCGCAGGGGCGCGTGTTCTGTTCGACCGCCCTCCCGAGGGGCGCGTGTTTCGTTCGACCGCTCCCCGCGGGGCGCGTGTCCTCCGCCCTCCCTCTCCCGTTGTGCACCCTGATGCGGAACGGGGCCACCGTGCCGCGCGCCGCGCCGAGCGAGGGTTCATGTCCGTCTTCCGTCCGCCCGCTCCCCGTACCGCCCTGCTCCTCGCCGGCTGCCTCCTCGGGCTCGGCGCCTGGGCCGGGCCGGCCGCCGCCGTCTCCGCGCCCGGGCCGGTCGGGGGCGACCGGCTTCTCGTGGAAGTGAAGGAGGACGGCGGGTCCGTCACGCGGTACGAGCTTCGCTGCCACCCCACCGGGGGCGACCATCCCGACGCCGGGGCGGCCTGCGCGCGGCTCGACGAGGTGACCGTGTGGGGGCGCGACACCTTCGCGCCCGTACCGCCTGACGCGATCTGCACGATGCAGTACGGGGGACCGCGCACCGCGCATGTCCGCGGGGAGTGGGCGGGGCGGCCCGTCGACACCACGTTCACACGGGCCAACGGGTGCGAGATCGCGCGCTGGGACCGGCTCGTACCGCTACTGCCCGCGCAGGGCGGTCCGGGGACGAGCGCCGCCTAGAACCGTGCGCCACGCGCGGCCCGGCGCCCGGCCCCCACACGCGGCTCAGCGCACGTCCCCACCCGTGACCTGACCCGCACGGCCCCGCGCCGCGAAGCTCCCGCCCGCGACCCGACACAGCCTTGGCGCGGCCCGACACCGCTTCCGCGCCGCCCACCACCGCTTCCGCGTCGCCCGTCGCCGCTTCCGCGCGGGATGCTCACGACTTCCTCGTACGACCGCCCGCGGCTCCCTCGTACGAGCGAGCGCGGCTGCCCGTAGACTCCCAGGCGTGACACGTCGCGGACCGCGCGGCACGATGGCCCAGGCGGGCCGCCGGCGGGACGGTCCGGGAGGGCAGGGCGGGGAGCCGCGGGTGCGGTCCTCGTGGAACGGCAGGGAGGAACGTTCGTCGTGAGCAGCAGGCCATCCCGGGGCACTGCTCGCCTCGCAGCCATACTCGATTCCCTCCCCGACGCCCTCGTGCTCGTCAACACGAACGGCACGGTCGTCAACGCGAACACCATCGCTCTCCAGGCTCTGGAGTCCCCGGGTACGGCGCTCGTCGGACGCGGACTGCTCGATCTCCTCCCGCAGTTCGACTCCCGGCTCATCCCGGGCTCGATGCGCCGCCCCGACGCGCAGGACGAGCGCGGCCGTACGAAGCCGCTGCGGATGATCGCGCGGCGCACGGACGGCGGCGAGTTCCCCGTCGAGGTCACGAGCGCGAGCATCAACCCGGAGGCGCAGTCCCCGGGGGCGTATTCGGGTCCGTACGAGGACGCTTCGCGCTATTCCGGCGACGAGTTGCTGATGATCGTGATTCGCGATCTGACCGGGACTGTCGATACCGAGGCCGAACTCGCCCGTTCGCAGCGCCAGACGGAGATGATCCTGCGCGCGGCGGCCGAAGGCGTCGTCGGTACGGACACCGAGGGCCACGTCGTCCTCGTCAACCCGGCGGCGGCGCAGATCCTCGGGCACCGCGCGAGCGACCTCGGCGGACGCGAACTGCACCCGCTCGTGCTGCACTCGCGCGCCGACGGCACCCCCTTCCCGTACGCCGAGTCGCCGCTCGCCGACACGCTCCGCTCCGGGCGCAAGCACCGCGTGCGCGGGCAGGTGCTGTGGAACAAGAAGGGCGAGAAGGTCCCCGTCGACCTCACGACGGCACCCGTGCGCGACGGCGATCAACTCGTCGGCGCCGTCATGACCTTCACCGACCGGCGCGCCTACGAGGAGCTGGTCGAGCGGCACGCGGCGGAGAGCGCGGAGACGCGCGAGAGCCACACGAACGAGGTGGCGGGGCTGCGCGAGAGCCACGCCGCCGAGGTCGCGGAGCTGACCGAGGGCTACGAGGCGCGGATCGCCGAGCTCGACGCGCGGCACGAGGAGGCCGTCGCGCAGGCGCAGGACCGGTACGCGGCGCTCGCCGAGCGCGAGAAGGACCGTTTCGAGGCGCTTGCCGCCCGGCACGAGCAACTTCTTGCCGTTCTGGAGACCTCTTTGCGCGGGCCGCTCGACGAACTGCGGCGCGAACTGGGGACGCTCGCGGCCGATCCGGCCGGTCAGTTGTGGCCGGAAGCGAACCAGATCCTGCACCATCTGACCGCTGGTTATTCGCGGATGACCACGCTGGTCGACAACGTGCTCAGTTATCAACGGCTCGACGTCGGCACGGACACGCTGCACCGCCGCAACGTCATGCTCGACGCGGTCGTCCAGGCGGGCGTCGACGGGGCGGTCGAGCTGATCGGCCCCGGACGCGCGCAGTTCGCGGTGCACGCGCCGCCGATCGAGGCGCAGGTCGACCCGGAGCGGCTCGCGACGGCGCTCGCGCACCTCGTCGCCGACGTGGCGGGCATCGACGCGACGGGCAACGCGCGCCAGGGGCTCGTCAACACGGGCTGGGTGGACTCCACGATCGTGGTAGCGGCGGCGCAGCGCGGTGACGCCGTACGGATCGAGGTGCGCGGCCCCTACCCGGGCGGCGACCCGGTGCACGGGCCGATCGTCACGGGCATCGTGCGCGCGCACGGCGGCGTCCTCCAGTCGCACACGGTTCCGGGCATGGGCGGCGCGACGTACGTACTCGACGTGCCGCTCGGCGAGGGCGCGGGCGCGGTGGCGGTGGCGGCACCGCTCGCGCCGGGGGCCGAAGCGGGCGCGGACGACGGTACGGACGGGGGCGGTGCCGGTACGGGAGCGGCCGAGGGCACGGGCGACCCCGACAGCACGACGAGCGGGCACGGGCGGCGGCGGGCGCGTCGTTCCTCCGTGGACGCCTTCCTGGAGAGCGACGTCGAGGCGGCGAAGGCACGGCCGACCGGGCGGCGGCGGAGGCCGTCGCCCGAGAGCGCGGCCGGCCCGGACGCCGAGGACACGGCCGGCGGGGCCGCGGGGGCGGTCGCGCTTCCGGCTCCCGGTGAGGTGCGGTCCGGTGCCGGGGGCGGCTCGCCGTTCGCGCTGCCCGCGGGGACGTCGGGCTCTCCCGGCGCGGCCCTCGCGGTCGCTGGTCCCGGTGGGGCCGCCGACGGCAGGGGGCACACCTTGCCGCACGGCGCGGTCGTGACCGCGGCCGAGCACGCCGCGGGGACCGCCGCGGCCTCCGCCTCGCTCGGCCCGGTGAGCGTGCCCCCGGGCGGGATGCCGGTACGGGTCGGGGCCGCGCAGTCGGCGCTCGCTCCCGCGCTGCCGCTCGCGGCCGGGCCCGAGGCGGGGAGCGCGCAGCCGCTCGCTGTCGAGGCGGCTCCCGCCGAGACCACCGGGGCTCCGCAGGGGCGCAGGGCGCGACGTGCGGCGGCGCGGGCCGCCGAGGAGGCGGCGGTCGCGGCGGAGACCGGGCCCCGCATGCCGTTCGCGCTGCCACCGGCGGCGGGTGACGCGGAGGCCGCGGCGCCGACGCCCGTACCCGTCCCCGCCCTTCCGGCTCCCCTGCCGCAGCCCGCGGCCGTTCTCGGCTGGGACGCGGCCGAAGTCGTGTCCGAAGCCCCGTCGCCCGCCGTGCCGGGGGGTGCGCACGGCGTGATGCAACCGCCGATCGCCGCGCCGCCGCAGCCGGTGGCGCAGCCCGTCGCCCCGCCCGTGGCGCGGCCGGAGGCCGGGCCCGCCGCCGCGCAGGGGCCCACGACGAACGCGGTGGGAGCCGGGCAGCCACTCGGCGGTGCCGCCAACCCGCCCGCCGACCCGATGACCGCTCCGGTCGCTGGCCCGGCGGCCGATCCCGCTGCCGCCCCGCCCGTGGAGTCGGCCGACGCCTCGCCCGACGCCACGCCCGCCGAATCACCGAAGACGCTCTCCCAGCCGCTGCCAGCCGAGGAGCCGATGGCGGGACACGAGGAGCCTCACCAGGGTGCGACGACGCGGAGCGGGCGGGCGTTCAGCGTGCGCACGCTCGGCGCGGGGGTGCCCTTCGACGAGGGCATCAACGGGCCGCACCCGGCGGCGGGGCAGTTGCCCGCGCAGGCGGCGCAGCAGTTGCGCCAGGCGCGGCTCGCGCGGCGTCAGGGCCAGCCCGCGCCCGGCACGGCGCCGGGCACGCCCGCGCACGGCACCGGGTCCAGCGGTTCCGGCAGGCGGCGCAAGCTCGCGACGCCGCAGGACCGCGAGGCGACGACGGGAACGACGACGACCGGTACGGGTACGGCGGGTGCCGCGCGGCCCGCGCCGCACAGCGGCGACCAGGAGGGCACCGGGGCGCGCCCGCACCCGGCCTCCGCCGCCTCCGCGCCGCACCCGCCGCTCGCGGCGCCCCCGCTGCCCCCCGTACCGCCGCACACCGCGCCCGCTCACACCGTGCCGGCGCAGAGCGGGCCGGCGCAGCCCGTACCGCCGCGCCCCGTCGAGGCGCCCACGCCCGCGGCCGCTGCGGCGCCGCAGCGCCTCGCCGGGCAGGAGCACGGGCGCTCGTACGCGATCGGGGCGCCGGACGCGGGGGCCGAGGGGCCCGAGCCGCTCGACGGGCCGAACGGGGCCGTCGAGGTCGCGAACCGGCCCGCGCCGCGTCCGCAGGACGACGAACTGCCGCCCGAGCCGCTCGACAACCCGCGACGGCTGCTCGTGTGGCCCGCGCCCGACGCCTCGACGCAGGCCGCGCTGAGCGACCGGGGCTACCGTCCTGTCGTCGTCTCCTCGCGCGACGAGGTGGACGCGCAGATCGCCGCCTTCCCGGCCGCGCTCTTCGTCGACCCGCTCACCGGTCCGATCACGCGCACGGCGCTCCAGTCGCTGCGGCAGGCGGCCGTCGCGGCGGAGGTGCCCGTCCTCGTGACGGCGGGGCTCGGGGCGGCGGCGCGCGAGGCGGCGTACGGCGCCGATCCGGCCGTGCTGCTCAAGGCGCTCGCTCCGCGCGACAGCGAGCAGCACCCGCCGCGCGTCCTCCTCGTCGAGGAGCGCGAGGAACTGGCGGGCGCGCTGACGGCCGCGCTCGAACGGCGCGCGATGCAGGTGACGCGGGCCGCCGACGACGCGCAGGCGGTCGCCGCCGCGAGCCAGGTGCCGCCGAACCTCGTCGTCCTCGACCTCATGCAGGTCCGCAGGCGCCGCGCCGGGATCATCGACTGGCTGCGCGCGAACGGCCAGCTCAACCGCACCCCGCTCGTCGTCTACACGGCGCCGGGCATGGGCCCGGGCGAACTGGCGGGCCTCGCGACCGGCGAGGCGGTCCTCTTCCTCGCGGAACGCTCGACGAGCGAGGAAGTGCAGACGAGGATCGTGGATCTGCTGGCGAAGATCGGGACGAACTAAGGCGATTCGGTACGGGTGCGGAAACGAGTCCGCGCCCGGCGGAACGCGCTCCCGCCCGGCCTTGCGTCAACCCTCCGCCCGCGCACTCACACGAAAGGGGCGAATCCGCACCGGATTCGCCCCTTTCCGGCACTCCGGACCGATCTCAGACGTCTGTGCGAACGACGACGTCGAGTGTGCGCGGTCCGTGCACGCCCTCGACGCGTTCGAGTTCGATGTCCGAGGTGGCGGAGGGGCCGCTGATGAGAGTGGTGGGACGGCCGGGGACGAGGCGCGCGATCGCCTCGGGGACCCCGACGGTGACGGTCGAGAGGTTCACGACGCACACGTGCAGGTCGGGGACGAGGCTCAGAGCGCGGCGGCCCTGGTCGGCGCTGCCGTCGAGGAAGATCGTGCCGGTCTCGGCGCAGGTCACGGCCGACGCGGTCAGGACGCCGTCGAGTCCGCCGAGCGCGGGCGCGGGCACGTCCGGGCTGTCGGTGCGCGCCTCCCCCTCGAAGTCCGCGAGCCAGGCGCGGTCGAGCCCGGCGGGGACGCCGACAAGGCGGGCACCGCGGCTACGGAGCACTTCGGCGACGGTCGCGGCCGTCCCGGCGGCGGTGCAGGGGTGCACGTATGCCTTGTAGTCGAGGAGCCGGTCCGTCAGGAGGGCGAGCCGCTCGTCGTCCGGGAGCGTACGGCCCGTGCGGTAGGCGCGGGGGACGGTCACCGGGTCCTTCGGCGCGAGGGCGAGGGCGTCCCGGACGCGGGAGAGGACGGTCTCGCGCGCGGTGCCCGTACGGGCGGTGGTGGTCTCGCTCATGCCTTCTCGCCCTTGTCCTGGTCGCCGTGGTCGTGGTGGGTTTCGGTGTCGGCGCGGGCGGACGCACCGGCCGCCTCGGCCGCCGTACGGGACGCCTCGCCCTCCGCCTTCGCCGCGCTCAGCGCCTCGCGGCCCTCCGGCGAGTCGAGCCAGCGGCGGAAGCTGCGCTTGGGCGGGGCGGGGGTGTCGCGGCTGTCGCTCCAGCCGTCGAACGGCGGCGGGAAGTGCTTGATCTTCTCGTCGCGGCCGGCGAGGACGCGCCCGAGCCCGGCGGCGCGTTGGGCGCTCGTGTAGAGGCCGGGGCGGGCCATGACGGCCGCCGCCGCCTTCATCGCGAGCGATTCCGCCGTCGTGCCCGCCTGTTCGGTCTTCTGGTGGCGCAGTTCGACGAGCAGCGAGGGGATGTCGATCTTCACGGGACAGGCGTCGAAGCAAGCGCCGCACAGGCTCGACGCGTACGGCAGCGAGGCGTTCGGGTCGTCCTTGGCCGCGTCCATGCCCGCGAGCTGCGGGGTGAGGACGGCGCCGATCGGGCCCGGATAGGTCGATCCGTAGGCGTGGCCGCCCGCGCGCTCGTAGACGGGGCAGACGTTGAGGCAGGCCGAGCAGCGGATGCAGTGCAGCGCCTCGCGGCCGATCTTGTCCGCGAGCGCGGCGGTCCGGCCGTTGTCGAGGAGCACGAGGTGGAACTCCTGCGGCCCGTCGTCCTCGCTGACGCCGGTCCACAGCGAGGTGTACGGGTTCATGCGCTCGCCGGTCGAGGAGCGTGGCAGGAGCTGGAAGAAGACCTCCAGGTCCTGGTGGCTGGGGAGGACCTTCTCGATGCCCATGACGGTGATGAGCGTCTCGGGCAGCGTCAGGCACATGCGGCCGTTGCCCTCGGACTCGACGACGGCGAGCGTGCCGGTCTCGGCGATGCCGAAGTTGGCGCCGGAGACGGCGACCTTCGTCGTCATGAACTTCTCGCGCAGGTAGGCGCGCGCGGCGGCGGCGAGTTCGGCGGGGACGGAGGTCAGCTCCGGGTCGACACCGGGAATCTCCTTGAGGAAGATCTCGCGGATCTCCTCGCGGTTGCGGTGGATCGCGGGGACGAGGATGTGCGAGGGCTTGTCGTGGGCGAGCTGGACGATCAGCTCGGCGAGGTCGGTCTCGTGGGCGGTGATGCCCTCGGCCTCCAGGTGCTCGTTGAGCCCGATCTCCTGCGTGGCCATCGACTTGACCTTGATCACCTCCTCGCTGCCCTTGGCGCGCACGAGGCGGGTGACGATCTCGTTCGCCTCGACGGCGTCGCGCGCCCAGTGGACGGTGCCGCCGCGCGCGGTGACCCGCTCCTCCAGCTCTTCGAGGAGTTCCGGGAGGCGGTTGAGGGTGTCCGACTTGATCGCGGCGCCCGCGTCGCGCAGTCGCTCCCAGTCGGGGAGTTCGGCGGTGACCGCGAGTCGCTTGGCGCGGATCGTGTGGGTCGCGTTGCGGAGGTTGCCCCGCAGCTGGGTGTTCTGGAGTTCGGTGTGCGCGGCCTTCGGGAACTTCTTGTCGCCGCGCAGGTTGCCCGCGCCGTAGGGGGCGCGGGGCGGGGCGCTGGGCAGGCCGAGGAACGTCGTGCTCATCGGGTCACCTCCGGGGTGGTGGCGCGGGCGCCGGCGGGGGTCGCGCTCGCGGTGGCCGGGACGCCCGGCAGGACGTACGGGGTCGTACGGGTCGAGGCGAGGATCTGCGCGAGGTGGAGGGTGCGCGTACCGGCCCGGACGCGGGAGAGGCCGCCGCCGATGTGCAGGAGGCAGGAGGAGTCGCCCGCCGTGCAGACGTCGGCGCCCGTCCCGGTGACGTTGCCGACCTTGTCCGCGAGCATCGCCGAGGAGGTGTCCGCGTTCTTGACCGCGAAGGTGCCGCCGAAACCGCAGCAGGAGTCGGCCTCGGGCAGTTCGACGAGGTCCAGGTCCTCGACGGCGCGCAGGAGCTTCAGCGGCTTCTCTCCTACGCGCAGCATCCGCAGCGAGTGGCAGGTGGGGTGGTACGTGACGCGGTAGGGGAACCAGGCGCCGACCTCGGTCACGCCGAGCACGTCGACGAGCAGCTCGGAGAGTTCGTACGTCTTCGCCTTGACGGTCGCGACGCCCTGGCGCAGCGCGGCGTCGCCGTAGCGCTCGGCGACGAGCTCGTGCTGGTGGCGCACGGAGCCGACGCAGGAGCCGGAGGGCATCACGACGGCGTCGAGCGAGGAGTCGCCGAACTGTTCGGCGAAGTTGCGCACGAGGGGGACCGGTTCGCGCTGGTAGCCGGTGTTGACGTGCATCTGCCCGCAGCAGGTCTGCCCGGGCGGGAAGACGACCTCGTGGCCGAGCCGGGTGAGCAGCACGGCCGTCGCGGAGACGGCGTCGGGGAACATCGTGTCGCCGAGGCAGGTGGCGAAGAGTCCGATGCGCATGAGGACCTTCCCGTACGCGGCCCGTACCCGGGCGGTGCCGTACGTGGGCAGTATGAACGATTTACGGTCCGACCATACCGCCGTAGAACCCTAAAAGGCAGAGAGAAGCCACAGGCGGAGACAATGAGTGGTCGACAACACTTTGGTCGGACCTTATTGACATGAGACTTCAGAGAGTGCGCTACTACTCGGTAGTTCACCTTCAGCCACATCCGACGCCCCGTCCCCCATGACGCGCGAGCGACCGGCTCCCGCCTGCCCGAACGGCGGCGGCCCGGTCCCCAGATGCCGACCGGGCGGTCTGGCGGGAGCGGCGGCGCACAGACTCGATGAGGAGCATCCTGTGGCCTCCCTGCTGACGGCCCTCGCGGCCACGGGCGCCGGGCCCGTCCTCGGTGCCCCGGCCCCGGAACCGGCCGTGCCCGGCCTCCCGGCACCGGGTACCGCGACCTCCGGCCTCTCCCTGGCCTCGTACACCCCGGACGTGCACGCCATCGGCGGCAACCTCGCCGGGACCGCGCTGCTCGGGCTCGTCCCGCTCGCGGTCTTCTTCGTGCTCCTCATGGTCGTGCGCCGCTCCGCCCTCCAGGCGGCCCTCGGGGCCCTCGTCACCGCGCTGCTCGTCGGCATCCTCGGTATGGGCATGCCCGTCCAACTGGGTCTGCTCTCCGCGAGCCAGGGCCTGCTCAACGGCCTCTTCCCGATCATGCTCATCGTGGTCGCGGCCATCTGGTTCTACGAACTGACCGTCGTCAGCGGCCGGTTCGAGGACCTGCGGCGCTGCTTCAACGCGGTCGGGCGCGGGGACCTCCGTATCCAGGCGATGCTCATCGCCTTCTGCTTCGGCGGTCTGCTCGAAGCGCTCGCCGGTTTCGGCGCACCTGTCGCCATCACCGCGGCGATGCTCATGGCGCTCGGTCTGCCCAAGCTCAAGTCCGCGATCACCGTGCTCGTCGCGAACACCGCTCCCGTCGCCTTCGGCGCCATGGCGATCCCGGTCACGACGGCCGGGAACCTCACCGGCATCCCGCCGGAGGACATCGCCGCCGTCATCGGACGGCAGAGCCCGCTCCTCGCGCTCTTCGTGCCGCTGCTGCTCCTCACCCTCGTCGACGGCCGGCGCGGACTCCGTCAGCTCTGGCCCGTCGCGGTCGTCGTCGGCCTCGTCTTCGCCGTCGCCCAGTACTGGTGCTCGGCGCACTTCGCCTACGAACTCACCGACGTCGTCGCCTCCCTCGCCGGCTTCGCCGCGGGCGTGCTGATGCTGCGCTGGTGGAAGCCGCGCACGCCGGACGACCAGCGCTCCCAGGTCGAGGCGGAGCGGCTGCCCGCGCGCCGCGTGACGCTCGCCGTGCTCCCGTACGTCCTCGTCATCGCGGTCTTCGCGATCGCCAAGATCAACGTCGGCGGGCTGGACATGCCCGACATCCTGAGCGTCGCGAACATCAAGTGGGAGTGGCCGGGACTCTACGGCGAGATCCTCACCTCGGACGGCAAGCCCTCGACGAGCCCGATCTACTCGCTCGAAGTGCTCTCCAACCCGGGCACGCTGCTGATCATCTCGGGCATCCTCGTGACGATCGTCTACAGCCTGGTCAAGGACAAGGACGAGTACCCCATGTCGGCGAAGCTCAGCGTGCTCACCGCCGGGCGCACGGTCGTCAACATGCGCGGCGCGATCGCCACGGTAGCGACCGTCCTGATGCTCAGCTACGTCATGAACCAGTCGGGCCAGACGGTCGCGATTGGTACGTGGCTCGCGGCGGCGGGCGGCGCCTTCGCCTTCCTCTCGCCGATCCTCGGCTGGCTCGGCACTGCCGTCACCGGCTCGGACACCTCCGCCAACGCGCTCTTCGCGACACTCCAGCAGACGGCGGGCCACAAGGCGGGCATCGACCCGACGCTCCTCGTCGGCGCCAACTCCTCCGGCGGCGTGGTCGGCAAGCTCGTCAGCCCGCAGAACCTCACGATCGCCGCGACGGCGGTCGAGGAACCGGGCAGCGAACGCATCCTGCTCCGCAAGGTCGCCAAGTACAGCCTCGCGATGCTGCTCGCGCTGTGTGTACTGGTCTATCTCCAGTCCACGTCCGTGCTGTCGTGGATGCTGCCGTGAGGTAGCGGCGGCCGGCGTTGTTTCACGTGAAACATGGAGGAGACCTCCGGAATCGTGGGTCTCCTCCATGTTTCACGTGAAACCGTCGTTTACGGCTCGCCGTCCGTGTCGTCCACCGGCTCGCCCGGTTCGTTCTTCACCAGCGTGCCGTGGAAGCCGCGGATGTGGCGTTCGGCGAGGTCGGCCGCGGCCGTCGCCTCGCCCGCGAGGACGAGGCGGAGCAGTTCGGCGTGCTCCGCGTTCAGGGCCGCGGCGGTGGCGGTCCAGTCCTCGGCCGCTTCGAGGGCACGCAGGATGAGAGGGCGGACGGACTCGCGCACAGCGGCGGTGAGCGTGGAGACGAGCCGGTTGCCGGAGGATCGCGCTATGGCGACGTGGAAGGCCGTGTCCAGTTCGTTGAACTCGGCCGGTTCGATGCCGGGTGCGCGCAGCCGGGCGAGCATGTCGGCGGCCTCGTCGAGGTCCTCCGGCGTCCCCTGCCGCGCGGCCGCCTCGAAGCTCGACCGCTCCAGGACCACGCGAGCCTCCAGAACGTCCTCCAGGCGGTAACTGCCGAGGCCGAAGTGGAGACGGAGCAGGCGGCCGAGGGCGTCGTCGGGGTTCCGTACGATCCTGGCGCCGGCGTCGGCGCCGCGCCCCGCGTGGGCGACGAGCACGCCGATCGTCTCCAGGACCCGCAGCGCTTCCCGCAGCGCGGAGCGCGAGACGCCGAGCGCCGGGGCGAGTTCGCGTTCCGGGGGCAGCCGGTCGCCCGCCTTGAGCTGCCCGGCGAGCACCTGTTCCTCGATGCTCTCCAGGACCAGTTCATGGGTACGCGCCTGCCGCACCGGTCGCCATTCCGCGGCCATGCGCACCTCCCCGACAGGAACCGACGTGAGATCTCCAATCTATGTCACACCGGGGAAATGGCCGGACCAATGGGGCGTGAGCTGCGGCACCGGGGGGGTGGGGGCGCAGGGGCGCCTCGTGCCGTACGCGGCCTCACCCGTACGCGGCCTCACCCGTACGCGGCCCTCACCCTTACGCGGTCCTGCCGCGTGACCGGCCGCTCCCGCCCCGTACCGCCGTGCCGCCGTACCTCACAGAACCGTGACGTCGAGCCCGTCCTCCGCGTACCGCGCCCGCAGCACCTTCTTGTCGAACTTGCCGACGCTCGTCTTCGGCACCGCGTCGATCACCGTCCAACGCTCGGGGAGCTGCCACTTCGCGACCCGCTCCGCGAGGAAGGCGCGCAGCTCGGCCGGGCCCGCCGCGGCACCCTCCTTGAGGACGACCGTCGCGAGCGGGCGCTCGCCCCACTTCTCGTCCGGCACCGCGATGACCGCCGCCTCGGCGACGTCCGGATGCGCCATGATCTCGTTCTCCAGCGCCACGCTGGAGATCCACTCGCCACCGGACTTCACGACGTCCTTGGCGCGATCGGTGAGGGTGAGGAAGCCGTCCTCCGAGATGACGCCGACGTCGCCGGTGCGCAGCCAGCCGTCCGGGCTGAACTTGTCCTCGGGCCGTACCGGCTCCTCGCCCGTACCGCCGAAGTACGCGCCGGCGATCCACGAGCCGCGCACCTCCAGCTCACCGGCCGATTCCCCGTCCCACGGCAGTACGTCGCCGTTCGGGCCGATGAGCCGCGGTTCGACCCCGGCGGGGAAACGGCCCTGTGTGAGCCGGTAGCGCCACTCCTCCTCCGGCGTTTCGGCGGTGGCCGGGGGGCGCGCCACGGTGCCGAGCGGCGAGGTCTCGGTCATGCCCCAGGCGTGACAGACCCGCATCCCGAGCCGGTCGAACGCCTCCATGAGCGCGGGCGGGCACGCCGAACCACCGATCGTCACCTGCCCGAGCGAGCTGACGTCGCGCGGCTTCGCCGTCAGCTCGGCGAGCAGCCCCTGCCAGATCGTCGGCACCGCGGCCGCGTGCGTGGGGCGCTCGGTCTCGATCATCTCGGCGAGCGGCGCGGGCTGGAGGAAGCGGTCCGGCATGAGCATGTTGACGCCGGTCATGAAGGTCGCATGGGGCAAACCCCACGCATTGACATGAAATTGCGGGACGACCACCAGACTCGTATCGCGGTCGGTGAGGCCCATCGACTGCGTCATGTTGACCTGCATCGAGTGCAGGTAGACCGAACGGTGCGAGTAGAGCACGCCCTTGGGGTCGCCCGTCGTGCCGGAGGTGTAGCAGAGCGCGGCGGCCTCGCGTTCGTCGAGTTCCGGCCAGTCGTACGTGGTCGGACGGCCCGCGAGCAGCTCCTCGTACTCGTGGACGCGCACTCCGGCCCCGTCGAGCACCGAGCGGTCGCCCGCGCCGGACACCACGACGTGCTCCACCTTCGGCAGCCCCGGCAACAGCGGCGCCAGAAGCGGCAGCACCGTGCCGTTCGCGATGATCACCTCGTCCTCGGCGTGCCGGATGATCCAGGCGAGCTGCGAGGCGGGCAGGCGAAGGTTGAGGGTGTGCAGGACGGCGCCCATGGACGGGAGCGCGAGATACGCCTCCACGTGCTCGGCGTTGTTCCACATGAGCGTTCCCACGACGCTCTCGCGGGTGACGCCGAGTTCCTCGCGCAGCGCGTGGGCGAGCTGAGCGGCGCGGTCGCCGATCTCCGCGAAGCCGCGGCGGTGCGGCTCGGCCTCGCCGGTCCACGTCGTCACGGTCGAACGCCCGTGAATCCTCCGCCCGTGCTCCAGAATCCTGCTGATCAGAAGCGGGGTCTCTTGCATCGTGCTCAGCACGGCGTCCTCCCGATGGGCGCTACGCGCCTGTAGGCAACGGCTCTGTCGTCTCAACGGTTCGTGGGGGGATGTGGCGGCCCGTGGGGGTCGTGGCCCGATTCTGCGCACATACCACGCGGTATGTCACTAGCGGCAGCCGATGGATTCACGGCACACGCGAAGACGGGGGGGTGGAGGGTGGGCTCTCGCGGTGGGTGCGGGGGGTGGGGTCTCGTGGTGGTGCGGGGGGGCTCGTGGTGCCGGGGGCGGGGGCTCGCGGTGGCGCGGGGGTTGGGCGCGGGGGCTGGCGGTGGCGCGGGGTGCGGGGGGCGGGGCGCTTGCGGGCGCGGCAAGGAGGGCCGGGTGGGCGGAGCGCGGAGCTCGGTGCGTGCCGACGAGCGCCAGGCAATGAGCGAGCCGGGCGCGGGCGCAGTGAGGCGAGAAGCGAGCGCGAGGCGGAAGTGACCACGAGGAGGAAGCAAGCGGCGCTCGGTAGCGGACCTCCTGAGCAGGCGCACAGGCCGAGCCCGAGCGCAGGTACGGACACTGAGACGGCGAGCAGCAGCCGGGGCGGAGCGCGCCGCTCGGGACGAACACCGCGAGCCGCCGGGGCGGAGCGCGCCGCTCGGGACGAACACCGCCGCCAGACGCCCGAGCGGGATGCGGGTTTCCAGGGCGCGAGAGCCGGAAGCCGCGAGGGGGGTCGCGGGCCAGGCGGCGTCGCGGGCCAAGCGGCGTCGCGGGCCAAGCGGCGTCGCGGGCCAGGCGGCGTCGCGGGGGCGACCCAGCGGACGGGTGGCACGGGGCCGCAGACGGGCCGGGCGAGCGGCACAGCGGACGGGTGGCACGGGCCGGGCGAGCGGCACAGGCCAGCCGAACAATCCAGCGGGAAAGCGACCCAGCGGGCAAGCGGCACAGGCCGCCGAGCGGCTCGGGCCGGGGCGCGCGGCACGGGCCGGGCGAACGGGCCGGCCGAGCGGTACAGGCCGACGAGCGGCCCAGGCCCGGCCGAGCGGCCCAGCGGGCGAGCGGCCCAGCGGGCGAGCGGCCCAGCGGGCGAGCGTCACTGGCCGGGCGAGCGCCGCAGCGGGCAAGCGGCACGGGCCGGCCGAGCGTCACGGGCCGGGCAAGCGTCACGGGCCGGGCAAGCGTCACGGCCGGGCGGGCGGCACGGCCGGGAGGTCGGCACGGCCGGGAGGTCGGGGCTCAGCGGATCAGGACTAGTTCGCGGTCCTCTCGGAGTTTGGCGAGGGCGCGCGAGACGGCGCTCTTGACCGTCCCCACGGAGACGCCGAGCACCTCCGCCGTCTGGGCCTCGCTCAGGTCCTCGTAGTACCGCAGCGTGACCATCGCCCGCTGCCGCGCCGGCAGCCTGAGCACCGCGTGCCACATCGCGTCGCGCACCGCCTGCGCCTCCGCCGGATCGGTCACGGGCACCGGCTCGGGCTCGGGAAGCTCCGCGCACGAGTACTCGTCGACGCGCCGCTTGCGCCACTGCGAGGTCCGCGTGTTGACGAGTGCCCGGCGCACGTACCCATCCACTGCGCCGTGGTCCTCGATCCGCTCCCATGCGGTGTACGTCTTCGTCAGCGCGGTCTGGAGCAGGTCCTCCGCGTCGTACGGATTCGGTGTCAGCGAGCGCGCGGTCCGCAACAGCCCCGCCCCCCGGGCCCGCACGTAGGACTCGAAGGTGAGGGAGAGAGCGGGGGCGGTGCGTGGGGAGCGGGCGCGGGAGCGGGTGCGCGCGACGCGGGGCTGAGGCGCGGCGGCCGGGTCCGGGGCCGTACGGGCCTCCGTCCTACGTGACTCGGTCCTACGGGACTCCGTCCTGCGGGCCGTCGCCGCGTGCTCCGCGATCGTGCGGGCTGCGGCGCGGTCGCGGTCCGCGGTGGTGCGGGACGGTCGGGGCGTGGACGGGCCTCGCGGGGGTGCGGAGGTGGCCGGGGCCGCGGACGGCCGGGGGCCCGCGGACGCGGGCACGGACGCCCGCGAGGACCGCGAAGCGGTTCGCGCCGGAGCGGTCGGTGCGGCGGCCGGCGCGGCAAGGCGCCTGGGGACCTCGGTCACAGTCATATCCCCCACGCTAGAAGCGCGGAACGTGTCGGGGATCGCCCGTAGGTCCCGACCGCCCGTCCCCCCTGGGGAGTAGGCCGGGGGGTCCGCACCACCTCCTGAAGGGGGAGGACGCACCCCGCACCCCTCCGGGTTGAGCCCCGCCCCCACCCCGTGGACCGAGCCGGGAGACGGCTCAGCCGAGGCTCGCGACCGGCGCGTCCACCTGGTTCCGGTCGATCGACAGCGCCCGCCCGCCGTACGTCTCCGTCACGTTCCCCTCGTACTGGTGGATGCGCCGCTGGGGTGTCCACGCCTGTGGCGCCAGCACCTCCGGCGCGTCGAGCGAGGCCCGTCCCGTCCAGTGCGCGAACCACATCACCTCCGGCAGGTCCGCCGTTCCGGCCCGCCGCTCCCGCTCCAACTGCGCCACCCCGGAATCCGCGCTGCTGTAGAACCCCGGTACGTATCCTTCCGCGGTGACCGCCCGGTCCCAGGCGCGCACGAAGGAGAGCACCGCCCGTGCACACTCCGTCCGCCGCTCGTCGTACGCCTCCACGTCCAGGTACAGCGGGCTGCGCGGCGCGATCCCCAGCGCCCGCGCGGCCCCTACCGCGTCGCGCCCCTCCTTCGTCCCGGTGCCCTCCGGGTCCTCGCCCAGGCGGTACTCCTTCTTGTTCGCGGCCTGCACGCAAGGCGCCTGCGAGCCGACGTAGAGCGGCAGCACCGACCAGCCCAGGCCCCGCACCTCCCGCAACCAGCCCGCGCTCAGTTCCGGTTGCGGGCAGGCGCGTGCCCGCCCGCCCGCGTACACGCCCACCGCCCGGTACGGCGAGGTCCCCCACGCCCGCATCGTCGCGAGGGGCGGCGCGGCGCACGTGTCGAAGGCGCGGCCCGTGAAGGTCGCGACCCCGCGCGCCGACCACGAGGGCCCGTCCGCGCCGAAGGCGGGAGAGAGCGCACCGGAGAGGAGAAGGAGAGCGGAACTCAGGACGCTCAGCCGAAGCGGGACCGATCCCGCGAGTCGTCGCATACGCATCCCCCGAGTCAAGGCGCCCCCCGCCCCTCCCACCCGGCGGACACACCCCACCTCGGGCCCACTCCCCCTTCTGCCCGCCGCCCACCGCCCGAGCGCCCGCGCGCGGGCCGGTCTCAGCCACCTCGACAGGCGCGCGAGGAACGTCGGCCGCCTTCCTCGCTCCGGCGGCACGCGCCCTGCCACCGTGCCCGTCCCACGCCCACCGCACGGCACCGGACAGGCCGCCCCGAGCAGTCCGCGCCGCGTTGGACACGCCACCGCGAGCCGTCCGCCTCACGGCACGCTCGCCGCCGTCGGCAGCCGGCGCCACCGCACGCGCGCCGCCCTCGACCGTCCGCCCCGCCCCACCCGCACCGCTCACGGCGGCGCCCACCGCCACCCCCCGCAGGGTGGCTCCAGCCGTGCCCCGGCCAGTCGACCGGAGCCTCCTACCGGCCGGACCGCCGTTCCCCGGTGTGGCGGTCGACGGTGCGGCGGTTCCCGCTGTGGCGATCCCCGGTGTGGCGGTCCGCGTGTCGTCGGTGGTGATCGTTTCCTCGTACGAGGCGCCCCTCGCCGCCCCGTACGAAGCTCTTTCCGGTTCCCCGGAGTTGTCGTTTCCCCGTGCCGTCCACTTCCGGTACCAGCGCGGTGTTCGGGTCTCCGCCCCCTGAAATCCCATGTCTCCCCCTGCGGGCCCCTCTCCCCCTCGGGCCGTTGTCGTCCCCCGGCGCGGTGCGCGCCATTCCACTGTTCTTCGTCCGTCGCGAGCCAGCGGCGTGCCCCCGCGCGCCGTGCCGGTCAGGCGTCCTCGTACTGCCTCAAGGACTCACGCAACATCCAGGCTCTCCGTGCGAGCCCTCCCCCCTCGCTCCGGGTCATCGACCCGTCTCGGGGCTCGCACCCCGCCCGGACTCGCTCCCGGTGGGCGTTCACCTCGGCCGTACCCCGTTGCGGTCCCACGTCCTCGCGACTACCAGGGGTCGGTGTGGTCGGCGGCCGGATTGGAGTCGTGCTGGCCGACGGCCGTGAAGGCGGAACCCTCTGCCTGGGCTGGATTGCTCTGGTTCGAGGCGCCGGCGCCCACGCGCTGCTGCTGAGTCGTGGACGCGTTGCCGAAGTCGTCGCCGCAGACGCCGGAGGTGCCGATCGTCGACACGGCCGCGTTCGACCCGTTACTCGCGACGGCTCCGTTGTCCGCCTGGGCGACGCCGGTGAACAGCGGCGGCGAGCGGCAGCGCGGCAATGTCGGCGAGGGCGCGGGCGGTACGGATGCTTGCCATGTCTTTCCTCCACTGACCGGGATGCCCGGTGCGGTAGGCGACCGCCCCGGTCCGCTCGCGGCGGGGCGGGGAAGCCGTCAACTCTTCTTGACGCCAGACCGGTTGTCGGCCGTTCCGGAGTGAACCGTGCGACGTCGTGTATCCAGAATTGCCCAGGTGACAGCCGTAAAACCAGCCCACGAGGCACTATTCGCCCGCACGCGTGACGGTCTCCGGATAAACCCCGACTGCCCCTGAAACACACCCGCCCGGAGTATCAGGGTCCCTCGGGGCAAACCCTGAGATCACCCCCGAGACGGGAGCGGCATACCTCCCACCGCGCGTGTCCGCCGTGCGCCGCGCACGCGCCGCTCCACCCCTCGCACGCCCTGCCCGGAGAAGAACTGGCGTACGAAACTGGGTCCATGGATCGCGACCCCACTCCGCTCGCGCTCGCCCTCGCCGCCGCTTCCCACGGCTACGCCGTCTTCCCCCTCGGCCGCACGAAGCGCCCCGCGCTCCCCTCCCCCCACCGCGCCCCCGCCTCTCCTCACTCTCCTGTCGCTGGTGCGTCCGGCCGGCCCCCTGAAGCACTCGCCCCGGCCCCCGGAGCACTCGCCCCGCCCTTTGGCTCACTCCCCGGTTCCGCCGCCCCCTGCCGAGGCGCCTGTGGGCTCCCTGGGCACGGCGTGTACGACGCGAGCACCGAACCAGCTGTGATCCGGGGCCTGTTCGCCCGCGCACCCCGGGCCTCCGGCTACGGCATCGCCTGCGGTGCCGCCCCACACCACCTGCTCGGACTCGACCTCGACACGAAGCACGGCGCCGATCCCCTGCGCGCCCTCGCGCTGCTCGGCGCCCGCCACGGCTTCGTCCTCCCGGCCACCGTCCGCGTCGCCACGCCGAGTGGTGGTGCCCACCTGTGGTTCTCGGCGCCCGCCGGGCTGACCGTGCGCAATTCGGCGGGCCGGCTCGCGCCGGGGATCGATGTCCGGGGCACGGGGGGCTATGTGGTGGGCCCCGGCTCCCGTACCACCCGCGGTGTCTACCGCTTCCTGCCCGGGGCTCCGCCGGGCCCGCCCCGCCCGGCTCCGGCCCCGGAGGCGCTGCTCCGTCTCCTCGCGCCCCCGCCTCGCCCGGTCCCCTACGCCGGCCGCCGGCATCCCGCCGGCCCGGAGCGCGCCACCGAGGCGCTGCTCCGCTTCGTCCGCGCCTCGCTGCCCGGCGAACGCGATACCCGCCTCTACTGGGCCGCCTGCCGTGTCAGCGAGCACGGTCTCGCCAGCCGGGAGCTCGCCGCGCGCCTTGTCGCGGCGGCCCACGCCACGGGTCTCCCGCCGCACGAGGCCGCCCGCACGGTCGCCTCCGCCTTCGCCCGTACCGCACCGCGCCTCGCACCCGGCAACTCGCGACCCGGAACGCCGGAACGCGCACCGTAAGGAGGCGGGCCCGCCGAGAGCCCCTTCGGCCCAGAGAGCCCGGCACAGGGGGAATCCACGAAGAGCGGAGGCCGCGCACAGCGAGAGCCGCGCACAGCGAGAGCCCGAACGGCAGAGGCCGCGCACGACCGGCGCCCGCACCGCGAGAGCCTCCAGGGCCCGGGCCGCACAGCCTCCCCCGCTCCGGACAGCCTCCCCACCCCGCGTCCTCCCCGGCCCTCGCGCCCTCGCCCTCGACGGCCCCCTCACGCCTCACACCCGCTCCGGCTCCGCGAACGTGTCCTCGCGGCGCCACACGAACACCTCGGTGCTGGGGAGGCGTTCGGAGAAGAGGCCGGGCGGGGATACCTCGCGGAGCAGGCGCCGCAGTTCGGCTTCGAAGTCCTCGCGGCGCGGGCCGAAGAGGTGCGGGGCGGCGGAGGAGTGCGAGAAGACCCAGGCCACGAGGTCGTCGTCCGTACGTTCCAGGGGCTGGCCGCCCGGCACCACGTGCCGCTCCGGGGCCGAGAAGCCCGAGCGCGCGAGCACCCCGCGCTCGCCTCCTGGCGTCCCCTCCGGCAGCACGCCCTGCCCCGCGCGGCGCACGGGGCCGAGGTAGCGCTGGACGAGCTCCTCGATCTCCTGGTGCGGCACGCCCGGGTAGGGCAGTCCCGCGAGCGTCCGCACCTCGTCCTTGAGGTCCGCCACGTGCACGAGCGAGCCGCCCGGTCGCAGCATTCCCCGCACCGTGCGGGCCACCCGTTCCTGGTCCATCCAGTGGAAGGAGTGGCCGAAGGTCGCCACCGTGAAGCTGCCGAGCCCGGCCGGGAGTTCCTCAGCCCGCGCCCGGACCCACCGCACCTTCCCCGTCAGTCCCGCGCCCGCCGCGCGCCGCCCGGCCTCCGCGATCATTCCCCGGTCCGGGTCGACGCCCACGACCTCGCGGAACAGGTGCGCGAGCCGCAGCGTCAGCGTGCCCGGGCCGCACCCCACGTCCACCAGGCGCCCGCGCCCGTCCAGGCGCAGCGCTCCCGCCAGCGCCTTCGCGAGCCCCGGCGCGTACGGCAAGCGTCCGCGCTCGTAGTACGGGGCAGCCCCCGAGAACAGCGTCTCGTCCCACTCCCAGCCGGAAACCACGCCCGTTACCTCACTCCATCGTCCGTGCTGTCGCCATGCGCTGTCATGCCGTCGTGCCATCAGGCAGTCGTGCCGTCAGGTCGACACGCAGTCGCGCCGTCATGCAGTCGCGTCGGCATGCCGTCGCTCGGTCCCCGGCGGTACGTGGCGACGGGCGCCGGGCCGCCGGGGCCTTGCCCAGAGCAACGAGCGCGTGGCCGAGGAGCGACGGCCCGGCACGCAGAGCGACCGGGAAACGTCCCGCACCCGGCCGGGAAACGACGCTCTACGCCGCCGCTGCCGTCGCCAGATACGCCCGAATCACGGCCGCGCTCCATGCCCCCGTCTCGCCCAGTCCCCCGGCCAGCTGGGTCAGATAACGCGTCGAGGGAGGGTTCGGCGCCACGTCGGCCGCCCGCCAGGGCGCGGTGAAGGTGAGCGCGGGCCGTCCATCGAGCGCGCCGAGGCAGAGCAGCGTCTCGTAACGTCCGGGACCGCACCGCACCGCGCGTTCCCCGCCCGCGAGCACCGTCTCCAGAGCGGGCCCCTCACCCGGTGCCCGGTACATCTCCTGAGCGGCCACGTCCGCGAACTGGTTCCGGCTCACGTCGTACGCCCGCGCCAGCACCCGCCCCGTACCGCGACCGACCCACCCCGCATGAGGGCCCGTCCACCCGATGCCGGAGCCCTTCGGCCCCGTATCCGAGTCCATCCTCCCCGGGCCCGAGTCCTCCGGCCGCTCGAAGAAAGCGCGCCCACCGCCCCAGATCCGCGATTCCGTCGCGAAGTACAACCGTCCCCGCAACTCCAGGGCCGCCCAAGCGCGCGGGGGTTCCGGGTCACGGCACCCCGGATGCTCCAGCGCTCCGCCTTCGGCCCGGCCGCCCCGTACGTACGCGAGAAAGCGGGCGAGCCTCATGTTGGAGCCGTAACTGACGTACCAGACCCGGTCGACAGCGCTCCGCGGAGCGCCCTCCCAGCAATCCAGCGTCCGCACTTCCGCCATGAACACCTCGCTTTCCTCGATGTTTCACGTGAAACATGCCCGTAAGTACGCGGTCGCTCCCGATGTTTCACGTGAAACATCACCCAAGTTCCGGACATCGCAACCGATGTTTCACGTGAAACAAGCACCCGGCGCCAAGGCTGAGCATGTCCCCGGCCGGTGGCCGGGCGGCGAGGGCGCTGACCGAGGTGATGCCTGCGTACCTGGCGCCCTTGAGCGGTGCGCGATGGCCATCAAGGGGTGCGCACCCGGGCCCTGGAGGCGTACGGTCACGGCCGCCGCGCGGTCTCTTTACGAGGAATGCCCCACCAGCCTCGCGGCAGAATCCCGGCCCGACTGCGGTCCGCTTTCAGACCCGGACCCTCATACCTGTCTCCGGCAGGGTCATCTACCGCCCTGAAGACGAACATGCCCGTCACCTCAGCCCGCCTCCGGCGAGCCACCGCCCTGAGCGCCGAACTCGTACGACGACGCCACGGACCCGAGCCCTCCAGCGAGACCTGGACTTCGGACTCGAAGAACAGAGACTGCGGGCCCCACGACTTCCCGCCTACATCGTGAAACACTGGTATGATAACAGCCTTTTTTAACACAAGGGTTCAAACTGCGCGCCGTGTCGATAAGCCAGCCCACTGCGACATACCACGCGAAGAGTGCAGGTTCGCATTCGGTGCGTGCTGCCCCCATTGCGCTGAGTACTCCTCTTCAACGACCATGGCCCGACAAGGCATGGACAGCGGCAAGGGGGCGTTGCGTGGCCGGGTTCCAGAGCGAGGTTTGGCAAGGCCACTTCGCGGAAGGGCTTGTATGGGCGCTCTCTTGCGCTGCTGGATTGAACCCTGGGAAACGAGCCCTAGACACGGATGGCGTAGACATCCAAATAGGATTTCCCGGCGCCACCGGCACCATGCGCTACCCGCTCATTGAAGCGCAGGTTAAGTCGTGCTGCAATCCCAGATACGTAGGTGACGCGTTCTCCTACTCGATTCCTGTCAAGAATTACAACGACCTGATCGGACGCGTAGGAGTAGACCTGCCAACCAACCGCTACCTGTTCCTAGTGCACACTCCAGCCACAAAGGCCGATTATGTAGTCTCGACTCACAATTCGAATAATTTCCAACATGCAATTTACTGGGTCAACATCATGAGCCACGACCCAATCAACCCCGAAGCGCAATCCACAAAGGCAGTACACATACCCCGACAAAACCTGCTAACTGTTGAGACTTTGACGCAATTGGTCACGGGCGAGATTCACGAGACGAGAGAAGCGGTGCGATGATTGAGCCCGGTGGATATCAATTCTCGCAGGCCAGTGATCCAGGCCGCATCACTCTGTACCTTATGGCCAACGACTGGGTCTCACATCAGGAGCCCGGTGGAGTTCTGTGGAGCACCCAGGACGAAGCTTATGAGGTGTTCCTCCCCCGCCACCGCCAAATGCGCGGCTACGACTCTCATGTTGCGACGCTTTTGAAGACGCTCTCTGTGGCCGAAGGGCGCAGTGAGGCAAAGATCTCACTGGAGATCTCGGTATCGGATGCCGATGTGCATTACATCCACACCGACCCCGACGCGGAGCCGGGAACGACGCCAATCGAAGAGGGTGTAAAAGCCTTTGAAAGCCTGCGGCAATGGGTTCTCTCGGGTGCAGTCCTGACTGCAACCCCCCAACCGAGAGTCGTGCAGCCAGCTCGCAAGCCCACTAAGGCGCTCGAATTCATGAGATCAGTCCGACTTGGCCCCACCTTTGAAGGCAGTTATATCCTTACCGCCTACATTCCCGTATCTGGCCGCAATAGTCAGACCGAAATCGAGGTAGATGACCCTCTCGTAAGGCAGGCCAGTCAGCCTTTCGAGCGATCTGTCTCACTGAAGCTTAGAGAAGCAACAAAGGAAGCGATCGGAGCCGCAAGCGAAGTACTTCAAGATAACAACGGAATCGAGGCATTCACCCGTCGCGCGGAATGTGGAGTTAACGCAAATCTCTGCGAGGCGCTAGCCGGATTCACTACTAAGGAAGGCGGGCAAGCAAGAATCGACGCTACGTGGGCGCTATCACGTCCAGTGACATCGACAGCTCCCATCACATTGAGTCGAGATCAGGTAGGCGTTCTGCGCGATGCAGCAAAAGAAATGCGCGCCGCCGCGCCAGAAGATGACGTAACGATCGTCGGCGCCGTTGTCCGACTGCACCGAGAAGGAGCATTTGGAGCTGGAGAGGTTAGCATTGCCGGCATCGTTGAAGGCCAATCAAATAGCCGCCTACGCCGTATCTGGCTAGATCTGCCTGAAGACGACTACTCTCTCGCCACTCGCGCGCACGATATCGGAATAACAGTTGAAGTAACAGGAAATCTAGAGCGCCGCGGCAACAGATCCTTGCTCCGGAATCCCTACAATTTCAACGTCCGCCCCGATTCTGCATGAGGTAGCATACTGGTCTGCGCCATTAGAAGCAGGGTGCTTCCAAAATCGCCGGAGATGACGGCTTATCTGGAGAGCTTCCACTAGGCAGAGCAGGAGACGGGGCGTTCAACTTGAATACCCTCACCGCAAGGGCCGCGCGGATTTACGTGCGACACGCCCCCGGCGTTACTGGCAAGCCCGGCGTCGTTGACTCCTACCTCAATGGCCTTCTTTGTACCTTTCCTCGTCGACGCCAGTGCCGCACCCGCGTCGGCACTCGGTTCAACATCGACACCCGCGACCTCATCCAGCGGTACATCTACATGTTCGGGATGTGGGAGCCCAACCTCACCAAGTGGCTGAGCAGTCGGCTCAAGCCCGGGGACGTCTTTGTGGACGTCGGAGCGAACATCGGGTACTTCTCCGCGCTCGGAGCTCGGCTCGTTGGGCCACGTGGTTCCGTCGTCGCCGTTGAAGCTTCCCCCGCATTTGCGGAGTTGCTGCGGGCGAACCTCCGGCTCAATCGCGCCGACCACGTGCGCGTTGTCCAACAGGCCGTCTCCGATCGAGAGGAGACGCTCACTCTCGTGCTCGCCAGCTCCGCCAACATGGGCGCGAACAGCATCGTTCCGTACGACGGGCCCATAGAGGCGCGGCACGAGGTGCCCGCCTCGCCTCTCTCCTCGCTGCTCACCCTGGACGAGGTACAGCGGGCGCGCGTGATCAAGGTTGACGTGGAAGGTGCCGAGGGGAAGGCCGTACGAGGGCTCGCCCCGCTCCTCGGCAAGCTCCGCCCCGACGCCGAGGTCACCGTCGAGGTCACCCCCTCCCGCATGTCGGAACTGGGGGACTCCGCGACTGAGTTGCTCGGCACCATGGCCGCCGCCGGCTTCCACCCGTACCGCCTGCCCAACGACTACTCGCCGGGCTCGTACCCCGCCGCCGTGCGCGCCCCCCTTCCTCCGCTGCGGCGGCTGCGCGGCGAGGTCACCGGGGAGTCCGATCTCGTCTTCTCACGGGTGGATGCCGACGTCCTGCTCTGAGACCATGCGCAAGTCGACGTCGACACGGGGGAGTCGCGGGATGGATGTGGTCGGGCAGGTCGTCACGATCGGGGCCGTCGTGATCGGGGCGCTCACGACGCACCTCACGAACCACATGCTGGAGCGGCAGCGCGTCCGGCACACGCTGCTCACGCGGTGGGACGAGCGGAAGTTGGAGACGTACGCGGTGTACATCGACGCCGTGCGGACCTGCGTCTACTCCGCCGTCGCGCTCTACGAGGCGCGTACCGGCCTCGCTCAGTCGCCGCACCCGTACGACCGCCTCGCCGAGCATCTGACCGACGCGGAAGGCGCCCGGAGCCGGGCGTTCGAGCGCGTCATGCTCCTTGCCCACGAGAACGTGATCGAAGCCGCGCACGCGGTCAACACCGCGACAAAGGCGGTGGACTGGCAGGCGCGCGGGACGACGGACGGGCCGCTCGCCGAGTGGCGCGAGCTGAACCGGGACGCCTTCCGTGCCATCAACGCCTTCCACGAGGCGGCCCGTGCCGACCTCGGCGTGCTCGGGGTCTTCCAGGGCGCGGACCACTCGGCCCGCGCCCTCATCCTTCCCGAGAGCCGCCGCGACGGTCAGACCCCGGCGGCCGGGGAGTAGGTCCACCCCGTCGCCGCGAGCGCCGCCGCGCGCTCCGCGATCACCGCCATACGCGCTTCCCGCTCGGTCGGGTCCGTGTGCGTCGAATCGCTCGTGACCTGCCCCGGCCACTTCCGATAGAGCAGCCCGGTCTCGGCGTTGAACCAACCCGCACTCACCGCGCTGAGCGCGAGGAGGAGCCCCGTATCCTCGCTCGCGGGCAGTGCCATCCAACCGCCGACCGCGAGGAGCAGGTCCCGCCGTACCGCAAGCGTCGCCGGGTGCACGGACGCCCGGAAGTCGTGCGTACGCCAGTAGTCCAGGACGCTGCCGCGCGCCAGTTCCCCCGCGGGCGGGTCTCCCTCGAACCCCACGGTGCTGCCGTCCGGGAGCAGGTCAAGAACGCGGGACGTCGTCCACCCGACGTCGGGTCGGCGTTCGAGCGCCTCGACGTCCCGGGCGAGCGTCCCCGGCGGTAGTTGGTCGTCCGCGTCGAGCACCTTCACGATCTCGCCGCGCGCCCGCGCCAGCCCGAGCGTCCGCGCCATCGCGGCCCGGCCCGCGCGCCCTTGCCCGAAGGAGACCCGGCCGTCGTCCGGCACGTACGGGACGACCTCGTCCGTCTGGCCGTCCTCTTGTACAACCCATTGCCAGTCCCACCCGGCGGGGAGTTCTTGTGCCAGCAGGGACTTGTAGGCGTCCGGGAGGTGGTGCGCGCCGGGCGAGTGCACGGCCGTGATGACAGAGATGGTCTTCAAAGGGGTCACCGTCACCACTTTCGCAGGGGGGTCACGAAGGTCAGCTCCGTACGGTCGCCGGGCAGGATGACGCGCGAGAACTCGGCCACCCGCCCGTCCGTCGCTCGCGAAGTCTTCCGCAGAACGAGGACGGACACGCCCGGTGTGATGTCCAGTTCTTCGGCTTCCTCGACGGTGGGCGGGCGCGCGGTGACCTGCTCCTCGACGTAGCCGAGTTCGATGCCGACCGTGTAGAGCTGGTTCTGCGTGCCCCCCGGCCACGGCTCGTTGGCGGCGTCGAGCAGGTCCGGGTTCGCGCTCACCATGTCGTGCACGAGGTACGACGAGATGAGCGAGAACGGCGCGTCCTCGGTCCGCTGCCGCGTCCGGTATCGGCGTTCGAGCAGCCGCGTACCCGCCTTGACGCCGAAGACGCCGGCCAAGTCGTCGTCGGCCTCGGTCTCTACGTACTCGGCGTGGAACACAAGGTCGGAGAGGGTGAGGCCGGTGTCTTGCTCGGTCGCTCCGGTCTCGGCGCGCTCCTCCTCCGGGTGCCTGGCCCGGTCCTTCTCCCACTGATGCCGCTCGTTCGTCCGGTGGTTGCGGGTGCGCTCCTTCCGTACGAAGGTGCCGCGGCCGTGGACGCGCTCGACGAGCCCTTCAGCCTGGAGCACCCCCATCGCCTGCCGCATCGTCGGCACGCTCACGCGGTACTTCTCAGCGAGGGCCGTCTCCGCCGGGAGCCGTTCCCCGGGTGCCGGGTGACCTCTTCGGATCTCTTCGCGCAGTTCGTCCGCGATCTTCTCGTACCGCTTCGCCATGACGACTCTCCTTGGTGCGCGACAACCACAACATCCTAAGTCCTCAAAAGGACTTGTCCTGAAGAGGACTTGCTCGCCGCCGAGGAGACGCCGGTACGGATCCCGTCCGGGCCGCAGGCAGCCGCGACCGCCGCCTCACACCGAAGGGGCGCCCCCACGCCGAAGGGGCGCCCCGCCAACGCGGTGCGCCCCTTCTGAGCTGCGGTCTTCCTGACCTCGGGCGGAGGGTGTGGGATTTGAACCCACGGTGGTGTCGCCACCACGACGGTTTTCAAGACCGTTCCCTTAGGCCGCTCGGGCAACCCTCCCCGCCCCGCCGGAGGCCGGTGGGGCGGGGTACAGCGTACCGGTCTAGTCGTCGCCCTTGCGCTGGCCGAGGGTGACTTCGGTGGTGTGCTCGCTGCCGTCGCGCTTGTAGGTGATCTTGACCTTGTCGCCGGGCTGGTGGGTCCAGATCTCGCCGATGAGGGTCGGGCCGCTGTCGATGATCGTGTCGTCGAACTTGGTGATCGTGTCGCCCGACTTGAGGCCGGCCTTCGCGGCGGGGCCGCCGGGGGTGACGGCCGGGTCGCTGCCCGCGCCCTGGTCGGAGACCGTGGCGCCGTCCATGCCCTCTTCGAGGGACACCGTCGCGCCGATCACCGGGTAGACCGGGGTGCCGGTCTTGATGAGCTGTTCGGCGACCCGCTTCGCCTGGTTGATCGGGATGGCGAAGCCGAGGCCGATCGAGCCGCCCTGGCTGGAGCCGCCGCCGAGGCCGCCGCCCGAGTTGCCGGGCTGGATCGCCGAGTTGATGCCGATGACCTGGCCTCGCTCGTTGAGGAGCGGGCCGCCGGAGTTGCCCGGATTGATCGAGGCATCGGTCTGGAGGGCGCTCATGTACGAGCTCTTCGCGCTCTCACCGTCGCTGGAGGCGACCGGGCGGTCCTTGGCGCTGACGATGCCCGTGGTCACCGTGTTCGACAGGCCGAAGGGCGCGCCGATCGCGATCGTCGAGTCACCGACGGCCGTACTGTCCGAGTCGCCGAGCACGAGCGGCTTGAGACCCGAGGCGTTCTTGAGCTTGATCACCGCGACGTCGTAGCCCTGCGCGTGCCCGATCACCTCGGCGCCGTACTTCTTGCCGTTGGAGAAGGTCGCGGTGAGCTTGCCGCCCGAGGCGGCGGAGGCGACGACGTGGTTGTTGGTGAGGATGTGGCCCTGCTTGTCGTAGACGAAGCCGGTGCCCGTGGAGCCCTCGCCGTCGCCGCCCTGCGCCTCGATCGTCACGACGCTGGGCAGCGCCGCCTGGGCGATGCCCGCGACGGAGCCGGCGGCGCGCTTGGTGCTCGCGGGGCTGTCGGCCGCGGCGATCGTCGTGGAGCCCGTCCCGTTGTCGTCGCGGTCGGCGGCCCAGTAGCCGATGCCGCCGCCGACGCCGCCCGCGACGAGCGCGGCCACGATCACGGCGGCGAGGAAGACGCCACGGCCGCGCTTGCGGCGGGGCGGCTGCGACTGCGGCTGCTGGAAGGCGCCGCCGCCCCAGCCGCCGTTGCCGCCCTGGTCGCCGCCGTAGCCGCCGTGACCGCCATAGCCCTGCGCGTCGCCCGGGCCGTAAGCGGCGTAGCCGCCGTGGCCGTGCTGCGCCGCCGGCTGTCCCTCGCCGGGGGTGCCGGGCGCACCCGGGTAGACCTGCTGCGGGCCGCCGGACTGGTAGGCGGGGACCGGCGGCGGGGGCGGGGGCCAGGCGGCGGACGGGGGCTGCGGGGGCTGGCCGGGCATGGCGGGCGGCTCGGGGGCGGCTCCGGGGGCCGCAGCCGTGGCAGGCCGGGGCTCCGACTGGGTGACCGGCTTCTCGAAGGCCATGGTGCTGGCTGATTGCTCCGCCGGGGCGGCGGGGGCCGCCGGGGCGGGCGCGGCCGACTCGC
Source organism: Streptomyces sp. NPDC088923 (assembly GCF_044749745.1). Taxonomy (NCBI): domain Bacteria; kingdom Bacillati; phylum Actinomycetota; class Actinomycetes; order Kitasatosporales; family Streptomycetaceae; genus Streptomyces; species Streptomyces sp. NPDC088923. The sequence continues at coordinate 176,247 of NZ_JBIVIO010000001.1, read as the reverse complement.
TCGGGCCGACGGGGTCCGTACGGTCGCTCGGGCCGACGGGGTCCGTACGGTCGATCGGGCCAGCCAGGTCCGTACGGTCGCTCAGGCCGGTCTCCGCTCGCCGCTCCGAGCCCTCGGCCGAAGCGGGAGGTGCGGACGGGGCGGGGGGTACCTCGTTGCCCTCGTTCTCGGTGCTCACGGGCTCAGTCTCCTCGGTCACGGCGGTCCCACGGTCGTTACGGGTCCCACGAGTGGGTGCACGCCCGCCTCCCGGCGAGCAGTCCACCCGCCCGGCGCCGGAGCGCCGGTGCTGGTTTCTCGATCGTCGCGCACGCTCGTCGTGCACAGTCGTTCGTCTGCGGTCAGCTTTTCCCACCGCACGTCAGGGCACTGTAAGCCGACCCTGTGTGTACGCGTCATGTCGATCATCACCGCGAGCACACCGATCGGCCCACCGGTTTCCCTGCGGGAACCCGACTGGAGTGCGCCCCGGAAAACTCCGGACGTGCACCCGTACGCCCCCATCAAACACCCCCGCACGCCCCCCGCGCGCGCCCCCGCCCAGGCGCCGCACAGTGCTCGTACACGCCCCGTACATGCCCTGTACAGGCCCTGGCGGAAGCTCGCACAGGAGCGGCTGCGCCAGCGCGTGGGGGAGCGCGCGGGGAGGGTGGCGGCGCCCGCGGGCGCTTCGTGCGCCGCGCGGGGGTGGGGGGTGCGATGGGAGCATGGCGGCGTGACCGACGCTCGACACCACACCCCCCAGGTCGTCGCCCACCGCGGCGCCTCCGAGGCCGCGCCCGAACACACGCTCGCGGCCTACGCGCGGGCCATCGAGGAGGGCGCCGACGCCTTGGAGTGCGACGTCCGCCTCACCGCGGACGGCCACCTCGTGTGCGTCCACGACCGGCGGGTCAACCGCACGTCGAACGGGCGCGGCGCCGTCTCGGCGCTCGAACTCGCCGAACTCGCCGCGCTCGACTTCGGCTCCTGGAAGGGCCGGGACGAGGCCGAGGAGTCGCCCGACTGGGACCCGGAGACCACCTCCGTCCTCACCCTGGAACGACTGCTCGAACTCCTCGTCGACACGAACGCCTCGGGGCGGCGGCTCGAACTCGCCGTCGAGACGAAGCACCCGACCCGCTGGGCCGGGCAGGTGGAGGAGCGTCTCATCCACCTCCTCGAACGCTTCGGGCTCACGGGCAAGACGGGGGTGGCCGAGGACAGGGAAGGGGCGGACGATCCCTTCCGGCCCGCCCCCTCACCCGTTCGGGTCATGAGCTTCTCGGCGCGCTCGCTGCACCGCGTACGGGCGCTGGCGCCACTCCTGCCGACCGTGCACCTCACCCAGTTCGCGTCCCCCCGGCACCGCGAGGGCCGCTTGCCCCCGGGGGTGCGGATCGCGGGGCCGAGCATCCGTCTCGTCCGCAACCACCCCGCGTACGTGGCACGCATGCAGGAGGCGGGGCACCCCGTGCACGTCTGGACCGTCAACAATCCGGCGGATGTGGACCTGTGCGTGCGGCTCGGCGTCGACGCGGTGATCACGAACCGGCCCCGGGCGGTGCTCCAGCAGCTCGGGAGGTGAGGCTGCGGGGGTGGGAGCGGTCTCGGTGCGGACCGTTTCGGCGGGGGAACGGTCTCGGTGCGGGCTGTTTCGGCGCGGGCGGTTTCGGCGCGGCGGCCGGGACTGGGGTGGGGCGACGGCTGGAAATCATCTTGCGGTCGGGGTGGGTGGGGGATTTGGGCGGGTCCTGTGCAGGGCGGCGCCGGGCGCGGGACGGGGTGGGGCGCGGGCTGTGCGAGCGGGCCGGGCGCCCGGGCCGGGCGGGGTCCCGCAGGTGAGCGCCCCATGCATATGACGGCGGAATGTTCGCAGGACACCGGGGGTGGCGTGGGCGCCGGGCGCGGGCCGCGTACCCCGCACGCGACCGAATGATCCGGTCCGCTCGTGGTAACCGCTGTCTCCCGGGACGGGCTGTCATGTACACGGAGTACTCCCACGCATCCGCTCCGTGGCAGCCGGAGCGAATCCCTGGGACTGCGGCCGTTGGCCGGTTTCCGGTGCAGTCCAGGGGGGCATTGACTCCCTGGCGTGGGGGCGAAGGAGGTTCCGGGGGTGGCAACGGTGGTCGCACAGGAAGTGCCCGCGTCGTCGAGCATGGCCGTACCGCACGGTCCATCGGGCGTACGACGGGCACGGCATCGGCTGCGGGACGAGCTGACCGGGCACGGAGTGCCGGACCCGGTCATCGACGACGCGGTCCTTGTCCTCTCCGAACTGCTCAGCAACGCCTGTCGGCACGGCAGACCGTTGCCGGAGGAGACGGCGCGTCCGGGCGCGGAGGAGTTCGAGGAGGGTGACGTCCTCGCCGCCTGGGAGGTGACGCCCGGCGGTCGGCTGACCGTCGAGGTCACGGACGGCGGGGGGCCCACCCGGCCCGTTCCCTCGACGCCCTCGGTGAGCGCGCACGGCGGCCGTGGTCTCGGCATCGTGACGGCCCTCGCGGAGAAGTGGGGCGTCCGCGACGAACCGCACGGCGAGGTCACCGTGTGGGCCACGCTCTCGCCCGACGACCATCGTGCCGAGGACTTCGCGAGCCGCGTCACCGGCGCGGCGGCCGTCCCGGGCCTGGCGGACCTGGGCCTCGACGAGCCCGGCTTCGCGGACGCGGAGCCGGGGGCCGCCGGGGGCGGTGGCCGCAGGGGGAACGGCGGCAGTCTCAGCGGTGGCAGCGGCTTCGGGCGGGGCAAGGGCTTCGGTCGTGGCGGCGGCTTCGGCGGGGGCGGCGGCTTCGGCGGCTCCCCCTACCGGACACCGCGCTTCGGCGGAGCGGGCTGAACCGGCGGGGGAGCGGGCTGAACGCTGGAGCGGGCTGAACCGGGGGCGGAGCGGGCTGAACCTTCGGCGGGAGCTGAACCGGGGCGGAGGCCGGACCCCCTTCAGATCCCTCGTCCACCCCAACGCGCACCCCCGCCCTTTCTGCTCCCGCACCCACTCCCGTTCACCCGTTCGAGCGCGTGCGGGCGAGATGGTCCGAAGCGTTAGGCTCGCCGCCGTACCAGCCGAGCCGTGACGGGAGAACACCGACGATGGCCAAGAAGCGCCCGCAGTCCAAGGGCAAGGCGAGCACCGCGTTCGCGGGCGGTGAGGTTCCGGTGGTCGGGGCGAGGGAGCCCTGCCCGTGCGGTTCGGGCCGCCGGTACAAGGCGTGTCACGGGCGGGCCGCCGCGCAGGCGGCGACCGAACTCGTCAGCCGCCCGTTCGAGGGGCTGCCCGGTGAGGCCGACTGGGTCGCGCTGCGCGAACTCGTACCGGCCGCGACCGTTCCGCTCCACCTCGCGGGCGGCCTGCCCGAGGGCGTACCCGCTGTGACGCTCGCGACCGTGCTGCCGATGGCCTGGCCCGCGCTGCGCCGCGAGGACGGCTCCGTCCTGCTCGGTCTCCAGAACGACACCGCTTCGGGCGACCTGAGCCGCGACCTCGCCGACACACTCCGCCGTGCGCTCGCCGCCGAGCCGGGCAACCCGGTCGAGGCGCGCCGCGCGCCTGTCGACGGGCCGCGCCTGCAGGACCTGCTGGATCTCGACGCGCCGTTCGTTCCCGAGGTCCACGAGGGCTTCGCCTTCTGGCTGCCCGAGGGCGAGGCGCAGAACGCGTCCGCCGAGGTCACGGCCTCGCTGGAGCGCGCCGACGCGGCGGCGGTGCCGACCGTGCGGCTCAGCGGCGTCGACGCCGCGTACTGGTGCGAGGTACCGGAGAAGAACCACCTGCGGTGGGTCACGACGGTGCCCGAGGAGCGGCTGCTCGACGCGCTCGCGCGGCTCCACGCGGCCGGCGAGTCCTCGCTCGGCGAGGGCACCCGGCTCGTCGGCTCCTTCCGCGCGCACGGGCTGACCGTGCCCGTCTGGGACCTGCCGAGCACGATGAGCGCGGCGGACACCGAGAAGCCCGCGGCCTCCTTCGCCGAGCGCCTCGACGCGGCACTCGCCGCGAAGACGCCGCTCACCGCCGAGGAGCGCCGGGCCCGTGCCGGTCTCACCAACCGCCAGGTCACGCTCAACTGACGCACGACGCCGGCGCGCACGACGCACACCCGCGTGAGTCCGGTCACACCCGGAGGCAAAGTCTGCTTAAGACCGGGCCCGAACGGATGAGACCGAATTTGCGAACCGGCGATCTCTTGTTACCGTTCAATTAGCCCGGTTGCTGGTGCATCCCCCGTCGCCAGCAACCGGGTCCTTCCATGTCCGGACGCAGGTCACGCCGCACGCCGCGAGGCGTATGCCGCGAGCCGCACGGCGCGCCCACCGCGTATCCCGGCCTCCGCGCTCAGAACTCCGGCGCGTTGACCCCCGGCCGGGTGAGCGTCTCCACGATCGGCCCGAGCAGCGTCTCCACCTCCGGCAGCCACGGTCGCGCCGGCTCGTCCCGTACGCCCTGCCGCGTCCGCGCCGTTCCGTCCCCTGCGCCCTGCCGCTTCCCCGCCGTCACGTCGTCCCGCTCCGGCAGCGGTCCCCGCGCCCAGCCCGTCGTGCCCGCCCCCGTGCGCGAGGGCGGCAGGACGAGATAGCCGCCGCTGCCGTGGAAGCGCAGCGCGCCGGGGACCCTGTCCATCGCGTGGAGCAGCGCGCCGAGGCGGGCGAGGTCGTACGGGGCGACGAGCAGCGCCCAGCGTTCGGGACCCGCCACGACGGGGCCGAGACGCACTCCCGCGCGGTCGAGCGCCGCGAGCGTCGCGGGGCCCACGGCGGCGGGCACGCTCAGCGCGCAGGGCGCCTCGCCCTCGCCCGTCGCGAGCAGCACGGGCGCCTGCGGGCGCTGCCGCCACCACCAGGCCACCATGCGCGCATCGGTCGTCGCGGCGAGCAGCCCGGGCTCGAAGGGGTGCGCGCCGGGCCGGGCGCACACCGGGTCCGGGCAGGCGCAGTGCTCGGCCGGGCGCAGCGCGGGGTGCGGCGCGCGGCGCGCGGCCCGGGTACCGACGCCCGGCAGGACCGGCCACTTCCAGCACGTCGCGAAGAGCGCGGCGGCCTCGGGGTTGCCGGGGCCGTCCGTGCGACCCGGCCCTGAGCTGCGGTGCTTTCCGGGGATCTCACGCATACGCGCTTGTTCCTTTCCGTGGGACGCCGAGGAGCCACACCACTGCGGTGCGGATCGTTTGCCTGCTGCTGCCCGCGCCGGGAGCGTGCCTGCGGCGCGGGTGTTGCCTGCGGTGCCGGTGGTGCGTGCGGTGCCAGTGGTGCGTGCGGTGCCGGTGCGGTTCCCGGGCGGGGAAGCGCGGCCCGGTCGCCGAGCGTGCGTCTGGTGCTGTCGTACGTGCGCCTGGTGCGGTCCGACGCGAGCGCGGCCCCGTGCTGTTCGCGGTGCGCGTCGGGCGGATTCGTACGTGGTCTCTGTCGTACGTCGTACGTGTGGCTGTCGTACGGGTCTTCGTGGTACGTGTCGCGCGGGGCGGACGCGTATGTGTCCCGCGCCGGGGCCGCGTGGCCGGTGCGCGGGCTCACCGCGGGCCGGTCGTGGTCCGGGCCGGCCGTTCCCTGACCGGTGGTGGGCCGGTCGTGGGCCGGTGGTGGGCCCGCCCGCCCCGGCGGGCCCCAGCCCCGGTCGGCCAGGATTCCGACGCATCACGCCGGGCTCCGTGCCGTACCGCCCCGTTGTGCTGTCGTTCAGGACGCCTTCCGCGCGTCACAGGGTTCCGGCCCAGCCCCCACTGGGTCGCAGCCCTCATCCACGTAAGTACCCCGAGCGACCTCGGTGACGCTCCCCGAGCGCCGTTCGCATTCCGGCGTCGCCGGAGGGCGAACTCCCACAGTCGACCCCAACCCCCTGTCCGCACCTCTTTTTCCGGCCAACCTGGTGTTCCGCAGCGCAACGCACACCCCGCGACCGCCTTGCGCGCACCCCGTTGCCGAGGCCACGGACACCGGGAAACAGCACCGGACAATGCTGGACATGCCGTGACGTACCCGTGTAGATGTGAATCTCTCGCCCAGCCGCAGCACACTTTGGGGGTTTGCGATGCTGACGCGCCACCGGCACCTGCCAGAGAGCCGGACACCATGAGCACCCCGCCCGCCCCGAAAGTGGCCGGAACCCATTCCCCGAATCCCTCCCCCGCCCACAATGCCGACGCCTCGGCCGAGCCCTCCGCCGATGCCTCGCTCCCCTCCCCCGCAGGTGCTCCGGGCGGCGCCGCGTCCCGGGCGGGCGGGGCCCCGGCCCGCGCACCGCTCGCCCTCCAGGAGCGCCTCGCCTCCTGGCTGCTCGACCTCAGCACCCTCCAGGAACTGAGCGGCCGGCTGCACCGCACCCGTACCACGGAGGACGCGCTCGGCGAACTCCTGCGGGCGGGCGCCACGCTGCTCGGCGCGGAGCGCGGCCTCGTCCGCTTCACGCACGCCGCGAGCCACCCCGCCCGCGTGCACGGTCTCGGCCTGGATCGCGGCGAACTCGGCCGGCTGGAGGCGCTGCCCGAGGAATGCACCTCGCACGGCGCGCTGCTCGCGGCGGGCACCGGCGCACCCGTGACCCGTCGCGACCTCCTCGCCGAACCCGGGCTCGACCCGCGCTGCGCGGCCGTGGCCCGGAGCCTGGGCTGCGCCGCCACGTACACCGTGCCGCTCTGCGACGCGGGGCACATCTTCGCCTCGGCGCTGTGGTCCTTCCCCGAGCCGACCGCCCCCTCCTCGCGGCAGAGCCGCCTCCTCTCCCTCTACGCGCGCGAGGCCGCGAGCCACCTCGTACTGCTCGGCGCGCAGGACACGGCCGAACGGGAGACGGCGGCCCTGCGCGCGCACCTCGGCCCCGGGACGCTGCCCCGGGTCCCCGGCGCGCGCCTCGCGGGGCGCTGGCTCGCCGGTCCGGGAGGCGCCGGGAGCTGGTACGAGGCGCTGACCCTGCCCGACGGGGGCTGCGGACTCGCCGTGGGGACCGCGAGCGGCGAGGGCCCCGAGGCGCTCGCGGCGGCGGCGCGGCTGCGCGGGGCCCTGCGGGCGTACGCCGTGCTGCAGGGCGAGGACCCGGCGGCGGTGCTCGCCGACCTCGAACTCGTCCTGCGGCTCAGCGAGCCGGGGCGCAGCGCGACCGCGCTCTACGCGCACCTCGGCCAGGACGGCAGGCGCTTGCGCTTCGCGGGGGCCGGGCACGCGCCGCCGCTCCTGATCGGCCCGCGCCGCGTCGAGTACCTGGAGAGCACCGTCTCGGCACCGCTCACGATGCTGAGCTGCTGGGAGGCGCCGAGCGTCGAGGTGCGGCCCGAGCCCGGCGAGTCGCTCGTCCTCTACACGGACGGGCTGCTGCGGGCCACGGGCGACACCGCCGACCGGGCCTTCGCGCGGCTGCACGCGGCGGCGGCGAGCAGCCCGCTGCGGCTGCGGCGCGATCCGGGGGCGCTCGCGGACCATCTCCTCGGGCGGCTGCTGCCGGAGCGCGCCCTGCCGACCGGGGAGGACCTGGCGCTCCTCGCACTGACCTTCGACTGAGCCGCGGCCGACCTTCCACCGAGCCGCGGCTGGCCTTCGAACGAGCCGCGGCTGACCTTCGAACGAGTCGCGGCTGGCCTTCGACCGAGCCGCGAGCGGGAATAGCGATGTTTCACGTGGAACATCGCCATATCACCCCTTGCGATGTTTCACGTGGAACATCACTCATGCGCTCCTCGCGATGTTTCACGTGAAACATACGCGCTGCCCTGTGGCCGTGCTCACAGCCGCACCACCCCCGCGCCGGACGAGCGGAGTCCGTACCGGAGTTGGTGGCGGCCCGCCCGCGCGCGCTCCTCGCGCCCTTGCGCACGCCCTGGCCGGAAGTGCGGACAACCGTACGATGGCTGAATCAGGCGTTCGTAAAGGAGACAGCCCATGCAGGACGGCGGACAGCAGGTTCCGAGCACCGAGGACGGGTCGGAGGAGGAGGCGATCAAGCAGCGCAAGAACGGCCTCTACCGCAACGTCTCGGACGAGCTGGCGGAGAGCATGCGGACCGGCTGGGCCGACACGGAGCTGCACGACCTGAAGCCGATCCCGCAGGCCGCGGAGACCGCCGCGCGCCGCGCCAGGCTGTCGGCCGCCTTCCCCGGTGAGCGCCTGGTGATCCCCGCGGGCAACCTCAAGGTCCGCTCGAACGACACGGACTACCCCTTCCGTTCCTCGGTCGAGTACGCGTACCTCACCGGCGACCAGACGCAGGACGGTGTCCTCGTCCTGGAGCCGACCGCGAGCGGCCACGAGGCGACCGTCTACCTGCTGCCCCGCTCGAACCGCGAGAACGGCGAGTTCTGGCTCGACGGCCAGGGCGAGCTGTGGGTCGGCCGTCGGCACTCCCTCACCGAGGCCGAGAAGCTGCTCGGCATCCCGGCGAAGGACGTCCGCGAACTGGCCGGAGCGCTGAGCGAGGCGACCGGCCCGGTGCGAGTCGTGCGCGGCTACGACGCGGGCATCGAGTCCGTCCTCACCGACAAGGTGACGGGCGAGCGGGACGAGGAGCTGCGCGTCTTCCTCTCCGAGGCGCGGCTCGTCAAGGACGCCTTCGAGATCGGTGAACTCCAGAAGGCCGTCGACTCGACCGCGCGCGGCTTCGAGGACGTCGTGAAGGTCCTCGACAAGGCGCAGGCGACCTCCGAGCGCTACATCGAGGGCACCTTCTTCCTCCGCGCCCGCGTCGAGGGCAATGACATCGGTTACGGCTCGATCTGCGCCGCCGGGCCGCACGCCACGACGCTGCACTGGGTCCGCAACGACGGTCCGGTCCGCGCCGGTGAGCTGCTGCTCCTCGACGCCGGCGTCGAGACGCACACCCTCTACACGGCCGACGTGACGCGCACGCTGCCGATCGACGGCACCTTCACCGCGCTCCAGCGCAAGATCTACGACGCGGTGTACGAGGCGCAGGAGGCCGGGATCGCGGCCGTGCGCCCCGGTGCCAAGTACGCGGACTTCCACGAGGCCGCGCAGCGCGTGCTCGCCACGCGGCTCGTCGAGTGGGGCATCCTCGAAGGCCCCGTCGACCGCGTGCTCGAACTGGGCCTCCAGCGCCGCTTCACGCTGCACGGCACCGGGCACATGCTCGGTCTCGACGTCCACGACTGCGCGGTGGCCCGCACCGAGACGTACAAGGACGGTGTCCTGGAGCCGGGCATGTGCCTGACGGTCGAGCCGGGCCTCTACTTCCAGGCCGACGACCTCACGGTGCCCGAGGAGTACCGGGGTATCGGCGTGCGGATCGAGGACGACCTCATCGTCACGGAGGACGGCAACCGGAACCTGTCGGCCGCGCTGCCGCGCACCCCGGACGAGGTCGAGGCGTGGATGGCCCGCGTCCAGGGCTGAACCACTTTGGCGGTACGTGGACGGGCCGACGTCCCCTCGCGGGGGCGCCGGCCCGTCGGCGTACGACGCGGGGAGCGGCCGGTTCGTCGGCCCAGGCAGCACCCGGCGGGCGGTTCATCGGCGTACGGCGCGGGGAGCGGGCGGTTCATCGGCGTACGGCGCCTCGTCCGCGTATCGGCGCCGGGCATCCCCCCGCGTCGCCTCAGGCCACCGCCAGCGGGGCCCCTTCGCGCCACTTCAGGAGCTTGTCGAAGCGGACGACCGCGCCGCCGCGGCCCGCGCGGTTGCGGAACTGGGCGTGGTCGGAGAGTTCGCTGATGATGCCGAGGCCGCGGCCGTTCTCCGCCTCCAGGCGGGTACGGCGCAGCGGGACGCCGCGGCGTCCCCGGAAGCCCGGTCCCGAGTCGCTGACCTCGATGTGACAGCGCTCCTCGTCGAGGCGCACCGTGACGCGGTACTTCGCGGTGTTCGCGCCGCCGTGCTCGACGGCGTTGGCGCACGCCTCGGTGAGCGCGAGGGAGAGGTCGAACGCGGTGTCGGGATCGACGCCGGCCGTGTCCATGGCACCGGCGAGCAGCTTCCGGGCGAGCGGGACGCTCGCGGCCTCGCGCCGCAGATGGAGTGACCACCAGATGCTCATGTTCCAGCCTCCTGTGCACGGCTCGACATAGAAGTACGTATTGCCGCCAACACCGCCCCTCAACCGCCCTCTTGACACCGTGAAGTCAGGGCAATACGGGATGAGCCACACTTATCCGGCGGGAACTTCACGCCATCACCGGCCTCCGGCCACCCGCCCCGGGCGCCCCACGTGCCACACCCGTCGCACGCCGGACGCCCCCATTCCCCCGTACCGTCGCCATCCCCGCCCAAGCAGACCTTCGGGACCTTGCGGACCTGCCCGCCCACGCCGGGGGACGCGATGGGATGATGGGCCCGCCATGGCTGCCCCCCACGTGTTCACGCGCGCCGGAGCGGGACTCCGGTTGCTGAGGGCCGCGGTGTTCACCGCGGTCTGCGTCGTGTTGTCCGCGCTGGGGCACTCCACGGCCTCGGGAGCCGGTGTCCCGCTGTGGAGCCTGGGCCTCGGTTTCCTCCTCGTCCTCCTCGTCGTCTGCCCGCTCGCGGGCCGGGAACGCTCGCTGCCCGGTATCGCCGCGCTGCTCGCCGCCGGACAGCTGGGGCTCCACGCCCTCTTCGGGCTCGGCCAGCAGGGCATGGCGATGGGCCCGGCGCCGGACAGCGCCGCCGAGCGCGCCGCGCGCCTCGTGTGCGGCGCGGGGGCCTCCTCGCTGAGTCCCCTGGAGGCGCACCACATCCTCGCGACCGCCGGGCTCGACGACCCGGCGGCGCACGCGCATCCCGGCATGGGGGCGCTGCCCTCGCTGCCGATGCTCCTCCTGCACCTGCTCGCGGCGCTCGTCGCGGGCTGGCTGCTGCGCCACGGCGAGCGGTCCCTCTTCGGACTCGTACGGCTCTCGGGACAGCTGCTCGCGGCGGTGGCCGCCGGGGCGCGGCTGCGCGCGCTGTGGTCCGCGCTCGCCCTCGTACGGCTGCGGCTCGTGGCGCTCGCGCTGCTGCGGCAGCCGCGCGCCGCCCGCGGGGACGAGGAACGGCTGCCCCGGCACGGGGCCGCCATCCGGCACTCGGTGATCAGGCGGGGCCCGCCGCGCGCGGGGCTGACTCTCGCCGCCTGACCACGACCGGCACACCCGCCGGGCCCGGCTTTGTCCGTGCCCCGGTGCCGCCGCGTCGTGCCGCCGCGCGCCGTCGAACGGGCGCGAGGCCACCTCACCGTTCCCCACTGCCGAAAGTGGAGTTTCGCCATGCACGCTTCGTACGACGAGACGTACGCCCCCACCGCCTCCCCCACCGGGCGCCGCCGCGGTACCCGCCTCGCGGTCCTCGGCGCGCTCGCCGCCTCCGGGGTCCTCGTCCTCGCGGGCCCCGCGGCCGCGCACGTGACCGTCGCCCCGCAGGGGGCCGCCGCCAAGGGCGGCTACGCGACCGTCAACTTCAAGGTGCCCAACGAGCGCGACGACGCCTCGACCGTGAAGCTGGAGGTCAACCTCCCGACCGACCACCCCCTCGCCTCCGCGCAGCCGCAGCCGGTGCCCGGCTGGACCGTGAAGGTCACCGAGGCCAAGCTCGACAAGCCGGTCGAGATGCACGGCGAGAAGGTCACCGAGGCCCCGTCGAAGATCACCTGGACCGCTGACGGCAAGGGCGTCGAGCCGGGCCAGTTCCAGCAGTTCCCGCTCTCGCTCGGGCCCCTGCCCGAGGACGCGGACCAACTCGTCTTCAAGGCCCTCCAGACGTACTCCAACAAGGAGGTCGTCCGGTGGATCGAGGAGCCGAAGAGCGACGGCAGCGAGCCGGACGACCCCGCGCCCGTCCTCACGCTGAGCGCCGCGGCCGATGACGCCCACGGCTCGGCGGCGAACGGCTCGGCGAGCGACAGCGGGGCCGCCGAGGGCGGGGACGAGAGCGGTCACGACAAGACCGCGACCGCCTCCTCCGACAGCGACAGCGACTCGTCCGACACCACCGCGCGCGTCCTCGCCGTCGTCGGCATCGTCGTCGGCGCGGCCGGGGTGGCCTTCGGGGTGCTCGCGGGCCGCCGCCGTACCGCCACCAGCGACTGATTCACCGCGGGCGGGGCGCTCCTCGCGGCGCCCCGCCCCCCACTTCCCTCTTCTCAGTTCAGGACTCCGCACATGCGCACCACCAGCCCCGCCCGCCTCCGCCGCTCCACGCTCCTCGCCGCCTCGTTCGTCACCGCCGCCGCGCTCACCCTCGGCGCCTGCGGCGGCAGCGACGACGGCGACAAGAAGGACAACGCCGTCGTCGACGTCTCGGCCGCCCCCGGCTCGCAGAAGGCGGCGACCGTGCTCGACCAGCCCTTCACGAAGCCGGACCTCGTTCTCACCGACACGGCGGGCAAGAAGTTCGACCTCCGGGAGCGGACGGCCGGAAAGCCGACACTCGTCTACTTCGGCTACACGAACTGCCCCGACGTCTGCCCGCTCACCATGAGCAACATCGCCATCGCCGCGAAGAAGCTGCCCGCCGCCGAGCGCGCGAAGCTCCAGGTCGTCTTCGTCACGACCGACCCGAAGCGCGACACCCCGAAGGCCCTCGGCTCCTGGCTCAAGGGCCAGGACCCCGACTTCATCGGCCTCACCGGCGACTTCGACTCCATCCAGGCGGGCGCGCGCCAGCTCGGCATCAGCGTCGAGCCCGCGCACAAGGACAAGAACGGCAAGACCGTCTCCACCCACGGCACCCAGGTCGTCGCCTTCTCACCGAAGACCGACAAGGGCTACGTCCTGTACGGCGAGCAGGCGACCGCCGACGACTACACGAAGGACCTGCCCAAGCTCGTCGAGGGGCGCAAGCCGTGACGGCGGGAGAACGGGCACGAGGCCCGCGCGGCGCCTCCGGCACAGGGCGCGCGCGAGGGACGGGTGTACGCGGCATGCGCGGCGGTACGGGGCTGCTCGCGCTCCTCGCCGGGGGTCTCGCCCTCACCCTCACCGCCTGCGGCGGCGACGGTGGCGGCTCCGACGACGCGAAGCCCGAGCTGAAGGTGAGTACCGGCTACGTACCGCAGCCCGTGGGCCACGACATGGCCGCCGGGTTCTTCGTCGTCACCAACAAGGGCGGCGCCGACCGCCTCACCTCCGTGACCAGCCCGCTCGCCGCGGAGGTGACCCTGCACAGCACCAAGGACGGCGAGATGCGCGAGCAGGACTCCTTCGCGGTCCCCGCGCACGGCCGTCTCGACTTCGCCCGCGGCGGCAATCACCTCATGTTCGAGCGGCTCCGGCACACGCCGAAGCGCGGGGAGACCGTGACGGTCACCCTGCACTTCGCGAAGTCCGGGGCCGTCAAGGCCGTTCTGCCGGTGAAGGAGACGACCTACCAGCCGCCCTCGGCGGGAGAAACGCAGGACAAGCAGTGAGGAGCACCCGATGCGCAGCCCCGCACCACTCGCTCTGAGCACCGCCCGCGCCCCGGGGGCCCGTCGCGCCCCCGGGGGCGGCCGGCCCGGTGCGGCCCGTCGCCGTGCCCCGGGGGGCCGCAGGCTCGCCCTCCTCCTCGCGAGCCTCGCGGCCGCGCTGCTCGCCGTGCTCGCGGGGGCCGCGCCCGCCTCGGCACACGCGGCACTCGTCGACAGCGACCCGAAGCAGGGCTCCGTGCTCGACACCGCGCCGGAACGCGTCGTGCTCGACTTCTCCGAGAAGATCGGCGTCTCCGACAACGCGGTCCGCGTCCTCGACCCCTCCGGCGAGCGCGTCGACACGGGAAAGCTCACCGACCTGAGCAGCGGTTCGCGCGCCCGCTACGCGGTGAAACTGCACGCCGGTCTCCCCGACGGCACCTTCACCGTCGCCTACCAGGTCGTCTCCGCCGACAGCCACCCCGTCGCCGGTGCCTTCACCTTCTCGATCGGCGCGCCGTCGAAGACGAGCGCCGTCGTCCCCGAGGCCGAGGCGGGCGGCGGGCTCGTCGGCTTCCTCTACGACGTGGGACGGTACGTCGCGTACGCGGGCTTCGTCGTCCTCGTCGGCGGCGCGGCCTTCGTGCTCGGCTGCTGGCCGCGCGGCACCCGGCTGCGCGCGCTGCAACGCCTCGTCGTGAGCGGCTGGGTCGCGCTCACCGCGGCGACCCTCGCACTGCTCGTGCTGCGCGGCTCGTACACGGGCTCGGGGAAGTTCTCCGACGTCTTCGACCTCGGCGCGCTCGGCGACGTGCTCCAGACGAAGCCCGGCGCCGCCCTCGTCTCACGGCTGCTCCTGCTCGCCGTCGCGGCGCTCTTCATCGCCGTGCTCTTCGGCGCGTACGCGCGGCGCGAGGACGCCGCCGAGCGCCGCGACCTCGGCTTCGGGCTCGCGATCGGCGGTCCCGTCGTCGCGATCGGCCTCGCCTCGACCTGGGCGCTCGCCGAGCACGCCTCGGTCGGGCTCCAGACCTCCGTGGCGATGCCGGTCGACATCCTGCACCTGCTCGCGGTGGCCGCCTGGCTCGGCGGACTCACCGCGCTGCTCGTCGCGCTCTACCGCGACCCCGCCATCGAGTCCGTGGCCGTCGACCGCTTCTCGCGACTCGCCTTCACAAGCGTCGTCGTCCTCGTCGGCACCGGGATCTACCAGTCCTGGCGCCAGCTCGGCACCTGGTCGGCGCTCACCGGCACCTCCTACGGGCAGCTCCTCCTCGTGAAGGTCGGCCTCGTCGTCCTCCTCGTCGCCGTCGCCTTCTTCTCCCGCCGCTGGACGAGCCGCCTCACGCAGAGCGGCGAGACGGTGGCGGCGGTGCCGGGGGCGCGGAAGGAGGCCCCTGCGGCGGGACGGAAGGAGGCCCCCGCGGCGCGGAAGGCGGAGCCGAAGCGTACGGAGGAGGCCGCCGCGCGCGAGGGGAGCGGCGCCCGCGGCACGTCCTCCGCCGACGACGGGGAGGTCACCGATCCCGTGCGGGCCGCCCAGCTCGCGCGGCAGAGGGCGGCCCTTCGGGTCGCGAAGGAGAAGCGGACGCGGGACGCCGACCCGCTCCGCTCCGGGCTGCGCCGCTCCGTACTGATAGAGGCGGGGATCGCCGTTGTCCTGCTCGGGGTCACGACCGTGCTCACCACGACCGAGCCGGGCCGTACCGAGGAGCAGGTGTCCGCGGCGAAGAGCGCGAGCGGGGCCACGAGCGGCGCGCCCGTCTCCGTGAAGCTCCCCTTCGACACCGGCGGCGAGAACGGCAAGGGCACCGTCCTGATCGAGGCCGACCCCGGCCGCTCGGGCGCCAACGCCGTGCACGTCTACATCGAACGCCCTGGTGGCGCGCCCTTCGACGTGCCCGAGGTCCGTCTCTCGCTCACGCTCCCCGAGAAGAACCTCGGCCCGATCGCGGTCCGCCCGCAGCACCTCGCGCCCGGACACTGGAGCGCGTCCGGGGTGCAGATCCCGATGGCGGGCAGCTGGCAGCTCGGCGTCACCGTCCGTACCTCCGACATCGACCAGGTCACCGTCGACAAGACCGTCCGCATCGGCTGACCCCGGCGCACGCGCACAGCCGCCTCAGCGGCGTGCGCGCCGGACCGCACCTGAAAGCACTGAAGCACCATGACAGACCGCATCCCGCCCCAGGACCGGACCACCACCGGCAGGGCGTCCGCCGCGTCCCGTGCCGCCGAGGACAGTACGGGCGCGGCGCGACCCGGCGGCGTCAGTCGAGGCTCGGAGCGCCCTGGCGGCGTCAGCCGGCGCGCGCTGCTCGGCACCGCCGGGGCCACGGGGCTCGTGCTGGGGGCCGCGGGGGGCGGCGTGGGGTACGCCCTCGCGCCGGAGGGGAGCAAGGCGCCGACGGAAGCTCTCACCCGGCTCGGCTCCCGGCGCGCGATGTTTCACGTGAAACATCAGCCGGGCATCACCACCCCGCTCCAGGCCAAGGGCCATCTCCTCGCCTTCGACCTGCTCGCGGGGAAGGGCAGGCGCGAGGCGGCGAACCTTCTGCGGCGCTGGTCGGAGACGGCCGAGCGGCTCATGGCGGGCGAGGCGGTCGCGGCGGACGGGCACGACACGGGTATCGCGCTCGACGCCGGGCCCGCCTCGCTCACGGTCACCTTCGGCTTCGGGCACAGCTTCTTCAGCCGTACGGGGCTGGAGAAGCAGCGGCCCGAAGCTCTCGCGCCACTCCCGCAGTTCTCCTCCGACCACCTCGACGCGAAGCGCGGGGAGGGTGATCTGTGGGTGCAGATCGGCGCCGACGACGCGCTCGTCGCCTTCCACGCGCTGCGCGCGCTCCAGAAGGACGCGCGCGGGACGGCGCGGGTGCGCTGGCAGATGAACGGCTTCAACCGTTCCCCCGGCGCGACCGCGAGCCCTCGGACCGCACGGAATCTCATGGGGCAGCTCGACGGGACGGGCAATCCGCGGGAGAGCGACAAGGACTTCGCTCAGCGCGTCTTCGTGGGGCCCGGGGACGGTCCGCGGTGGATGGCCAACGGCTCGTACGTCGTCATGCGCCGTATCCGCATGCTGCTCGACGACTGGGAGGGGCTCGGGCTCGCGGAGCAGGAGAAGGTCATCGGCCGCCGGAAATCCACCGGCGCCCCTCTCACCGGCGGCGGGGAACGGACCGAACCGGAACTCGACGCGACGGACAAGGACGGTGATCTCGTCATTCCGCTCAACGCCCACGCCCGCATCACACGGCCCGACCAGAACGGCGGGGCCGCGATGCTGCGCCGCCCGTTCTCGTACCACGACGGCATCGACGCGGACGGCGTCCCGGACGCGGGGCTCCTCTTCCTGTGCTGGCAGGCGGACCCGCTGCGGGGCTTCGTCCCGGTGCAGCGCAAGCTCGACCGCGGCGACGCGCTCTCCGAGTACATCCGCCACGAGGCGAGCGGGCTCTACGCGGTACCGGGAGGCGCGGCGAAGGGTGAGTACGTGGGGCAGGGCTTGCTGGAGGGGTGACCGCGCGCCCTCGCCTTCCCGTCGTACAAGATGAAGAAGTTGTCCACAGAGTTATCCACAGGCTGACGTCCGAGGCTGGGGACAAGTCGACAGAAGCGCCCGACATGGTCGACAAATCGCCCTAGAGACCCCTACGGCCACCAAGTCCGTCCACAGTCATTTCCTGGCCGCTCCGGCCGGTTCGCTGCCATTCGGCGCCGCTTTTCCCTTGATCAACTCTATGTGAACGAGAATTTCCACCCGAAAGGGGTCTCCCGCAAGGTTTCGAAAGGGAAATCCACGGAACGAACGGCTGGATTCGGAACTCCGCATTCCGGCATCCACAGCGGATACCCGCAGCCTGTGGATAACTTTTCGGGAACGCGCTCTCCTGTGGACAACTTCACCCCGCACCGCCGCCGTGCCACCGCCACGCCGCCCCCGCACCGCCCGCGTGCGACCTCGCGGCCCGCCCGGCCGGAGCGTTCCCGTTCCCTTTCGCGGCCTCCGCGACCGTACGCCGAGAAGCGCCGCCCGCTCAGGGGAATGCCGAATAAGCCCCGCAGCCATTCCGGCAAATCACCCATTTCGCCCTTAATGCTCAAGCGGGTCCGGTAAAAGATCACGATCGCGCGCCGATGCGCCCCGAATCCCGGTCGAGCCGAGGACCGCCGCCCCGGTAGCCTGGCTCTGTGATTGACCTTCGCCTGCTTCGTGAGGACCCCGACCGTGTGCGCGCTTCGCAGCGCGCCCGAGGAGAGGACGTCGGACTCGTCGACTCCCTCCTCTCCGCCGACGAGCGCCGCCGCTCCTCCGGGGTCCGCTTCGACGAGCTGCGCGCCGAGCAGAAGCAGCTCGGCAAGCTCATCCCCAAGGCGCAGGGGGACGAGAAGCAGGAGCTGCTGAGGCGGACGGGCGAGCTGGCCGCCGCGGTCAAGGCCGCCGACGCCGAGCAGAACGACGCCGCCGCGCAGACGCAGGACCTCCTGCGTCGCCTCGGCAACCTCGTCCACCCCGACGTCCCGGTCGGCGGCGAGGAGGACTTCGCCCTCCTGGAGACGCACGGCACGATCCGCGACTTCGAGGCGGAGGGCTTCACGCCCAAGGACCACCTGGAGCTGGGCCACCTGCTCGGCGCGATCGACGTCGAGCGCGCGGCCAAAGTCTCGGGCTCGCGCTTCTACTACCTCAGCGGCATCGGCGCGCTCCTCGAACTCGCCCTCGTGAACGCCGCGATCGCCCAGGCCACGGCGGCCGGTTTCACGCCGATGCTCACGCCCGCGCTCGTGCGCCCGCAGGCGATGGACGGCACCGGTTTCCTCGGCCAGGCCGGACAGGACGTCTACCACCTCAAGGACGACGACCTGTACCTCGTCGGCACCTCCGAGGTGGCCCTCGCCGGCTACCACATGGACGAGATCATCGAGGCGGACCGGCTGCCGCTGCGGTACGCGGGCTTCTCGCCCTGCTTCCGCCGCGAGGCCGGCTCGCACGGCAAGGACACGCGCGGCATCTTCCGGGTCCACCAGTTCGACAAGGTGGAGATGTTCACGTACGTCGCCCCCGAGGACTCCGAGGCGGAGCACCGTCGGCTCCTCGACTGGGAGAAGCAGTGGCTGACCTCGCTCGGGCTGCCGTTCCGCGTCATCGACGTCGCGACCGGTGACCTCGGCTCCTCCGCGGCGCGCAAGTTCGACTGCGAGGCGTGGATTCCCACCCAGGGCAAGTACCGCGAGCTGACCTCGACCTCGGACTGCACCGAGTTCCAGGCGCGGCGCCTGTCCATCCGGATGCGCGACGGCAAGAAGACCCGCCCGCTCGCGACCCTCAACGGCACGCTGTGCGCCGTCCCGCGCACGATCGTCGCGCTCCTGGAGAACCACCAGCAGGCGGACGGCTCGGTGCGGGTGCCGGAGGTGCTGCGGCCGTACCTGGGCGGGCGCGAGGTCCTGGAGCCGGTCGCCCCGGCCACCGCCAAGTGAGCGCGGAGCCCGTTCGCACGGGGGACGAGCCCGTTGGTACCGGGGACGAGCCCGTTGGTACGGGGGACGAGCCCGTTGGTACGGGGAGCGACTCCGTTCGTCTGGAGGGCGGGTCCGTTCGTCCGGGCGTCGAGGCGGTCCGTACGGGGGCGGGTGCGACGCTGACGAGTGGGGACGCGGGGCCCGTGACGGGTGCCGTGCCCGTACCCGTACCCGTACCCGGGCAGTCCCGGGGGCCCGGGCAGGCGTCCGGGACCGGCCGTTTCCCGTACCGGCTCGTCGCGACCGACCTCGATGGGACGCTCCTGCGTTCCGACGACACCGTCTCGCCGCGTACGCGCGCCGCGCTCGTCGCGGCGGCGGAGGCGGGGGCGCCGCACATCGTCGTGACGGGGCGCGCGGTGCCGTGGACGAAGAAGGTCCTGGAGGAGCTCGACTATCACGGGCTCGCGGTGTGCGCCCAGGGCGCGCAGGTCTACGACGCCGGAAGCGGGCGGCTGCTCACCTCGGTGACGCTGGAACGCGGGCTCGTCCGGCGGGCCATCGAGCTGATCGAGGAGCACACGGGGCCCCTCGCCCTCGCCGTGAGCCGTGACGGCCTGGACGGCGACGTCCTCACCGGCCCCGGCTACCGGGTCCAGGAAGGCGCGCTGGCCTCGATAGAGCTCGACGACGACGGCCGTGTCGCCGCCCTGTGGGAACAGCCGATCAACAAGGTCTACATCCAGCACCCCGAGCTGAGCGACGACGCCCTCGCCACGGTGGCCACCGCGATCGCGGGTCAGCTCGTGGGGGTCGTGATGGCGGGCGCGGGAGTCGTCGAACTCCTCCCCCTCGGCCTCACCAAGGCCACCGGCCTCTCCCTCGCCGCCCGCCGACTCGGCGTCAAGGCGGCCGAAACGATCGCCTTCGGCGACATGCCCAACGACATCCCGATGTTCCGCTGGGCCACCCACGGCGTCGCCATGGCCGACGCCCACGAGGACCTCAAGGCCGTCGCGGACGAGATCACGCTGTCCCACGACGCCGACGGGATCGCCGTGGTGCTGGAGCGACTGCTGGGGGAGTAAGGGGGCGGCCGACGGCGGGTTGCCTGGGGTTCGGGGGAGAGCACGGGTCAGCGCGGGGCTCCGCGCGGGGGCTTCGCACGGGGCTCCGCGCGGGTGCTCGGCATGGGGGCTCCGCGCGGGGGCTTCGCACGGGGCTCTGCGCGGGTGCTCGGCATGGGGGCTCGGCGCGGGGGGGCTCCGCATGGGGGCTCGGCGCGGGGGGCTCCGCACGGGCGCTCCGCACGGGGGCACGGCACGGGAAGCTCCGCACGGGCGTTCGGCACGGGCGCTCCGCACGGGCGCTCCGCACGGGCGCTCCGCACGGGGGCACGGCACGGGCGCTAGGCACGGGGGCTCGGCACGGGGGCTCGGCGCGGGCGTTCTGCACGGGGGCTCCGCACGGGCGCTCGGCACGGGGGCTCCGCATGGGGGATCGACGCGGGCGCTCGGCACGGGGGCTCCGCACGGGCCCGGCGCGGGCGCTCGGCACGGGGGCTCCGCACGGGGGCTCCGCGCGGGCGCTCCGCACGGGGGCTCGGCACGGGCGTTCTGCACGGGGGCTTCGCACGGGCCCGGCGCGGGCGCTCGGCACGGGGCTCTGCGCGGGCGCTGGGCGGGGGCCCCGCACAGGCACTCGGCACGGGGGCTCCCCACGGGCGTTCTGCACGGGGGCTTCGCACGGGCCCGGCGCGGGCGCTCCGCGCGGGGACTCCGCATGGGGGATCGACGCGGGCGCTCGGCACGGGGGCTCCGCACCGGCCCGGCGCGGGCGCTCGGCACGGGAGCTCCACATGGGGGCTCCGAGAGTCTCGCGTGCCGCGGGCTCCGCGAGGGCGGTGGGCCGACCCGGCCGACGCTCTTGCGAGGGCAGCCAGGGAAGTGGGGGCTGCGGGGATCGCTGGGGTGAGCGCGGAGATCGCTGGTAAGCGCGAGGGCCGATGGGCAGGCGCGAGGATCGCCGGCAGGCGCGAGGGCCGCTGGTGGTCACGGGAGCGTTGGTGGGCGCGGAGGCGACTGGTGGTCGCGAGGGCCGACAACGGCCGCAAGAGCCCACCGTGTCCCCCGGGGGCCCACGGTGACCCCGGGGGGCCCACCGTGACCACAGGGGCCGACGATGGTCGAGGGCGCTTTTGGGCACACCCGTACGCCGCGGGCGGGTGTGGCGTACGGGTCAACCCCAGGGGGTGGGCGGCCCAGGGCGACAAGCGCACCATAGACCGCCCCGGGCGGGTCGCGTGGAGCTCGACGGAGCGGAGGTGGTCGACTCCGGAGCTACTCGGACGCGAGGGTCCGCCCTTTCGGGAGCGTGGGGGACGCGGAGGTCCGCGCCACGTTCCACTCCCCGTGGAGACCGGACTCGGGTGAGGGGTCCGGCATGCACAACTCTGCCCGCCCCCGCCCGCCCGCGCCAGGTCTTTTCTATTACGTTTCGGCCGCCTTCCCCGCCCGGTCGAAGAACTTCCATCACCGCGCGGGGCACGTCCTGAAGCCCGGTACGAGGGAGAGCGTTTTCCCGCCCCGCCTCAGTCGTCCCCGCGCCGCTTCCTCCGCCTCCGCGCCCGCCGGGAGCGGCTGAAGAACCAGCCGGCCGGAGGCTCGTCCGAACGCCAGGGCTGGGGCGACGGCGGACCACCCTCCTCGCGCCAGCGAGCGGCGAGCATCCGGGCTCGCGCCGAAGGCTCCGTCGTGTCGGCGGCACGAATGAAGTCCATGTCGAACTCCACGTCGTCCCAGTCCCCGCTCTCATCCGCCTCCGCCCCGACCCCCGCTTCTCCGTCACCGGTCCGAGTCTCGCCGTTCCGGGGCCCGCCGTTCCCGGGCTCGCCGGACTCGACCTCACCGGCCCGCGCCTCACCGGCCCCGGCTCCCCCGCGCTCGGCACCCGCTCCGGAGCCGGTGTCCGACCCGGAGTCGGCACCCGCCCCCTTACGCGGGTCGCCCTCCTCCGCGCCGGAACCCTCCCTCGCACCCCCGCTGTCCTCCGCCTCGTGGCAGGCCGGGGGTTCAGGTTCTTCCGGGGGTGGGGTGTCGTGTCCGGTCATGGGTTCCGCTCCTCACGGTCGGGGAACCGGCGGCGGCTCGTCTGTGTGGATTCGGCGCGATAGGCAAGCAATGTATGCATCGGCCATGCTTCGCACCGATCCGTCCCTTACTTTCCAGTGTCGCGCGGACAGCGTCAGAACGGCGTGAGAGGGCCGGAGGCCCGCGCGAACCCCCGCGAGCCAGCCGCGAGGCATCCCCGCGCGAACCCTCCGAGCCAGCCGCCAGTCCCCGCGACCGCGTTGGGAGCTCCGTCCGGCCCGTTCGGCGCCCGGACCGAGCCCGCAGGAACCCCGCCCGAGCCCGCAGAAGCCCCGTCCGTGCCCCCGCCCCGATCAGCTACTCCTCCCCCGCCGCGAGCTTCAGACTGCGGAGCTTCTGTCCCGCGTACCACGTGGCCAGTACCGTCACCGCGACGAGGAGCACGATGCCCACCGGCAGGCTCACGTCGGAGCTGACCAGGTCTGGTCGTCCCACGACTTTCTCGGCGAGCGCCAGCGCCCACTGCTGCACGCTGAGCGTCCGTGCCCCGGCGACGAAGGAGCCGAAGAGTGCCTCCCAGACCAGCGCGTAGACGAGCCCGGCGATCACCGCGTGTCGCGTGATCGTGCCGAGGAGAAGGAAGATCGCCGCGTAGGCGATGGAGGCGACGAGCGCGGCGACGGTGTAGGCGACGGCGATCTGCTGTCCGTTGCCGTTGAGGATGAAACCGGCGATGAGCGTGGGCACCGCGGCGAAGGCCATGGTCACGGCGATCGCGACGATCAGCTTCGTGACGATGATCGTCGGCCGCTTCACCGGCTTGGCGAGCAGGTAGAGCACGGAGCCGTCGTCGATCTCGGGGCCGATCGCGCCCGTCCCCGCGATGACGCCGATGATCGGGACCATCGTGGCGAGCGCGAAGCCCCCGAGGACCTCGGCCGCCGTGTTGTCGTCCGCGCCCGCGAGGACACGGGTGAAGGCGGCGATGACGAGGAGGAGGACGGGCAGGGCGAAGAGGATGAGCGCGCGGCGGCGGCCGAGCAGTGCCCGGTAGGTGAGCCGGGCGACGGTGGGGTGGTACATCGGACTCCTTCCGGCCCGCTAGGCCGCGACGAGGTAGGAGAAGACGGATTCCAGCGACTCGTCGGACGGCGAGACGGTGAGCAGGCGGATGTTGCCCGCACGGGCGACCTGCGGCAGCAGCGTGGTGAAGCGGGCGAAGTCCACGGCCTGGACGAGCAGCGCGTCCTCCTTGAGGTCGACCTCGATACCGGCCGTCGACGGGTCGGCGATGAGCGCTGCGGCGAGCGCCCGGTCGTCGCTGGAGCGGACGAGGTAGCGGTGCGGGCGGTCGGTCATGAGGCGGCGGATACGGCGGAAGTCGCCACTCGCGGCGTGCCGCCCCGCGACGATCACCTCGATGTGCGAGGCGAGTTGCTCGACCTCCTCCAGGATGTGCGAGGAGAAGAGCACCGTCCGGCCCTCGTCGCCCATGTGCCGGAGCAGGTCCATGAGCTGCATCCGCTGGCGTGGGTCCATCCCGTTGAAGGGCTCGTCCAGCAGCAGCACGGACGGCTCGTGGACGAGTGCCGACGCCATCTTGACGCGCTGGCGCATGCCCTTGCTGTACGTGGAGATCTTGCGGTCCTGCGCGTACTCCATCTCGACCGTGGCGAGCGCCTTCGCGGCGGCCTTGTCGTCGAGGCCGTGCAACTCGGCGTTGGCGACGACGAATTCGCGGCCCGTGAGGAAGTCGTACATGCCCTCGCGCTCGGGGACGAGGCCGATGGCGCGGTAGCTCTCCTCATTGCGCCAGATCGGCGTGCCGTCGAGAGTCACGGTGCCGCCCGAAGGAGCGAGGAAGCCCGCCATCATGTTGATGAGGGTCGACTTCCCCGCGCCATTGGGCCCGAGCAGCCCGGTGACGCCGGGGCCGACGGTCATCGAGACGTCGTTGACGGCGACCACGTTGCCGAACCAGCGCGAGGTGTGGTCGAGGTGGAGGGTGGTCACAGCACGGCCTTTCGGTAGCGGCGCAGCAGGAGCGAGTAGCAGCCGGCGATGAGGCCGAGCACCAGAAGCAGGAAGACGAGACCCTGCGCGACCGAGAGGTCCTCCGCGCCCGGCCAGGCCGGCGCGGCGCCGAGGAAGGCGGACTGCACTCCGTCGATGAGCGTGATGGGCGAGAAGAGCCCGAGCCAGGAGACGGCCCTGCCGCTGCTCTGCGTGTAGGCGATGCCCTGGAGGGTGCTCACCGCGCCGTAGCTGATGGTGAAGACGGCGATGACGGCGGCGACGCCGAAGCCGCGGCGTGGGGTGACGGCGGAGACGACGAGCCCGATACCGGCGAAGAGGAGCGAGAGCAGCGCCACGGAGACCAGTCCCTGCGCGAAGCCCTTGGTGTGCTCCGCGACATCGAATTTCGCGAGGAGCGCCCCGATGTACATCACGAGCAGCGGGGTGCCGGTGAGGATGAAGAGCGCGGTCGCCGTCGCGGCGAACTTCGCCCGCACGTAGTCCGAGGCCTCCAGGGGGCGGGAGAAGTAGAGCGGCATCGTCCTGAAGCGCAGGTCGTGCGAGACGGCCTGGGGCGCCTGGGCGGCGAGGAAGAGGCCGACGACCGCCTGCATGACGATCGCGTACCGCGTGTAGTCGAGCGGCAGGTCCTTGAGCTTCGCCGCGATGGTGACGGCCGCGAGGATGCCCGCGACGAGGACCATGACGCCGAAGAGCAGGGCGGGCAGCACCTTGGACTTCGCGGCGCGGCCGAGGCCGAAGCTGCCGCGCAGGGACTGCACGTAGAGCGCGCGGCGGATGGCGGTGCGGCCCAGGCGCGGGCCGTCGTAGTGGCGGTAGCCGATGTCGTGGATCGTCGAGGACCCGGCGGGGCTTGTCATCGGTTCCGCACCTCCTGCGGGGACGGGCCGGCGGGTGCGGCGACGGACGGCGAGGAGCCGGTGGGCTGGGGCACTGCCGGGGCGCCGTGCCCCGGCGCCGTGGTGGCGGGCGCTTCGGAGCGGAAGACCTCGGCGATGTGATGGCGGCGCTGTTCCATGCGGACGAGGCCGAGACCGAGATCGGCGACGGTGTCGCGCACGAGGTCGTACGTCTGCTCGTCCGCGGCCTCCAGGAGCAGGATGTGGCCCGCGCCCGGCAGGCCCTGCTCGGCGGGCCCCTTGTCGAAGGCGACCCCTGCGGCGATCAAGGCGTCGCGCAGGGCCGCCGTGCCGTCCGGGTGCGCGTCGGAATCGGTGACTTCGACGGCCAGCGT
Source organism: Streptomyces sp. NPDC088923 (assembly GCF_044749745.1). NCBI lineage: Bacteria > Bacillati > Actinomycetota > Actinomycetes > Kitasatosporales > Streptomycetaceae > Streptomyces > Streptomyces sp. NPDC088923. The sequence goes on along the minus strand of NZ_JBIVIO010000001.1, from coordinate 151,169 downwards.
CGTCGTGGTCTGCGTGAAGTCGCTCGTGGAGCTGGAGCGCAGCAGGGTGCCGCCGTCGATCACGACGACGTGGTCGCACGTGCGCTCCAACTCGCCGAGCAGGTGCGAGGTGACGAGGACGGAGATGCCGAAATCGGCGTGCACACGGCGGATGAGGCCGAGCATGTCGTCCCTGCCGACCGGGTCGAGCCCGTTGGTCGGCTCGTCGAGAAAGACGAGCTCGGGGTCGTGCACGAGGGCCTGCGCGAGCTTGACGCGCTGCTTCATGCCCGTCGAGTAGCCGCCCATGGGGCGGTAGCGCTCCTCGTAGAGGCCGACGTGGCGCAGGGTGTCGGCCGTGCGCTCGCGCGCGGCGGTGGCGGGGAGCCCGGCCATGCGCGCCATGTGGACGACGAACTCGGTCGCCGACACATCGGGTGGCAGGCAGTCGTGCTCCGGCATGTAGCCGACGCGGCGGCGGATCTCGCCGCCCTGGCTCGCGACATCGAGACCGAGCACGGCGGCACGACCCTCGGTGGCCGGGGAGAGGCCGAGGAGGATCTTGATCAGGGTGGATTTACCGGCCCCGTTGGAGCCGACGAGCCCGGTCACCCCGGGCCCGACCTCCACGGTGAGCCGGTCGAGTGCGGTCACCTTGGGGTACCGCTTGCTCAGGCTTTCGGTCGCGATCACAGTCACAAGAAAGACGCTAGTGGCCCGGACCACGCCCGTCGTCAACCTGTGGATTGGTCTTCAAGTCCCTCTCGGGTACTACGGGTGCCCCTAGGGGTCCCCGAGGGGAAGGGGCGGAGGCGACCGCTCCGGCCTGCGGTTTCGCCCCGTCGGCACAGGCGCCGGAAGGTTTCCGCAGCTCTCTCAGGGTTTCCCTGGGTAACACCCGGGGCTTGACGCGGACGGCACGGGGTTGCGACGGTCGTCACCGGAGCCGGACCCCAAGGGGTCCGCCGGACGGACCAGGGGGCACGGTGCCGGAACGACGAGCGGACGACGGTGCGGGGCGGGACGGCGAGGTGGCGGACGGTACGGGAACGACCGGCGGCGACGCGAACCGTACGGGAACGACAGGCGGGGCCGCCGACCGCACGGGCGCGCCGCCCGCGCCGGTCCCCGCCGGCCCGCGGGAGAGCTGGGTGGAGACCGGCGGCGTGCGGCTGCGGGTGCTCGAACGCGGGGACGCGGCGCGGCCCACCGTGCTGCTCGTGCACGGTTACCCGGACTCGCAGGAGGTGTGGGAAGAGGTCGCGGAGTTGCTCGCGGACCGCTTCCACGTCGTCACGTACGACGTGCGCGGGCACGGCGGTTCGAGCGCGCCGCTGCCCCTGCGGGGCGGATTCACGCTGCCGAAGCTCACCGACGACTTCCTCGCCGTCGCGCACGCGGTGAGCCCCACGCGGCCCGTGCACCTGGTCGGCCACGACTGGGGCTCGGTGCAGGGCTGGGAGTTCGCCACCGTGGGCCGTACGCAGGGCAGGATCGTCTCGTTCACGTCGATCTCGGGGCCCTCGCTCGACCACCTCGGCCACTGGTACGCCGCGCGCGGCAGGCACCCGAGCCCCGAGGGGCTGCTCCAACTCGTCGACCAGGGCCTCAAGTCCTGGTACATCGGCGCCCTCCACCTGCCCCGCCTGCCCGAACTCGCCTGGCGGGGGCCGCTCGGCCGGGTCTGGCCGCGCGTGCTGCGCCGCGCCGAGAAGCTCACCTCGACCACGTACCCGACCGCCTCACTCCCCTCCGACGCCGCGAACGGCGCGTGGCTGTACCGCGACAACATCCTTCCCCGGCTGCGCAGGCCGCGTCCTGACGCCTTCGCCCACGTCCCCGTGCAGCTCGTGGTCCCGACGCGGGACGCCTTCCTCTCGCCGTACCTCTACGACAAGGTCGGCGACTGGACCCCGCGCGGGCTGCGCCGCCGCGCCGTTCCCGCCAAGCACTGGTTGCCGCGCTCACGGCCCGAGCTGCTGGCCGGATGGATCGCCGACTTCGTCGCCGAGCAGGAGGAGTTGGGTAAGGACGAGGGCTGAGTGGGGCGAGGCAGGCAGGTCAAGGCAAGGCGCTGCACGTCCTGTTGATGGCGCGTCACGTAAATGCGAGCCGTGAGCGCATACTTGGACAATTGCCGCAAAAAGCAAGCCACTTATCCACAGCTGAGCCAATAAGCCTGTGGATAAGTCGAGTTGCTTGTGGATCAAACCTGTTCGGCCATACGGGTGAGGTAAAAACGCGGTGCGGTCTTACTGATCCGATGGTCTGCTGATACGCATGAATGAGAGCCCTGCGTCGAACGAATCGCCGAGACCGACCCCGGGTGGCCACGAAGACAAGGCCGCGTCCGAGGACGCTCTCGCCGCGCCCCTGGACCGGCGCCTCGTCGCCCTCTCCCGCTTCCTTTCCCGCCACCTGCGCCACGCGCCGGACCGCATCGGCATCACGCTCGACCACGCCGGATGGACCGGTATCGGCCCCCTCCTGGACGCCGCGGCGCGCCAGGGACTGCCCGCGACGCGCGCGGATCTCGCACGCGTCGTCGCGGGCAACGACAAGCGCCGCTTCGCCGTCGAAGGCGACCGCATCCGCGCCCAGCAGGGCCACTCGGTCCCCGTCGACCTCGGCCTCGTACCGCTCGCGCCGCCGCCGTACCTCTTCCACGGCACCCGGCCCGCCGCGCTCGCCGCGATCCGCGCGGAAGGCCTGCGGCCCATGACGCGGCACCATGTACACCTCACTGCGGACCGCGAGACCGCGCGCCGGGTCGCTGCGCGGCGCGGCAGACCCGTCCTCCTCACGGTGCGGTCGGGGCAGTTGTACGAGGACGGGACCGCCTTCCTGCGCTCGGGCAACGGCGTCTGGCTCACCGCACACGTACCGCCGCGGTACCTGCGTATCCCTGAGTCGTGAGCGCGCTGAGCGGCCGTCAGCCCTCACCATCCGCCGTCGAAACGGCCCGGAAAGCGCCCCCAGCCGCCGCCCCGCACGGAAGAATCGCCTCATGAGCGAGTCGCCAGGAACTCACGCCCCCACACCCGTGTCCGCCGTGCGCACCACGCCGCTCGACGCCTACCTCGGCCGGCTCGCCGCGCGCGAACCGGCCCCCGGCGGCGGCGCGGCGGCGGCCGTGCACGCGGCGCAGGGCGCGGCGCTCGTCGCGATGGTGGCGCGCTACTCGACGGGCCCGACGTACGCAGCGCACTCTGAGCGCCTCGTCGAGATCACCGCAGAGGCCGATGACCTGCGCGAACGCGCGCTGACCCTCGCCGACGAGGACGCCGCCGCCTTCACCGCCGTGACCGACGCCTACCGGCTGCCGAAGAACACGCCCGAGGAGAAGTCCGCCCGCTCCGGCGCCATCGCGGCGGCGCTGCTCGGCGCGGCGACTCCCCCGGCGGCGCTCCTCTCCCTCGCGGAGCGGATCGTCAGCCTCGCGGAGGAACTGCTGCCGGTCGGCAACCCGAACGTGGTCACCGATATCGCCGCCGCTGCCGAGGCCGCACGCGCCGCCGCGAGCACCGCACGCGTCAACGTCGAGATCAACCTCGGCGGCATCAGGGACGCGGAGGCCCGCGAGCGCCTCACCGCGACGCTGGGCCGCACCGACCCCCTCCTCGCCCGCGCCGAGGCGGTCACCGCGGAGGTCCGGGACCGGCTGACGTCCTGAGCGGGGCCGCGGCTCCTCCGTACCCGCCGCCCTCGCCCGCGCCGCCCCGCGCGCGTACCCGTGCCGACCCAGCCCCGGCCGCACCACCCCTCCCTCCCCGAACCGAGGAACCCCCATGAACGCCCCACTGAACCCGCCCGGTGCCGAGAGCGGCGAGGGCGCGCGCCCGCTGCCGGGGAAGGCGCTCGCCGCCTCGCTGCGCGAGGGGACGCGTGCGGCCGTCGCGGCCGCACGCAAGGCCGGAAGCGTGCCGAAGCTCGCCGTCGTGACCGCGACCGACGACGAGTCGAGCGCCTGGTACGTACGCTCCCTCGTCTCCGCGGCCGAGAAGTCCGGGCTGCTCCACGAGGTCGTGCACCTCGGCCCCAAGGCGAGCACGGAGGAGGTACGGGACGCGCTGCGCGGACTCGGCGAGGACGCCTCCGTGCACGGCGTGATCCTCCAGACCCCGCTGCCTGCGGGCGTCGACGCGCGGGCGCTCGCCGAGGCGGTGCCGACGGCGAAGGACGTCGACGGGGCGAACCCGCTGTCGCTCGGCCGCCTCACCGCCGGACTCGCGGCCTTCGCGCCCGCGACCGCCGAGGCCGTGCTCACGCTGCTCGACCACTACGAGGTTCCGCTGCGCGGGGCGCGCGCGGTCGTCGTGGGGCGTTCCACGGTCGTCGGCAAGCCACTCGCGCAACTGCTCCTCGCGCGCGACGCGACCGTGACGGTATGCCACTCGCGCACGCGTGACCTGCCGCGGGTGGCCCGCGAGGCGGAGATCCTGATCGCGGCCGCGGGTCAGCCGGGGCTCGTGACGGCGGAGCACGTCCGCCCCGGCGCGATCGTGATCGACGTCGGGACCAACCCGACCCCGGACGGCGGCCTCACGGGCGATGTGGACCCCGGCGCGGCGCGCGTCGCCGGAGCGCTCAGCCCTGTCCCCGGTGGCGTGGGCCCGGTGACGACGGCGGTGCTGCTGGCGCACGTGGTGCGGGCGGCCCAGGGCGTGGGGATCGGGGAGGGCTTGCGGGAGTGACGGAGGACGGGGCGCGGGGTCCCTTCGGGAGGCAGAGGCGATGTTTCACGTGAAACATCGCGGCGCCCGAGGAGGCCGAGCAGCCACGAAGGAGCGTCCGGCCGGCTTCACGCGGGCCCTCCTGCCGGGCGCCCGGCCTGCCTCGTAGAGTCGTCGCATGCGTCTGAGCACTGTCATCCTCCCCGTGAACCGCTGGTCGGAAGGCGGTCGCGCCCAGTGGGTGCGCGCCGAGGAACTCGGCTTCCACGCCGCCTACACCTACGACCACCTCTCCTGGCGCACCTTCCGTGACGGCCCCTGGTTCGGCGCGATCCCCACCCTCACCGCCGCCGCGACGGCGACGCGAACCATGCGTTTGGGGACCCTCGTCACTTCGCCGAACTTCCGGCATCCGGTCACGCTCGCCAAGGACTTGATCTCGCTCGACGATGTGTCCGGCGGGCGGGTCACGCTCGGGATCGGGGCCGGGGGCGACGGCTTCGACGCGACGGTGCTCGGGCAGGAGAAGTGGACGCCGCGCGAGCGCGCCGACCGGCTCGCCGAGTTCGTACCGCTGCTCGACCGGCTGCTCACCGAGGACGCGGTGACGCAGGAGGGCGCCTTCTACTCCGCCGTCGAGGCGCGGAACATCCCCGGCTGCGTGCAGCGGCCCCGGCTGCCCTTCGCCGTCGCCGCGACGGGGCCGCGCGGGCTCAGGCTCGCGGCGCGCTACGGGCAGGCGTGGGTGACGACGGGCGACCCCAAGCTGTACGAGGCGGGCACACCCGCCGAGTCGGACGCGGCACTGCGCGGACAGATCGCGAAGCTCGGCACGGCGTGCGAGGCCGTCGGGCGGGACGTGGCCGAGCTCGACAAGATCCTCCTCACCGCCTTCACGCCGGACCGCTCCGCGATGCTCACCTCGCTCGACGCCTTCGTCGACTTCGCCGGCCGCCAGCGCGAGGCCGGATTCACCGAGTTGGTGCTCCACTGGCCGATCGCCGACTCCGACTTCGCCGCCGACCAGTCGGTCTTCGAACGCATCGCGACGGAGGGGCTGGCCCAGCTGAGGTGAGACGCCGGGGGACTACGGGCGCCGTAGCCCGGCGGCGAAGGCTTCGGGGGGCTTCCGCGCGGCCGTCGTGCCTCTGCGGGACGTGCACGGCCGGCACCCTCGGACGATACGGGAGCGGTCCAGGCATCCGCGCCCCCCTGCCCCCCCTTTTCGGCCGATCTTTCGTGGCCTGAAAGCAGTTCGAGGAACGCCGCCTGCCGCGATGCCGGGAGACCGTGGCGGGTGGAGAGGCAACGGCCCGGCAGTGGCGGCTTGAGCGGCCGTGGGTGTGCTGGTCGGGAGCGGCCATTCGGGGCGAGGGCCGAGCGCGGTGGGGCTCGTGGCTGCCGGTCGGGGGACGGCCGGAAGGCGCGCGGGCGGGTGTGGGGGAGCGGGGTGGCGGTTGGCGGCGGGTGGAGGGGCGCGTACGGGCCGTACGCCCCCTGCCTCCTCGGCACCCGCTGACCGGAAAACGGTGTCTGTCCAGGACACGGGATTTGGCCCGCGGACCCACGGACGCGCGAGGCGCGTTGCGCTCTTAGGGGGCGCGAATGGCTCATCTGTGCGGGAAGTCGCACGCCCGTGCTGGCATATGCGCCACAATGCCGAAGTGACCTCAGCGACCTCTCCGACCGCAGGGCCTGCGGCCGTCCAGCCCGGTACGAACCGTCCGTCCCGGTCTTCGCAGTCCGGCGCCCACGCGAAGGGCGAGCCCTCGGCGTCACCGATGCGTGCGATCACCGGCCCGGAGCCGTCCCACGAGCCGCCCGGCGACGACGAGGGGTGTCCGGCCAGCGGGAGCGGTCAGGCGACCGCCGCTGAGGAAGCCGCGGCGGAGAAGGCCGCCGTCACTGCCCGGTTGCGCCTCGCGGGCGACTCCCCCCACCCCGCGCCGCCCTCGGTCTCCGCCCGCGCCTGGCCGGAGATCCCGCCGGGCGGCAGGCCCCGCCTCATCGCGACGGATCTCGACGGAACCCTGCTGCGCGAGGACAAGACGGTCTCCCCCCGCACCCTCGCCGCCCTCGCCGCGGCGGAACGCGCGGGCGTCACCGTTTTCTTCGTCACCGGGCGGCCCGCCCGGTGGATGGACGTGGTCGCCGGGCACGTGGACGGCCACGGCCTCGCGATCTGCGGCAACGGCGCGGCAGTCGTCGACCTACGCACCCCAGACAGGGAGCGCGGCGTGCCCTACCGCTTCGTACGGGTCCGGCCCCTCCCCTCCGCCACGGTGCTCGACGTGGCCAAGCGCCTGCGACGTGCGGCGCCCGGTACGCAGTACGCGATCGAGCGCACAGGCGGCATCCACCACGAGCCGGGATACCCGCCCCTCCACCTCGACCCCGCTTCGGGCATCGCCCCGATCACGAAGCTCCTCGGGCTCGACTCGGGGCCGCTGCCCGAGCCGGAGGAATCCGAGCCCGTGCTCAAGCTCCTCGCGCACCACCCCGAACTCGCCCCTGACGCCTTCCTCCGGCTTGCCAGGGACACGGTCGGCGACCTCGTCACCGTCACCCGCTCCAGCCCGACCGCTCTCCTGGAGATCAGCGCGCGCGAGGTGTCCAAGGCGAGCACGCTCGCGCAGTGCTGCGCGGAACGGGGCATCGCTCCCGAGGACGTCATCGCCTTCGGGGACATGCCCAACGACATCGAGATGCTGACGTGGGCCGGGCGCTCCTGGGCGATGGGCAACGCCCACCCCGAGGTCCGTCTCGCCGCCTCCGCCGTCACGCATCCCAACACGGAGGACGGCGTCGCCGCGGTCATCGAACGACTGCTGGCCTGAGCGGCGTCGCCCCCTTGTCGGCGGGCGCTGTCCCGTCGGCAGGCGCTGCGTTGTCCAGGGGCGCCGCCCCATCGGCGGACGCCCCGCGCTGTCCGCGGGCGCTACCCCACCGGCACCCCGTGCTCCCGCAACCACGGCAGTGGCGAGACGGCCGAGCCGTAGTCCGGGGTCAGGCGGACCTCGAAGTGCACGTGGGGGCCCGTCGAGTTCCCCGTCGTACCGGACTGGGCGATCCACTGCCCCGTCCGCACGGTCTCCCCCTGGTCCACGGCGACCGAGGAAAGGTGCGCGTACTGCGTGTAGTACCCGCCGGGGTGCTGAAGCACCACCTCGATCCCGAAGGGTCCCCCGCAGGAGACCCGCACGACCCGTCCGCCGCCCACGGCTCGGACCGGGGTGCCGATGCCGACGGCGAAGTCCTGCCCGGTGTGGCCGCGCGACCAGTGGCTTCCCGAGCCGCCGAAGCCCGCCGACAGCACGAAGTTCTGCACCGGCGTCACCCACTGCCCCTTCGGGTAGTCCGAAGCCGCCTGCTCCATCCGGGTCGCGCCCCGGCAGCGGCCCGCGAGCACCGCGCTCTCGCCCTGCGCCTGGAGCCGCGCCTGCGCGCTCTTCAGCTTCGCGTCGATCTGCTGCTTGAGCGAGGCCAGATGCGCCGTGCGCGCCTCCACGGCCTCCCGGCTCGCGCGCACCTTCCGCTCCGCCTTCAGGAGGGCGCTCTCGGCGCGGGCCGAACGCTGCACGAGGTGGGTCACCGCGCGATCGGCGTTGCTCGCGAGTCCCACGTTCTCCATCAGCGTCTCGGGATCGTCCGAGAAAAGCAGGTTGGCGGTGAGCGAGAGGCCGTCGTCATGGCCCCGGTACTGCGCTCGCGCGAGGCGCCCGACGTCCTTGCGGAACAGCCGCAGACGCCCGCGTTCCTTCGCGAGCCGCGCCTCCAGGACTCGCGATGTCGCCCGCTGGGCCTCGACGGTCTTCCGGCCCTCCTCGTACTTCACGGTCGTCTCGGCCGCCTCGCGGTAGAGGACCGCGACCTCGGCACTCGGCGTCGCGGGCCCGTCGTTCTCGGAGTGGTCCGCCCCCGCCGCCGAGCCGGTCAGCCCGAGGGCACCGAGCAGGAGAAGGCACAGGACCGCGGCCACAAGAGTGCCGCGCGAGGGTGCGGGGGTTCCGGTTCGGAGTGCCATGCCCCGGATCGTGGGCGCCCCGAGGACCGCGCGCCTCCGCAGCGCGTACACCCGGGGGACCCACTGAGCCGTACGGAGGACGAAGCGGCCCTGACGATGTTTCACGTGAAACATCCCGAAAGCACCCCGGCGCATGTTTCACGTGAAACATCCCGTGCGCCGAGCGCTCGACCGCCCGATGTTTCACGTGAAACATCGCCTGTCCTTGGGACGCGCCCTCTGTTTCACGTGAAACGCTGTCATTCGTGCCTCAGCGTAGGGCCTTTCCCCTACCCACCCTGGCCCGTCAGCGCGCGGCAATCACCGCGTCCCGTGTCGCCAACTCGTCGTCGGCGGCGGGCGCCGACCCGGTCGGCGTCTCCCCCGCCGCACCGCGCAGTGCGTCCGTCGCCTGCTCCTGGCGCCACATGCGGTGGAGCGGGCCCGGGGCGCGGAGCAGCGCGTTCATGTCGCCGCGCTGCACGACGCGGCCTTCGTCGAGGACGACGACCTCGTCCACCGCGCCCGCGAGGCCCGCCAGGCGGTGGGTGATGAGGAGCGTCGTACGGCCCTCGGTCGCGGCGAGCAGGTCGCGGGTGAGCGCATCCGCGGTCTCCAGGTCGAGGTGTTCGGCCGGCTCGTCGAGCACGAGGACGGGGAAGTCGGCGAGGAGGGCGCGCGCGAGTGCGAGACGCTGGCGCTGACCGCCCGAGAGCCGCGCCCCGTGCTCGCCGACGAACGTGCCGAGCCCGTGGGGCAGCGTGTCCGCCCAGTCCAGGAGCCGCGCGCGCGAGAGCGCAGTCCGCAACTCGTCCTCGGTGGCGTCCTTGCGCGCGAGGAGAAGGTTCTCGCGTACGGAACTGTCGAAGACGTGCGCGTCCTGGGCGCAGAGGCCCACGATCTCGCGCACCGCGTCCCCGTCGAGCGCCGTGGCAGGCACGTCCCCGACGCGGTACGTGCCGCTCTCCGCGTCGAGGAAGCGGAGCAGGACGTGCGCGAGCGTCGTCTTGCCCGCACCCGAAGCGCCGACGACGGCGATCCGCCGCCCCGCGTCGAGCGTCAGGTCCACGCCGTCGAGCGCGGGCTGCGCCGCGCCCGGGTGCCGCGCCACAAGTCCTTCGAGCCGCAGCGGGAAGGGCGAGGCGGGCGCCACGGCGGGCCGCTCGGGTTCTCGTACGGGCGCGGGCGCGTCCAGGACCTCGTACACCCGCTCCGCGCTGCGCCGCACACGCTGCCGTTGCCGCACCGCCAGCGGCAGGCCCAGCACCGCCTCGAAGGCGGCGAGTGGCGTGAGGACGACGACGGCGAGGGCCACCCCGGAGAGCCGCCCGTCCACCACGGCGCTCGCACCGCACGCCGCGGCACCCGCCACGGTGAGGCCGGTGATGAGCGCCATGAGCCCGTCGCCGAGCGCGGTGAACGCGGACGCGCGGGCCGCGATCCCGGTCAGCTCCGCGTCGGCGTCCCTCGCCGCCCGCAGGCGGGCGGGCAGCGCGCCCGCGACGGTCAGTTCGCCGGTCCCGGTGAGGAGTTCGGTGACGCGCGTGGCGAGGACGCCGCGCGCGGGAGCGAGCCGTCGCTCGGTGCCGCGCGCGCGCCGCGCCGTGAGCCACGGAACGCCGACGCCCGCGAGCAGTAGCCCGGCGGCGAGCACCGCGCCCGCCTCGGGGAGCAGCCACGCGGTGAAGCCGACCGCGCCCGCGCTCACGAGGAACGCGGCGCCCGCGGGAAGCAGCCAGCGCAGCCAGTAGTCCTGGAAGGCGTCCACGTCGGCGACGAGCCGCGAGAGCAGATCGCCGCGCCTGCGGTCGCGCAGCCCGGCGGGGGAGAGGTGGGCGAGTCCGCGGAAGACGGCGACACGTGTGTCCGCGAGCATCCGCAGCACCGCCTCGTGCGAGACGAGCCGCTCGGCGTACCGGAAGACGGATCGCCCGATGCCGAAGGCGCGCGTCGCGGTGACGGCCACCATGAGGTAGAGCACGGGCGGCTGCTGAGAGGCACGCGAGATGAGCCATCCGGACGTCGCCATCAGCCCCACGGCGGAGGCGAGTGCGAGCGCGCCGAGCAGCAGCGCGAGCGCGAGCCGCCGCCGGTGCGCGTTGCCGAGGGCCCGCACGCGGGCGAGAGGAGCGAGCACCGTGCGCGATCCGGGCTCCCCCGGTCCGGCGAGGGCCCCAGGCGTCCCGGGCTTCGCGGCGACGGGCCGGGCGACCTCGGTGGATGGCGCCCCGGGCCCCGTAGTGAGAGGAGCGGCGGCAGAACCGGCGGCAGCGGGGACAGCGCCCGCGGCCACCGCGCCCCTGGCCGCCTCGATCCGCACCACCCGGTCCGCGACCGCGAGCAGCGCGGGCCGGTGGACGACCAGGAGGACCGTGCGGCCCACCGCGAGGCGCCCCACGGCCTCGACGATGCCGGCCTCGGTGGCACCGTCGAGCGCCGCGGTCGGCTCGTCGAGCAGGAGGACGGGGCGGTCGGCGAGGAAGGCGCGCGCGAGCGCGAGGCGCTGCCGCTGTCCCGCCGAGAGTCCCGCGCCGTCCTCGCCGAGCACTGTCCGCATGCCGTCCGGCAGCTCTCGTACGAACTCCCATGCCCCCGCGTCGCGCAGTGCGCGGACGACCTCGGCCTCGGTGGCCTCGGGGCGGGCGAGGAGGACGTTCTCGGCGAGCGTGCCCGCGAAGAGCGCGGGGTGCTGCGGGACCCAGGCGATCCGCGCGTGCCACAGGGCGGGGTCGATCTCCGCGAGGTCCGTGCCGCCCACGGTGACGCGACCCGCGTCGGGGCGGGCGAAGCCCAGGACGGCCTGGAGCAGTGTCGACTTGCCCGCGCCGCTGGGCCCCACCAGCGCGACCGTCTCGCCAGGACGGACCCGCAGCGAGACGCGGTCGAGTGCGGGCGCGGCACGGCCCGGGTAGCGGACGGTGAGTTCCTCGATCCGTAGTTCGCCCTCCAACACCGGCCCGTCGCCTGCCGTCCGCCCCTCGGTCTCCAGGACCTCGAAGACCTCCTCCGCGGCGGCGAGGCCTTCAGCCGCCGCGTGGTACTGCGTGCCGACCTGACGCAGCGGCAGGTACGCCTCGGGCGCCAGGACGAGCACGACGAGTGCCACGTACAGATCCATGTCGCCATGGACGAGCCGCATGCCGATCGTCACAGCGACGAGCGCGACGGAGAGTGTCGAGAGGAGTTCGAGTGCGAAGGAGGAGAGGAAGGCGATGCGCAGCGTGCGCATCGTGGCGCGGCGGTACTCGCCCGTGATCCGGCGGATCGACTCGGCCTGCGCCTTGGCGCGGCCGAAGACCTTGAGCGTCGGCAGCCCCTCGACGACATCGAGGAAGTGTCCGGACAGCCGCGAGAGCAGCCGCCACTGGCGGTCCATCCGCTTCTGCGTCGCCCAGCCGATGAGGATCATGAAGACCGGGATGAGCGGGATCGTGATGACGATGATCGCCGCCGAGACCCAGTCCTCCGTGACGATCCGGGCGAGCACGGCGAGGGGGACGACGACCGCGAGGCCCAGCTGCGGGAGGTAGCGGGAGAAGTAGTCGTCGAGCGCGTCGACGCCGCGCGTCGCGAGGTTCACGAGCGAACCGGTCCGGCGCCCTTCGAGCCAGCCGGGCCCCAAGGCCCCCGCCTTGTTCAGTACGCGCTGCCGCAGTTCGGACTTCACCACCGCGCTCGCGCGGTGCGCCACCGTTTCGGTGAGCCAGGAGACGAGCCCGCGTCCGCCCGCGACGGCGACGAGCAGCAGCAGCGGGCGCGCCAGATCGCCCGTGCCCTTGCCGTGCTGGAAGGCGCCCACGACGACCTCGGCGATGAGCATCGCCTGCGCGACCACCAACAGGGCGCCGAGTGCACCGAGTCCGACGACGGCCACCAGGAAGAAACGGGTGGCGCGGGCGTACCGCAGGAGTCGGGGATCTACAGGTTTCACGTGAAACATCCTTCCGCGAGCGAGGCGGATGGGGCGGGGGTGGCGACGGGGTGACGGCTCCCGGAGGATGACGTCGGCGTCTTGAGGCACGGGGTCCACCGGGTCGCCGTCCGGCGGACCCCGTGCCGCTCAGGGGCGCGCCCCGGCCTCCGTGTGACCGGTGCGCGCCCGGTCTCAGTGCGCCCGGGCGATGTGCTGCGTCCCGATGCGCTTGCGGAAGACCCAGTACGTCCAGCCCTGGTAGAGCATGACGAGCGGGGTCGCGATGGCCGCGCACCACGTCATGATCCGGAGCGTGTACGGGCTGGACGAGGCGTTCGAGACGGTGAGGCTCCAGTCGCCGTTGAGCGAGGAGGGCATGACCGCCGGGAAGAGGGTCAGGAAGAACATCGCGATCGTGACGGCGATCGTCACCCCTGAGAGGGCGAAGGCCCAGCCCTCGCGTCCGCGCAGCGTGGCGAGGAGCGCGAGGACGAGCGCGAGCACCGCGACCACGAGGGCGACGAGGCTCTTCCCGTTGCCGCTGTCCGCCTGGGTCCACAGGAGGAACCCGAGTGCGAGCACAGCGGTGACCAGCCCGAGCCGCAGCGCCAGGGCGCGGGCCCGGTGCCGGATGTCACCGGCGGTCTTGAGCCCGGTGAACACCGTGCCGTGGAAGGTGAAGAGGCTCAGCGTGACGAGCCCGCCGAGCAGCGCGTAGGGGTTGAGGAGGTCACCGAGGTTGCCGACGTACTCCAGATCGCGGTCGATCTTCACCCCGCGCACGATGTTCGCGAAGGCGACCCCCCACAGGAAGGCGGGCAGCAGGGAGCACCAGAAGATGGCGTGTTCCCAGTTGCGCTGCCAGCGCTCCTCGTCCCGCTTGTGGCGGTACTCGAAGGCGACGCCGCGCACGATGAGGCACAGCAGGATGACCAGGAGCGGCAGGTAGAAGCCGGAGAAGAGCGTCGCGTACCACTCGGGGAAGGCGGCGAAGGTGGCGCCGCCGGCGGCGAGCAGCCAGACCTCGTTGCCGTCCCAGACCGGGCCGATGGTGTTGATCAGGACGCGCCTCTCGGTACGGTCCCTGGCCAGCAGCTTCGTCAGGACGCCGACGCCGAAGTCGAAGCCCTCCAGGAAGAAGTAGCCGGTCCACAGGACGGCGATCAGCACGAACCAGAGGTCGTGGAGTTCCATGGTCGTTTCCCTCCTTCGGACTCAGTAGGAGAAGGCCATCGGCCGGTCGGCGTCGTCATCGTCGTGGTCACGCGCGTCCTCGCGGGCGGCGTCACACGCTTCTTCCGGCGAAATCTCCGCCGTGGCGCCGTCGTTCCCGCCCGTACGGGCCGGACCGGGCCGCCCGCCGATACGCGTCGGCGGATGCAGGTCGGCCTCGGTGAGTTCGGGCGGACCCGCCTTCGCGTACTTGACCATCAGCTTGGACTCGATGACGGCGAGCACCCCGTACAGGAGGGTGAACGCGCTCAGCGAGATGATCACCTCGGCCTGCGAGACACCGGGCGACACCGCGTCGGCCGTCTTGAAGAGCCCGTAGACGGCCCAGGGCTGACGGCCCGTTTCGGTGAAGATCCATCCGGCGGAGTTCGACAGGAGCGGGAAGCACATCGTGGCGAGCGCGGCGAGCCAGAAGAGCTTCGCGAAGCGCGGGCTGAGCACCTTGTCCCGCCAGAGCACGAGGTGGGGGATCTCGTCCTCCGCGACGCGCAGGTGGTGCGGCAGCATGAATTTCTTCCTGGTCAGCCACAGGCCGGCGAGGCCGAGGGCGAAGGAGGTCATACCGAAGCCGATCATCAGGCGGAAGCCCCAGAAGGCGACCGGGATGTTCGGCTTGTAGTCGCCGGGGCCGAACTTCTCCTGCTCGGCCTTGTTGGTGTCGTTGATGCCGGGGACGTGCGAGGTGAAGTCGTTGTCGGAGAGGAAGGAGAGGATGCCGGGGACCTCGAAGGCGACACTGTTGTGCCCCTTGTCCACGTCTCCGTAGGCGAAGATCGAGAACGGCGCGGCGTCCTGGCCCTCCCACAGCGCCTCCGCCGCCGCCATCTTCATGGGCTGCTGCTTGAACATGACCTTGCCGAGCGAGTCCCCGCTGATCGCGGTGAGCAGACCGGCGACGACGAGGGTGACGAGACCGAGCCGCAACGAGGTCTTCATCGTGGCGATGTGCTGCTTGTCGTGCTTCGCCCGCCGCTTGCGGCCCAGGTGCCACGCCGCGATGCCCACGATGAAGGCGCCGCCGGTCAGGAAGGAGGCCGCGAGCGTGTGGAACATCTGGGTGAGGGTCATCTCCTGGGTCAGCACGGCCCAGAAGTCAGTGAGTTCGGCTCGTCCGGTGCCCTTGTTCACGCGGTAGCCGACGGGGTGCTGCATCCAGGAGTTCGCCGCGAGGATGAAGTACGCGGAGAGGATCGTGCCGATCGAGACCAGCCAGATCGTCGCGAGGTGCAACTTCTTCGGCAGCTTGTCCCAGCCGAAGATCCACAGGCCGATGAAGGTCGACTCGAAGAAGAAGGCGATGAGCGCCTCGAACGCGAGAGGCGCCCCGAAGACGTCACCGACGAACCGCGAGTAATCGGACCAGTTCATACCGAACTGGAACTCCTGCACGATCCCGGTGACGACCCCCATCGCGATGTTGATCAGGAAGAGCTTCCCCCAGAACTTCGTCGCGCTGAGGTACTTCTCCTTGCCGGTACGGACCCAGGCCGTCTCCAGGCCGGCGGTGAGCGCGGCGAGCGAGATGGTCAGGGGTATGAAAAGGAAGTGGTAGACGGTCGTGATGCCGAACTGCCAACGGGCCAGCGTCTCGGGCGCTAGTGCGAGATCCACGAAATCCTCCTCGCTTCGCTGATCTCTGTGCACGCGGTGGACACCGTGGGCACAGCCTGATCCCGCCCTCACGGCTCCCGATTGATCCGCATTCGCCCAGGGCAAAGCAGCCCGACCGGGACACGCTTGTGAAAGCGTTCACATTCACAAGCATTATGTCCCACGGTCGTTTCATACGAACAGGGGGTCCCTGGGGCGAGAGCCTCTCGCGAGGGGTATTTGAGAGGTTTGCCCGCTTGGTTTTGTCACGTTTCGAGGCTTTTGTGGGCACATTGCGACCCTGTCGGGCGTCCGAAATGGGGGCCTGTGACGTCCGCTACAGCGGTACGGAACCCTCCGCTCCCGGCCAGGGGCCGAGGAGCCCAGGCCGACACCCAGGAGGCCCAGGACTCCTCACCCGACGGCGTCGGGGAATGGGGGCGAAGGACTCTGGACGGGCGGGGGCCAGGGATGCGGGGCCGGAGTCCGAGGTGCGGGAAGGTGAGGAGAGTGCCGGAAGGGGCGGGGAGACTTGCTCGCGTACGGGCCGGGGGTAGCCGGCCGCGTTCGCATACGTACGTGACGAGGCGGCCCCACCGCGAGGCCTGCCGTGGGGCGAGCGGGCATGGCGACCCCGCGAGCGGGGCACCGCCGAGCGGACGCGGCACCCCGGGGTGGACGCGGCACTCCCGGGTGGACGCCGCACCCAGCGAGCAGGTGCGGCACCCCGAGCGGACGCCGCGCACCGAGCAGGTGCGTCATCGCGGGGCAGACGCGTCATCGCGGGGCGGACGCGTCATCGGGTGGGCGCGCGGGAGCCGCCGTGCGCCCGGGGGTTGGCCTCCCCCGCGCGCCCGGCGGCTCCGTCACGTAGGCGGGAAACCGGCCGTCAGAGGCTCAGTTCCTTGCGGTAATGCGCCGCAGCCGACAGGAAGATGTCGTTCGCCTCCGTCTCGGCCACGGTGACGCGGACGCCTTCGCCCGCAAAGGGCCGCACCACGACGCCCGCGCGCTCACAAGCGGCGGCGAAGTCGAGTGTGCGCTCGCCGAGGCGGAGCCAGACGAAGTTGGCCTGGGTCTCGGGGACGGTCCAGCCCTGGGCACGCAACTCCCCCGCGATCCGCGCGCGTTCGACGACGAGGGCGTCGACGCGCTCCAGGAGCGCCGTCTCGGCGGCGAGCGAGGCGACGGCGGCGTCCTGCGCGAGCTGACTCACGCCGAAGGGAACGGCGGTCTTGCGCAGCGCGGCCGCCACCGGCTCGTGCGCGATCGCGAACCCGATCCGGAGCCCCGCGAGACCGTATGCCTTCGAAAAGGTCCGCAATACGCACACGTTGGGCCGGTCCCGATACAGCTCGACACCGTCCGGGACCTCCGGGTCGCGGATGAACTCCCGGTACGCCTCGTCCAGCACGACGAGCACATCGGAGGGCACCCGGTCGAGGAAGCGTTCCAGCGCGGCCTTCCGCACCACGGTCCCCGTCGGGTTGTTGGGGTTGCAGACGAAGACGAGCCGGGTCCGCTCGGTGATCGCCGCGACCATCGCGTCGAGGTCGTGCTCCTCGTCGCCCGTGAGCGGGACCTCGACGGCCTTCGCCCCGCTGATCCGGGTGATGATCGGGTAAGCCTCGAAGGAGCGCCAGGCATACACGACCTCATCACCGGCCTGAGCGGTGATCTGAAGGAGCTGCTGCGCCACGCCGACCGAGCCCGTACCCGTGGCGAGGTGCGAGACCGGCACGGAGAAACGTTCCGCCAATACGTGTACGAGTCCCGTCGCCGCGAGGTCCGGGTAGCGGTTCAGCGATCCCGCCGCGGCGAGCGCGCTCTCCATCACCCCGGGGAGCGGGGGGTACGGGTTCTCGTTGGAGGACAGCTTGAACGCAGGGCCGTTCCCGCCCGCCGCCTTGCCCGGCACATAGGCCGGAATGTCGTCCAGTACCGCTCGCAGCCTGGGGTTCGTACCGCTCACCGCGGGACCTCCTTCTGTACGTGCCGGTCTTCCCGCGGCCCGTGCCGCCCCGGGAAACGGGCCACGAGCCTCCCGGCCGGCTCGGGGGTCGCCCGCCACCGCCGGGCCGCTCTCGCCGCGCCCGTCCGCATATTGGACACCGTGGAGGGCGCGGCCGGTAGATACCCGGCGCATGAAATGACCCACGCGCCCCTACCTTGACGCGAACGCCCCTGCCTCGCCTCCCGGAAGAGGTGCCGCCGAGCGCCTTTCGGGGGAGAGGGGAACAGAGCCGCCCGCCGAGCTCTCCCGTGGCGATCACCGAGGGGCGCGCGCTCATCTGCGTGCGCCGCTGGCTGGCGCCGTGGCGCGCGTCGCCCGTACAGGTGAGCCGCAGCCCCGGGGCGGCCTTCACAGAGAGACGGCAGACAAGCCGCCAACCGCCGGGTATCCCTTCCGCTTCCGCAGAAGTACCTTGCAATACAAGGCTTTTGATGGTTCGTCACCTTGCAGAAACGTGACATCACAGGTCTGCATATGCGCCCGCCGTGCCCACCGGGCAGACCCCTACTATCGGCAACCCATGACAGCAGCAGGGAAGCAGCAGGTGAGCCGAGCGGAAACTCCCCGCAGGGGCAAACGGTCCGGACGGCCGGGAATCAGAGATGTGGCAGCGGCGGCGGGGGTTTCGATCACGACCGTCTCCGATGCCCTCAACGGCAAGGGCCGTCTCCCCGACATCACCCGCCACCATGTGCGGGAGGTGGCCGAGCAACTCGGCTATCGCCCCTCGGCGGCGGCGCGCACACTCCGTACGGGCAAATCGGGCCTCATCGGCCTGACCGTGACCACGTACGGGGATGAACCTTTCACCTTCACGGAATTCGCCTACTTCGCCGAGATGGCGAGAGCGGCGACCTCCGCAGCACTCGACCGGGGCTACGCCCTCGTCATCCTCCCGGCCACCTCACGCCTCAGCCCGGTGGACGTGTGGTCCAACGTCGCGCTCGACGGCACCGTCGTCGTCGACCCGGCCGACCACGATCCCGTCGTCGCGGAACTCGTGCGGCAGGGGCTGCCGGTGGTCTCGGACGGGCGCCCGGACGGCACCCTCCCGGTGACGGCGTGGGTCGACAACGACCACGAGGCGGCGGTCCTCGGCATACTCGACCATCTCGCGGACTCGGGGGCGCGCCGGATCGGCCTCCTCACCGGGACCACGACCGACACGTACACCCGGCTCTCCACGACCGCCTACCTCGAATGGTGCCGCCGAGTGGGCCAGGACCCCGTCCTGGAGTCGTACCCGGCGCACGATCCCTGCGCGGGCGCGGTCGCCGCCGACCGGCTCCTCGCCCGCCCCGACCGCCCCGACGCCGTCTACGGTCTCTTCGACCCCAACGGAACGGATCTGCTCGCGGCGGCGCGCAGGTACGGGCTCCGCGTCCCCGAGGACCTCCTCCTCGTGTGTTGCAGCGAGTCGACGGTCTACGCCTCGACGGAGCCGCCCATCACGACGCTCTCGCTCAAGCCGCGTCGCATCGGCACGGCCGTCGTCCAGCTCCTCATCGACGCGATCGAGGGAATCGGCGCACCGCACCAGCTCGAACGCGTCATCCCCACGGAGCTGATCATCCGCACCTCCTCCCAACGCCGTCCCCCACGCACGACGGTGAGTCCGCCGCGGGGGTCGGGGGAGGGGGCGGGGTAGCGGGGGGGATGGCGGCGAGGGCGCCGGGTGGGGGCGAGGAGTGGCTCGGGGTTGGCTCCGCGTCTGCTCCGGGGCGGCTCGGGGCGCGGGTTGCGGAGCGGCTCGGGGCTCGGCGCCGACTCAGGGTTGGCTCCGCGTCTGCTCCGGGGGGATCGGTGTACGGGTTGCTGGGCGGCTCGGGGTTGGCTCGGGGTCTCGGTGGTCCTCTTGGGCCACGGGGGCCTCGGGAACGTCGGGGCCCGGGGCGTCAGGAGCCTCGGGAGCCTCGGGAGGCTCCGGACGTCAGCATTCCGCCCGGAAGGCGACAACAGGGCCACGGCTTCGAGGCACGACCTCGGGAGTGGGGGGCCTCGTTGGGCGCCGTGGCACCGGAGCCGGCACGCCGGCAGTCACGGCCTCGCCACACGCACCGCTGGTGCGGGCTCCCGAGCGGCCCGGCATCCCCACCGCCGGCACAGCCTTCATGGCCCCTTGCCGACACCCCGAACGGACTCCGCTCCCCGAGGCGGCGAGGCATCCGGAAGCAGTGCTCCGGGGGCACGAGAGGTCCCGGGCCGGAGCCTCAGGGGCTCGATGGTGCTACCGGGGCTCCTTCGTCCCCGCCGGTTCCTCCCTCACGGGTACTCCCTACGGGGGACCGGTTCCGCGCCTCGTCACGGCCTTCCCGGGGCCGGAACCGGCGCCGCGCCCCGCCATTTCGGCGCAAAACGCCGGACGGAAGCGGAGTGCGGCGGGATTCACCACCCTGATGCGTCCCACACCCCGCACCGCATTCCTATGATGGGCGCACGACACCGAGGGCCGCTGCGACCGAGCAGTCCGGGCGGTGGGGAGCGGCGCGATCGTGGTGGAGGGGTCAATGACTCAGGGGGCCGGTCAGGGACCCGCGGAACGGACACCGACGGTGCGCGACTTCCGCGTCCCCGCCTACATGCCCCAGCCCGAGGCCTTCGCGGACGGGGCGGAGCCCTATCCGGGCGAGGGCGACAAGTACGCGGACGCGGCACAGGCGTACGCGGAACGCCAGGCCCCCGAGGCGTCCTCGCCGCCCGAGACCGTGCCACCCGCCGGTCCCGAGGCCCCCGTGGACGAGGACTACACCCCCACCGAACGCGATCTGCCCGTCATCGGCTCGCAGCCGGAACCCGCCTCGCAGCCGCACACGAACGGCCCCGGGCCGCTCTACGTCGTCGGCGACGTACACGGATACCTCGACGAGCTCGTCGCCGCCCTCCAGGAGCAGGGCCTCCTCGACGAGGAAGCCCGCTGGGCGGCGGGCAATGCCCGGCTCTGGTTCCTCGGCGACTTCACCGACCGGGGACCCGACGGCATCGGGGTCATCGACCTCGTCATGCGCCTCTCGGCCGAGGCCGCCGCGGCCGGCGGCTACTGCAAGGCCCTCATGGGCAACCACGAGCTGCTCCTCCTCGGCGCCCGCCGCTTCGGCGACACCCCGGTCAGCTCCGGAGCGGGCACCGCCACCTTCCAGGCGGCCTGGCTCCTCAACGGCGGTCAGAAGACGGACATGGACCGCCTCCAGGACGTCCACCTCCAGTGGATGTCCCGGCTCGACGCGATCGTGGAGGAGGACGAGCACCTGCTCGTGCACTCCGACACCACCGCCTATCTCGACTACGGCTCCACGATCGAGGCCGTCAACGACACGATCCACGACGTCCTCACGCGCAACGATCCGGACGAGTGCTGGGATCTCTTCCGCAAGTTCACCAAGCGCTTCGCCTTCCGTGACGAGCGGACAGGGCCCGAGGCGGTACGTGAGCTGCTCGACACCTTCGGCGGCTCCCGCATCGTCCACGGCCACAGCCCCATCCCGTACCTCCTCGGCGACGTCGGCACCGAGGACGGCGAGGAGACCCCGCGCCCGGTGATCGAGGACGCGCACATCTACGCGGACCGGCTGGCCGTCGCGATGGACGGCGGTGTGACCATGGCAGGGACGCTGCTGGTACGTCAGGTGCCCTTCCCGGCCTGACACCAGGCCCGGCCCGGCCCCGCCGGGTACCCCCGCTGCTCCCTGGCGCCGCACCGTCGGGCCCCCGCAGCCCGCACCGTACGGACTCGCCCCGCCCGCACCGTACGGCTGCCGCCACCCCGTACCGCCGCCGTGCGGCCCGTCCCGCACGCCCTCGTACCAACCCCACCCGCCCGCACTCCGTCCCCGCTCCGGCGCACCGACGATCCCCCGCCGCCCCGCGCACAGGCACGCCCACCGCCCGTACGCCCCTCCCTGCCTGCCCGGACAGGCGCGCCACCCGGCGTGCGGGGGGCGCACGTGCCGCCGCGTCCCCCTGTACGACTGGTCAATTTCCGGAAACACCCTGTTACCCTGCGCCGTCCCCGGCCTACCATCGCCTTATCCGTAGCAGGCTCTCCTCCGCTTCCGCCCTCTGCCCGCACCCAGCGGGCGCCTTGGCCCTACGGAGCATCGGGGGATGCACATGAACAGCGCTCCGCACTTGCTGCCCGAGGACCACCCCGAGTTCGAGCGAGTTCTCGACGAGGCCCTGCGCCAGGCCGTACCGCGGCCGGCCGCGCCGGACCCCGACCGGCAGCTCCCCGCCACGCGGCTGAAGGCCCTGGCGCTCGGCTCGGCAGGTCTTATCGCGGCCACCGCCGCGCCCGAGTACCGGCACTACGTCAGAGTGCGCGAGGACCTGCGGATACGCACGGCCGGGGATACCGGCCAAGCCGAGGTGCCGGTGCGGGCGCAAGAGGCCGGAGGGCTCGCCGCGGCGCTCGGCGAGGTGACCGAGGCCTCGGGTGCCGGGGCTGTCGCCGTGGTCGCCGCGCTCACCCCCGTGCTCGCCGGGGTCGCCGCCGTCGTCCTGCTGCTCATCGGCTACCTGCTGCGGCTCGTGGACAGCGAGCACGTCATCGGCGACGCCCTGCTCACCGCCGGCTGGATCTTCGCCGTCCTCGCCGCCGCCGCCATCCTCATCGCCGGGGTCGCCCTGCTTCTCGCCGCCCTGCGCAACGGCGCCACGGCACTCCCCGCCGACCCGCGCCGTCCGCGCACCGCCGAACCCGATCCCGAGACCGAGGCAGTGGACCGGGCCCGCGCCGACTGGCGACGCGCCCTTCTGGAGAAGGGATTCCTGCCCTTCTTCCAAGAGCACGCGGACGTCCAGGAGTACGGCGGGGACGACCGCCCGGGCGGGGAGGACCCCGTGCAGGACGGTCCCGTGCACAGCCGTAGCGGCCCTTCCCGGATGCCGCGCCTCGGTTACCACCGCCCCGGCTTCAGCAGCCCCGAGGCGGACGGCGAGGCGGCCTCCCGTCCTCGCTACTCCAGCCCCGATTTCAGCAGCCCCGACTTCGGCGGTCCGGAACACCGCCCGGATTAAGCGATGTTTCACGTGAAACATCGCAAGCCGTCACCCACGCACGGGCATCCCCCGCCCGCACCCGCACCCGCACCCGCACCCGCACCCGCACCCGCACGCAGGAAAGCCCGATGTTTCACGTGAAACACCGAAGTGGATGTTTCACGTGAAACATCGGGCCCCGAGGGGAATCCCCCGCGCTACAGCTTCCCGCCGGTCAGCCGCGTGAGCGGCCCCACCGCCCGTACCCCGGACTTCCGTCCCGCGAGGAACGAGGCCGTGGCCACCGTCAGCAGCCCGGCGCCCGCGGTTGTCACGGCCACCTTGTGCTCGCGGACCGTGCCCCAAGCCGTGCCCGCCGAGGCGACGGCCTTCTCCGAGACCTCGGAGACCTTGCGCCGCCCGGCGTCCACACCCGTCCTCGCCTTCGCTTCCACACGCTTGCCCGCCGCTCCGGCGGCGCGCGCACGTTCCCGCGCCGTCTCGGCGGCCTGTTCCGTCTTCGCCCCGGCCGCGGAGAGCGCCGCATCGGCCTTCTCCGACGCCGTCGCCGCCACCGGGGCATCTTCGGTCCCGGGCGCGGAGGCCGAAGCGGCCACGGCGTCGCGGGAGTGCTTGGTCTGCGGGTTCTCTCCAGTCATGGCCTGCGGGTTGCCGCTCACCACCGGAGGAAACCCGCGACCGCGCGGCGAAGTGTGCCCAGAACCGGTCCGGGCCCTTCCGGAAGGAGCCCGGAGCCACCCGCCCGGAGCCCTCCGCTCACGCGGCCGACGGCAGCCTCACTCCGCCAGCGGCAGATACACGCGGTTCCCCGTAGCGGCGAACTCCCGCGACTTCTCCATCATCCCGGCCGCGATCTCCTCCTTGCTCAGCTCCGTACCGTCCTCCGCGCCGAAGCGCTCGCTGATGTCCCTGCTGATCCGCATCGAGCAGAACTTGGGCCCGCACATGGAGCAGAAGTGCGCGGTCTTCGCCGGTTCGGCGGGCAAGGTCTCGTCGTGGAAGGACCGCGCCGTCTCCGGATCGAGCGACAGGTTGAACTGGTCCTCCCACCGGAAGTCGAAGCGCGCCTGCGAGAGCGCGTCGTCCCATTCCCGCGCCCCCGGGTGGCCCTTGGCCAGATCGGCGGCGTGAGCGGCGATCTTGTACGTGATGACCCCGGTCTTCACGTCGTCCCTGTCGGGAAGCCCGAGGTGTTCCTTGGGCGTCACGTAGCAGAGCATCGCGGTGCCCCACCACGCGATCATCGCGGCGCCGATGCCGGAGGTGATGTGGTCGTAGCCCGGCGCGACGTCCGTCGTGAGCGGCCCGAGCGTGTAGAACGGCGCTCCGTCGCACAGTTCCTGCTGAAGCTCCACGTTCTCCTTGATCTTGTGCATCGGTACATGCCCGGGGCCCTCGACCATCGTCTGCACGCCGTGCCCGCGGGCCACCGCCGTGAGTTCGCCGAGCGTGCGCAGCTCGGCGAACTGCGCCTCGTCGTTGGCGTCCGCGACGGAGCCGGGCCGCAAGCCGTCCCCGAGCGAGAACGTCACGTCGTACGCCGCGAGGATCTCGCACAGCTCCTCGAAGTGCTCGTACAGGAAGGACTCCTGGTGGTGCGCGAGGCACCACGCCGCCATGATGGAACCGCCGCGCGAGACGATTCCGGTGGTCCGGCGCGCGGTGAGCGGTACGTACGCGAGCCGCACCCCCGCGTGCACGGTCATGTAGTCGACGCCCTGCTCGGCCTGTTCCACGATCGTGTCGCGGTACAGCTCCCAGCTCAGCTCCTCCGCCTTCCCCCCGGTCTTCTCCAGCGCCTGGTAGAGCGGCACGGTGCCAATGGGGACAGGGGAGTTGCGCAGAATCCACTCCCGGGTGGTGTGGATGTCGCGGCCCGTCGAAAGGTCCATGACGGTGTCGGCGCCCCAGCGCGTCGCCCACGTCATCTTCTCCACCTCCTCCTCGATCGAGGAGGTGACCGCCGAGTTGCCGATGTTCGCGTTGATCTTCACGAGGAACCGCTTGCCGATGACCATCGGCTCGCTCTCGGGGTGATTGATGTTCGCGGGAAGTACGGCCCGCCCGGCGGCCAGTTCCTCGCGTACGACCTCGGGGGCGACGCCCTCGCGCAACGCCGCGTACTCCATCTCCGGCGTGATCTCGCCCCGCCGGGCGTACGCGAGCTGCGTCACCGGCGTCGCCGAGCGGGCGCGACGCGGACGGCGCGAGCGCCCGGGGAAGACCGCGTCGAGCCGGCGCGCCCCGCCACGCGGAACGGTGTGCTGCGGGCCGTCGTCCTCCGGCCGTACCCCGCGACCGGGATACGTCTCGGTGTCGCCGCGCGCCGCGATCCACGGCGCGCGCGGCGTGTCGAGCCCGCGCCGTACGTCCGTGGTGACGGACGGATCGGTGTACGGGCCCGAGGTGTCGTACAGCGTCAGCGCGCGGCCGTCGCTCAGGTGCACCCTCCGCACGGGCACCCGCAGCCCCGCCCGTTCGCCCTCGATGTACGCCTTGTGCGCACCGAGGGCGCGAGCGGGTGCGGTGGTGTCGTGCTCCTGTGCGGAGGCAGGAATGTGCGCGTCCGATGTGGTCATGAGACCTACTCCCTACGCCGGCATTACCCGGTAACAGGTTCAGCGGTCGGCGCAGCGTTTCGTCCTCCGGCCGCGTGTGCGGTCGTACGAGGAGATCAGCGCCCTCTCAGCCCGGTGCTCCGAGCTCCCGCGGGGACAAATCGCGTCCCACGCTAGCGCCCGTCCTGGCGTGCTGGCCAGAGGGCCCCCTCGGTTCTTGCGATGATCGGCCAGTGACGACGCCACCTCCCACGCCTCAGGCGCCCCCACCGTCCCCCTCGCCCCCCTCGTCCCCCGAGAGCCGCCCCCCAGGTCACGAGCACGGCCACAGCCACGGTCCGGCGACTCCCGGTTCGCGACGGCTGCGGGTGGTCATCGCGGCTGTCCTGGTCCCCTTCGCCGCAGCAGTCGTCGCCGGACTGGTCCTGCTGTGGCCCGGGGCTCCGGGGGCGCACCAGCGGACGGGTGTCGGCTTCGACCGGCAGACCGTCAGCGGCGTGGTCACCGCTATCGAGCACGTCGGCTGCGACGACGTGGCCGGGGGCGGGGGCTCGGGGCAGGGGAGCGGAGGGGGCGGGGCGCAGGACCCCTCGTCCGGTGGTACGGGCACGACGGCATCCGGCGGTGCGGGCGCGTCGACGCCGTCGAGCGGGGCTGGTGGCGCGGGACCTGGCGCGGCGTCGGGGGAGCACGCGGCGGGCGTCTGCGAGCAGGCGACGGTCGAGGTCACCGAGGGGAAGGACAAGGGGCACCGCTACCCCGAGCTGGTCCGCCCCGACGCCTCGCGACGGCTCCACGCGGGTCAAAAGGTCGTCCTCGCCTACGCGCCCGACGCGCCGCGTGAACTCCAGTACTCCGTCACGGATGTGGGCCGTACCCCGCCGATGGTGCTGCTCGCCGCGGTCTTCGCGCTCGTCGTCGTGGCGGTGGGAAGACTGCGGGGGCTCATGGCCCTCGTGGCGCTCGCCGTGAGCTTCCTGGTGCTGACCTTCTTCATCCTGCCCGCGATCCTGGAGGGGTCGAACCCGCTCGTCGTGGCGGTGGTCGGCGCGAGCGCCATCATGCTGATCGCGCTCTACCTGTGCCACGGCCTCAGCGCGCGCACCTCCGTCGCGGTGCTCGGCACGCTCACCTCGCTCCTGCTCATCGGGGTACTGGGTTCGCTCTTCATCGGCTGGGCGGCGCTCACCGGCAACACCGACGACAACACGGGCCTCATCCACGGGCTCTACCCGCACATCGACATGAGCGGGCTGCTCCTCGCGGGGGTGCTCATCGGCTCGCTCGGTGTGCTCGACGACGTGACGGTCACGCAGACCTCGGCCGTCTGGGAGCTGCACCAGGCCGATCCCGGCATGACGCGGCGCGCGCTGTACCGCGCGGGGCTCAGGATCGGCCGCGACCACATCGCCTCGGTGGTCAACACGCTGGTCCTCGCCTACGCGGGGGCGGCGCTGCCGCTCCTGCTGCTCTTCTCGCTCGCGCGCAGCGACGTGGGCGCGGTCGCGACGAGCGAACTCGTCGGTGAGGAGATCGTGCGGACGCTCGTCGGCTCGATCGGTCTCGTCGCCTCGGTGCCGGTCACGACGGCGCTCGCGACCCTCGTGGTCTCGGCGGACCGTGTTCCGCACCCGTCGTCGTCCGACGCTCAGGGCGTGCCGCCACGCCCTGAGGTGCCCGGCCCCGTATCCGCGGGGCGGCTGCTCGGGGGCGGCGGACGCCGCAGGAAACGCTGAGGGGCGGCGGCGCGGCACGCACGAGGGGCGGGCGGCCCGCACAGGCACGAGAGACGGGCAGGCGGCGACAGGCACGAGAGGCGGGCGCCGCTGAGCCTGGAGGCTGGCTCAGCCCGCGCTCGGCTCCTCGGCCAGGATGCGGTGCAGGGCGTCGTCGAGGTGGCTCTCGAAGTCGGCACAGGCACGCTCCTCGCCCAGCGGGACGAGGCGGTCGGTCCGGTCGAGGAAGGCGACGATGGGCGCCATCCCCACCCGGAAGAGCGCCTGATCGGTGCCGACCTGGAGCCTGATGTGCAGTTCTCCGGGGCCCTCCCCGTCGAGCAGGGGCTCCGGCTCGACGGGCGAGACCCGTACATCCCCGTCGCCGCAAGCCTCGTCGATCCCGTCCGCGAGCAGTTCGCGCCCGAACGTCCACGAGACCGGGGCATCACCGGGCAGGTGGAAGGTAAGCCGTACCGCGTAGGGATCGGCGGCCTCGTAGCGAAGCTCGACGGGGATACGGAACGAGAGCTCCTCGGAAACGAGGAAGCTCATCATGACCTCTGCCTGTACGGACTCGCGCATCGCCAACCCCGTCGATTGCCGTCACCTTGCCAGGGGCAAATCCCCTGACACTCCTGACACCTAGCTCAGTGAACACATCACATCACAGCGCGTGATCCCGCCGTTGCTGATTGCGAGAAGAAACGTGCGGGAAAATCCGTCCGAGCCGTTTTCGGTCGGGCGATTCGTGGAATCCCCGCCACCGATCACCCGTATTCCGGCTGCCCCCAGGCGTTCCGCACATGCAAGGCACGCGGGGATTTCCCCACGTTCACCCCTTCGGCCCGCACGGACCATACGAACACACCGGCCCCGGGCGGCGACAGCAGCGGCCCAAGCGTCACGCAGAGCTACGTATCAGTGGAGGGCAACGGCGCTCCTCCGGAACGGAGTTGGTGGTCGATAACGTCCATTCGGGGGGCTCCCCGTCAACTCCGGGACGCGGATATCCCCCGCCGGTGGCCGCGCGACGGGCGCGGCGCCGACCGGCAGAGGTCCCTCGGTCAGCGCCGGCTTCCTGGCCCCGCCGACTCCTTGAACTTGCGCACGACGAAGACGAGCGCCGCGACCACGACGACGAAGACGAGCGCCTTGAAGAGCAGGCCGACCACCACGCTCAGAATCGAGACGATCACACCGCCGAAGATCGCCAGCGCGATGAGCGGTACGGCCACCCACTTCACCCACCACGGCAAGTCCGTGACTATCTCCCGCACACCCATCGTTGCTACCTCGCTTCAACCGGTTCCGGGTCCCGCCCGGCCTGCTTCGATGCTAGGCGGGAAAACCCGGCGGAGGGGCACGTGGCAACCCTGGCTTATCCCTGATTCGTACCCCTAGGGGAAAGAGCCCGATATCCCGGCAAACCCTGAGAAAAGCGCCCCTGAACTGCGCTTTCCCTCTCAGGGTCGGATCGGGGCATGCGTGGGCTCCCGGGCCGCGCTCCCTGCGCCGCCTCAGCCCTCCGGCGGTGAGAAGACGACGAGGACCCGCAGGTCCTCGCTGATGTGGTGGAAACGGTGCGGAGTCCCGGCCGGTACGTAGACGACGCTCCCGCGCGCGACCTCCGTGGTCTCCTGCCCCACGGTGAGCGCGGCCCGCCCGCTCACCACGAGGTAGACCTCATCCTGCCGGTGCGGCTGCTGCGGGTCGCCGGCCCCCGCGTCGAGCGCGTACAGCCCGACGGACATGTTCCGCTCGCGCAGGAACTGCAAGTACGCCCCGTCGTTCGCGGACCGTTCGAGGTCCAGCTCGTCCAGCCGGAATGCCTTCATCGACTTCCTCCACCCCTTCGCCGCTTCCGTGCCGCCGGTCCCGGCCCCGTCTGTCACGATCGGCCCATGAAGACCTTCGTGTTCAGGACTCTCGCCAACGCGGCGGCCCTCGCGGTGGCCGTATGGCTGCTCGACGGCATCACCCTCACCGGCCACAACACCGGCCACAGGGCGCTCACTCTGATTATCGTCGCACTGGTCTTCGGTGTCGTGAACGTGCTGGTGAAGCCCCTCGTGCAGCTGGTGACCCTCCCACTCCTCATCCTGACTCTCGGGCTCATCACCCTCGTCGTGAACGCCCTCATGCTGCTGCTCACGTCATGGATCTGCGACCTCATCGACGTCCCCTTCCACGTCAGTGGCTTCTGGACCGCCGTGCTCGGCGGGCTCATCGTCGCCGTCGTCTCCTGGGCCGTCTCGCTCGCCCTGCCCGACGGCCGCCCCGCCGAGCGCACCTGAGAGCCCGCGGTCCTCGCTGCCGCGTGCCGCCTCCGCACAGGGCCGCCTTACGGGCAGGTGGCCCCGTACCCCATCCTGGGAGCCCGGCACAGCGCGGTGCGGGAGAGATGACGGCCAGCCCGGTCACGGCCCGACGAGCGGCCGGGAGCGGCAGCGGACGAGAAGAGGAACAGCATGACTGGCGACGGAACGAGGGCAGTGCGCGCGGGACTGCCGGAAGCGGCACCGAACGAGCCGACCATGCCGGGCCCGGTCTTCGCCGCCCACTTCCACCTGCCGGGAGAGGTAGCCGGGCCCTACACGTACGGGCGCGACGGCAACCCGACCTGGACGCGCCTCGAAAGCGCCATCAGCGCGCTGGAGGCGCCCGGAACGGAGGCGGGGACGCTGCTCTTCGCCTCCGGGATGGCGGCGATCTCCGCGGTGCTCTTCTCCCAGCTGCGGGCCGGGGACACCGTGGTCCTCCCCTCCGACGGGTACCAGGTCCTGCCCCTGGTCCGCGAACAGCTCACCGCGTACGGCGTGACGGTGCGCACCGCCCCGACCAGCGAGGACGCCCAGCTCGACGCGCTCGACGGCGCGCGGTTGCTGTGGATCGAGTCGCCGTCGAACCCCGGCCTCGACGTCTGCGACATCCGGCGCCTCGTCACCGCCGCGCACGAGCGGGGCGCGCTCGTCGGAGTCGACAACACCCTTTCGACCCCGCTCGGCCAGCGCCCGCTCGACCTCGGCGCCGACTTCTCGGTCGCCTCGGACACCAAGGCCCTCACCGGCCACGGCGATGTACTCCTCGGCCACGTCACAACGCGCGACCCGGCTCTCCTGGAAGGCGTACGGCGCTGGCGCAAGATCATCGGCGCCGTCCCCGGGCCCATGGAGACCTGGCTCGCGCACCGCTCGCTCGCGACGCTCCAGCTGCGCCTCGACCGGCAGAACGCCAACGCGCTCGCCGTCGCGGAGGCGCTGCACACCCACCCCGACGTGAGCGGCCTGCGCTACCCCGGGCTCCCCGAGGACCGGGCGCACAAGCTCGCCACGACGCAGATGCTGCGCTACGGGACCGTCCTGGGCTTCACGCTGCCCTCGCGCGGGCACGCCGAACGCTTCCTCGCGTCCGCCCGGCTCGTCGAGGACGCCACGAGCTTCGGGGGCGTGCGGTCCACCGCCGAGCGGCGCCGCCGCTGGGGCGGGGACGCGGTCGCCGAGGGCTTCATCCGCTTCTCGGCGGGCGCCGAGGACACCGAGGACCTCGTGGCCGACGTGCTGCGGGCGCTCGACGAGAGCCACGGCTGAGCGGGCGGGAAGGCGCGCGGGTGGTCCGAGCCTCCCCCCTCGTGGCTCGGACCACTCACGGTTTCCGCGAAGAACCGCCCGTCCAAGGCTAGTTGACTGGCTGTCAATGTCCAATCACTGGGGAGACGGCGGGGTATCGCCAGATTTATCGTTGACCGCCGGGTCCGCACCGGGCCCGCGACCACCTGAGGGGCAGTCGCGATGGATCTCGCCTTGTTGCGCACCTTCGTCGCCGTGCACCGTGCCGGTTCTTTCACCCGTGCCGCCGCTCTGCTCGGCCTCTCGCAGCCGGCGGTGACCTCACAGATAAGAGCCCTGGAGCGCCAGGTGGGGCGCCCGCTCTTCCTGCGTCAGGCGCGCGGGGTGACGCCCACGTCCCTCGGCGAGGAACTGGCCCACAAGGCGGCGCCCCACCTCGACGCTCTCGTCGAGATCGCGGAGGGCGGCGTCGCCACGGGCGACGGGCACGCCCGCACACTCCACCTCACCGGGCCTCCGGAGTTCCTCGCCGAACGAGCCCTGCCCGCACTGAGCGGTCTCGACAAGGGTGAGGGCCTCGACTTCGGTATCCGGGCCACGTTCGGCACCGCGCAGGAGAGCCTCGAAGGGCTCGCCGCCGGGCATCACGATCTCGCGATCAGCACCGTCCGCCCACGAGGTGGCCTGCTCACCGCCACGGCGCTGTGCGACGAGGAACTCGTCCTCGTCGCCGCGCCGGCCTGGGCGGACCGGCTTCCTGTCGAGCGTCTCAGCGGCAGCGGCCCGGCACCGGCTTCAGGTCGTGCTCAGCCGCTTCCCTTCGTCGATTGCCACGAATCGCTGCCGCTCATCGCGCGCTACTGGACCGCCGCCTTCGACGCGCTGCCCCCGGGTCCCGGTGCGGTGATCGTCCCCGACCTGCGGGCAGTGCTCGGCTGTGTCCTGGCCGGTGCGGGCCTCGCGGTCCTGCCGCGCTACCTCAGCGCGCGTGCCCTCGCCGAGGGACGGCTCACGCTTCTGCTCGATCCCGCCGTCGCTCCGCTCCGTACGTACTTTCTCGTCGCCCGTACCGGCACCCTCGCTCTGCCCCATCTCTCCCGTGCCCACGACCGCCTGCTCCGCGCGGCGGTGGACTGGGGCTGAGCGCGCCCCGGGCACGCTCCACTCCGTGCGACGGCCTCCCAAGCGCCCGGGGCGCGCATGTTTCACGTGAAACAACTCGGGCCACATTCCCTCCATGACCGTTCGCCCCGTGGTCAAGCGCACCGCTCGTGCCATCCTGCTCGACGGCGAGGATCTTGTCCTCATCAAGCGCGTCAAACCCGGCGTCGACCCCTACTGGGTCACCCCGGGCGGCGGCGTGGAGCCGGAGGACGCCACCGTCATCGAAGCCCTGCACCGGGAGGTCCACGAGGAGCTGGGCGCGAAGATCACCGATGTCGTGCCGTGTTTCGTGGACACGGTGGAACACATCGGTGCGGACGGCGGCGCCACCGGGGTCAAGGTCCAGTACTTCTTCGTCTGCCGCCTCGTGTCCATGGATCTGGAACAGCGGCACGGTCCTGAGATGGAACAGCCCTGTGGAACCTACGAGATCGTCCGTATCCCCTTCACCCGCGTCGGCATCGCCTCCGTCCACCTTGTCCCGCTCTCCCTGCGGCACTACCTCGACGGCAATATCGAGGGGGTCCTCGCCCTCCTCGACGCGGATCTGGGCTGACTCGTCCCGGAGCCCGCAGGGCACGGCCCCTCGTGAGTCACCCGACGAGCATCCACGCGTTGTTCCCACGTCACGCGATGTTCCACGTGAAACATCCCTCATCACGGAACAGGCCCGTAGTCCGAAAAGAGGGTGGACGCACGCCCCTGACGTCGGTAAGCCTGAGCGCGTGCTGCCCACTCCTCCGCCGTCCGCCGCTCTGGCTCTCCGCAGGCTGACCCTGCACGATCTCCCGCACTGCCTGGAGCTGGCACAGAACAGAGGCTGGTTCCCTGACCGACGGCTGTGGACCCTGCTCCTGACCGCAGGCACCGGATACGGCATCGACGACCCACGCAGCGGGCTCCGCGCGGTCTGCGTCAGCCACCGCTACGGCCCGGCGGAGCGCCCCGGCCTTACGGTGCTCAGCATGCTGCTCGTGAGCCGCGACCACGCGGGACGGGGGCTCGGTCGTCGCTTGCTCAGCGAGGTGATCGCGCAGGAGCCCGTAGAAGCCCTCGCGCTCTACACGAGCGAGGAGCGCCTGCCGTTCTACGAGGACCTCGGCTTCCGCGCGGCGGCGACAGGGGACGTGGAAACGCTGGAGGGCCACTTCGCCGGTGCCGGCGCGGTTCCGGGGGTGCGGGTCAGGCGGGCGACCGCCGGGGATCTACGCACTCTGCTCGACGTCGACCGGGAGATCTTCGGCCTGGACCGTACGCCGTTGCTCGCCCGCCTCCCGGCCTTCGCCGACCGGATGAGCCTCGCCGAGGACGCCGAGGGCCAGGTCCTGGGCTTCGCCGCCCTCCGCACCGAGCCCCACGCCGCTCTCCTCGGTCCCCTCGTCGCCCGTGAACCGGTCCTCGCTCAAGCCCTGGTGGCCGATCTGGTCCAGGAGGTGCGTACGCCGGTACGCATCGTGCTGGAGAACCACCAGGAGGAGCTGCGCGACTGGCTCACCGACCATGGCCTGCGCCCCGTACTCCACAGCCGCCTGATGCTGCGCGGCACGCCCGCGCTGCCCGGGAACCGGCTCCAGCGGTACGCACCGCTGAGCACGGCGACGGGCTGAGCGGGGGCTGGGGCCCGGTCTGAGGTTCTGAGGCCCCGGTTCGGGCTGGGGTCCCGATCCGGGCGGGGGTTCGGGCCGGGCGGGGGTTCGGGCCGGGCGGGGGCTCGGTCCGGGCGAGGGTTCGGGCCGGGCGGGGGCTCGGGCCGGGCGGGGGCTCGGGCCGGGGGCTCCGGCTCGGACCCGACTGGAATATTTGCAGGCGCCGTATAGTCGCAACCAGTGGATATTTCATACCTGGCCTAGGCTGGAACGCCCGAGACGGACGGAGGAGAGAACGATGACAGCGACCGACCCCGCTCTCACAGCACTCGCACACAGCTGGTCCGCCCTCTCGCTGCTGCACAGCCGGATCGAGTCGCGCATCGAACGCGCGCTCCAGGCGGCGCACAGCCTCAGCGTGCGGGAGTACTCGCTCCTCGATGTCCTCAGCCGTCAGCACGACGGCGAAGGCGGTCACCTCCAGATGCGGCAGGTCGCGGAGGCCGTCGTACTCAGTCAGTCGGCGACGACCCGTCTCGTGACGCGCCTGGAAGACCGGGGCCTGCTGGCCCGCTACCTCTGCCCCACCGACCGGCGCGGCATCTACACCGACGTGAGCGAATCGGGCCGGGTGCTCCTGGAGGAGGCCCGTCCGACCAATGACGCGGCCTTGCGCGCCGCACTCGACGAGGCCGCTCTCGACCCGCAGCTCGCCCCGCTCGTCACCGCCATGGAACACCTGGACGCCTCGCCCCGTCTCCTCGGCCGGCCTGTCTGAGCCGCGTCCAAGGACAAGGACCGAGAGGCCCCGGGAGACGTCGAGCCTAGGATCGCGGCCATGAGCACCCTCCATATACGCCGTGCCACGCCCGACGACATCAGCGCGATCGTCGCCATGCTCGCGGACGATCCGCTCGGCGCCCAGCGCGAGTCCCCGGACGACCTCGCTCCGTACCACGAGGCGTTCGCCCGCATCCACGAGGACAAGAACCAGCACCTCATCGTGGCCGAGAGCGACGGCGAAGTCGTGGGCACGCTTCAGCTGAGCGTGCTGCACGGCCTGTCCCGCAAGGGCACCACCCGCACGATCATCGAGGCGGTACGAGTGTCAGCCACCACTCGCGGAGGAGGGCTCGGCACCCAGCTCATCACCTGGGCCATCGAAGAATCCCGCCGCCAGGGCGCGAGCCTCGTCCAGCTCACCTCGGACGCCACCCGCACCGACGCCCATCGCTTCTACAAGCGGCTCGGCTTCGTGGACTCGCACGTGGGCTTCAAACTCACGCTCTGAGCAGCTGGGTTTCAGGCTCACGCGGTGAGCACGTGAGCCCCTGAGCACGTGCGCTGCAGGCTCACGCGCGGAGCCTGCACCGGCCCGCGATGTTTCACGTGAAACATCGCGGGCCGGACACACGGCATGTTCCACGTGAAACATCGCGGCACCACCGAACGGGAGGAGCTGCCCGAGGTGATGTTTCACGTGAAACATCGCCCCCCAAAGCGGCGGTCAGCCCATGTTTCACGTGAAACATCCCCGCTCTCAGCCCGGCAGTCCCCGCCACCCCTCCGCCACCACCCCGCCCGGCGTCGGGCCGCCCTCCGCATACGGCTCTCGCGTGAAGACGAAGGAACCCAGGTCGAGGTGGCTCACCCCGCCCCCCGGTCCCCGTACGACGCTCAGCACCTCGCCCGAGTAGTAGCCGTCGAGCCCCACCCAGTTCCCGTCGTCCGCAGGCACGAAACGTGACTGCCGTCCGCCCTTGACCGGCCCGAGTTCCAGTCCCCCGCCCGCCCCGAGACGTAGCGCGACCGGGTCGCTGCCCCAGTACCACAGGCCCGTCAGCGCCAGAAGCTCCTCGTCCACGCGCGGGAGCGGCTTCCATGGCTCGGGGATGCGCGGTTCGGCCTTCGCCACGAGTTCGAGCAGTTCAGCGGCGAGCGTCCCCGAGCTGAGCTGCGAGGTGGCGTTGCCCAGGACCACGGCGCCCAGATCCTCCTCCTCGCAGATCCACAGCCCGGCCGTGAAACCCGGCACGGAACCCGTGTGCCCGGCCAGATCCCGGCCTCCACGGTGCAGAAGCTGGGTACCGAGGCCGTATCCGCTGTCCCCGTCACCGGGGGCCGCGGGAACGCGCAGCTCACGCACCCCGTCAATGCTCAGCACTTCGTCGTCCCCGCGCAGCAGGAAGCCGGCGAAGCGGGCGAGGTCGGCGGCCGTGGACCACAGCTGCCCCGCCGGAGCCATGAGCCCCAAGTCCTCCACCTTCTCTTCCTGGAGCAGATCGGCCCACGGGTGCACGGCCCAGCCACCGGCGCTCGGCGCCTCGGGGCGTACACCGGTCCGCCGCAGGCCGAGCGGTTCCAGGATCTCCGTGCGCAGCGCCTCCTCCCATGTCGTCCCCCGCACGGCGGCGACGAGCGCGCCGAGGACGGTGAATCCGGGGTTGGAGTAGTGGTGCAGCAAGCCGGGTTCGTGACGGAAGGGCTCCGCACCCAGCACATCGGTGAGCTGCGGCCGCAGGCTCCCCGGCGTCCGCTCCCACCAGGGCGGCGGCGCCTCCGCGGCCAGGCCGCCGGTGTGGGCGAGGAGTTGGCGGACCGTCACCTCCGGGCCGAGCCCGGCCTCCGGCACGTACCGCTCCACCGGGTGGCCCAGTTCGAGCAGCCCCTCCTCGCGCAGGCGCAGCACGAGCACCGCGGTGAAGGTCTTGGTGATCGAGCCGATGCGGTACTGCACCTGGTCGTCAGGGGCGTGCCCGTCGACACAACTGCGTGCCCCGCTCCATACCTGCCCTCCGCCCCGCGTCACCGCGGCCACGACGGACGGCACCCGCTGCTCGGCCTGCGCCACGGCGATCTTGCGCAGCAGGGCCCGCCGTGTCCCGTCCAGCAGTGCGCCGGTCGCCCTGCCAGGCTCTTCGCCGGATACCCCGCCGGCCTCGTCGATGGAAGTCATGGCCCGCACGCTAATCGGCGGTCGGCAAGCACCACCAGTCCGTTCCGGCCCACGGCCGCTCCCCCATGCGCCCGTCCTTCGCAGGGCGGAAGTACCGCAGCGTGCGTGAGACGCGCGGCATGGGAGGGGAGGCACCTGCTGTGATCATTCTGGCCGTCGTCTTCGCCGTACTCGGCGCCGCGAGCAATGCGATGGGAACCGCCTTCCAGCGCAAGGCGGCCGCCAACCAGCCGCGGGGCGGCGGCCTGCGCCTCGTCCTCGCCCTCGCCCACCGGCCCGCCTGGCTCCTCGGCATCGGCGGTGTCATCGGTGCCGCGTTCTTCCAGGCGCTCGCGCTCACGAACGGGCCGCTCGCGCTCGTCCAGCCCGTCTTCATCCTGGAGCTGCCGTTCGCGCTGCTCATCGGGCTGCCCTTGCTGCACCGCAAGATGCCGGTGACCGGCTGGTACGCGATCGCGAGCGTCGTCGCGGGACTCGTGCTGCTGCTCGGCTGCGCGGCTCCGCACGGCGGTACGAGCCAAGCCTCGGCCGCGCGCTGGATTCCGGCCGTGGCCCTGTGCCTCGCGGCGATGGGCCTCATGGTCCTCATCGCGCGCCGCGCCCGCTCCTCGTTGCTGCGCGCCACCGTGCTCGGCTTCGCGGCGGCCGTGGGCAACGCGCTGACCGCCGCGCTCCTCAAGTCGGCGACCCGTACCTTCGCCGACCATGGCCCGGGCGCTTTCTTCACCGCCTGGCAGACCTACGGCTTCGCGCTCACCGGCATGGCGGCCCTCCTACTGCTGGAGAACGCCCTGCAAGCGGGCACGCTGGCCGCCTCGCAGCCCGCCCTCACGATCGGCGATGCCACGGTCAGCCTCCTGCTCGGTGTCCTCGTCTTCCAGGAGCGCCTCCATCTGGGCTGGCTCGTCCTGCCCGAACTGCTCGGCGTCGCACTGATCGCCGCGGGCGTCGTCGCCCTCACCCGCGCCGTGCCGCACATCCGCGATCTCGCCTCCTGAGGAAGCCCTCGTGTCCTGAGGAAGCCCTCGTGTCCTGAGGGAGCCTCGTGTCCTGAGGGAGCCTCGTGTCCTGAGGGAGCCTCGTGTCCGCCGCGTAGCCTGCTGGGGTGGATCTCTTCTCCCAGGCCCTCACGTCCCTGCTCGACACGGTCGCCGGGCTCCGCGACGAGGACTTCGCCCGGCCCAGCGGTTGCGCGGGCTGGCGCGTACGGGATCTCGTCTGCCATCTCGTCATCGACGCGCAGGATGTCCTCATCACCCTCGCCACTCCCGAGCGAGGCGCGCCGACGCGCGACGCCGTGACGTACTGGCAGGTGGGCGAGGCGCCGCCGGACGGCACGGACCCGCTCGACGCGCTGACCGTCCGTCTCGCGGCGGCCTACCAGGAGCCGGCACTGCTGAAGTTCCACCTGGAGGACGTCGGTTCGGCGGCGGGCCGGGCGGCCCGTCTCGCCGTGCCGGAGACCCACGTCGGCACGCAGGGGCAGGTTCTCTCCGTGGCCGACTACCTGTCGGCGTACGTCCTGGAGTGGACCCTCCACCACCTCGATCTCACCGCCCACCTGCCGCACGCCGCCGCGCCCCCGGCCGAGTGCCTCGCGAGCGCCCGCGCCCTCCTCGGCCGCATCGCCGGCGCCCCCTTCCCGCCCTCCTTCTCGGACCGGGAGGCACTCCTCGTCGGTACGGGGCGTCGCACTCCGACCCCGGAGGAGCGCGCCTCCGCCCCGGTACGCCTGCCCCTCGTCCTCGGCTGAGGAGCGCCGGGCCGGACCGCGCGCGGGGCCCTCGCGCCCGTACGGCAGCTCTCCTACGGGAGGCTCAGGCCGGACCCGTACTCTCCACCGCGGCGTACAGCCCCGCCTCCGCGCCGGTCGCGAGAGCCCAGTAGCGATCGCCGTAGGACCAGTGCCACCACTCGGTCGGGTAGTTGACGAACCCCGCGCCGCGCAGTGCCTCGCCCAGGAGCGCTCGGTGCGCTCTCGCCTCCGCGCCGATGTCCTCCGCGTCCGTGTAGCAAGCCCCGTCGCTCTCCTCCGGGCTCGCGTTCATGCGGGTACCGAGATCGAGTTCCCGTCCACCGGTGTCCGCGAGTGTGACGTCCACGGCGGCACCGGCGCTGTGCGGGGCGATCTCGGGCGGCGATACGTACCGGCTTGCTGCGGCCCTGATCCGCTCGGCGGGCCACTCGGGATGCGCGGCGCGCAGTTCGTCCGCGTACTCCTCGAAGTAGCTCCGCTGGAGGGCGGGCGGCCGGTACCCCTCGACGTACAGCAGCCGTAGGCCCTGGGGCAGGCGCCGCTGCGCCTCCAGCAGCCGTTCCAGCACGCCCGCGCGCAGGTGCGCGAACTCTCCCGCCGAATCCGCCTCCTTCCGCGTGTCGACGAGCAGTTCCCCGCTCGTGCGCACATCGACAAGCGGTTCCCCGCACTCGCGCACGGGTATCGCGGCCACGCGCCGGTCGGCCATCAGAATGAGTTCACTCATGCGGGCAGTCTTCCCGATGCCCAGTCAGCAACGTCTCCCGCAAAAGAGTTCGGAGGGGTCGGCCCCTGAGCCTGCGGCGTTCCGACGTCGTCGCCGCCCCAGGGAGGAGGTGTCCGAAGGATGCGGCGCGTGCTCCTCCGCCTCCGTCCATGCGCTCGCGCGCAGGCCGTCGAAGGCCTCGGGCAGCGTCCGCGTGGGCAGCACGGGGATGGCGAGAGCGGTGAGTTCCCGACGGACGCGGACCGCGTGCGCCGCGTCTCCACGTACCGCCGACGAAGCATCGACAGCGTGCGGAGGCAGCACACGCTCTGACACCCACCACGCGAACCTTGCCGTCAGAACGCCCTCGAAAGCGCTCCGCGGCGGGTGTGCCTTGGACCAGTGGGGGCCGGTCCCCGCCACGGCAGCCGCACAGCACCGACACGGACGCGGACGCACCGTCCGTCGCCCCGGCTGCCGCACCTCCAGGCGGCGAGTACCTCCCCTGCCCAGCCCAGTGCCGCCCCGAGGCCGCGTGGCCGCCTCTCAAGGCGTCGCCGCGCCCTCGTACCGCCGTCGCCCTGCGGCCTCCGGGTCGTCCATCCGGCCGTCACAAGGGCCCGGGCACCAGCCCTCGATGGCCAGGGCCGGGCGCGAGCCGGGGCCCGCCCGCGAGCCGGGGCCCGGGCGCGCTCTGGCACGATCTCCGCCCATGAGTGAGTGGTTCGCGCAGGCGGGTCATGGAGTGCGGTTCGAGTGGGGGCCGGTCGGCGCGGGGCTCCTCGCGCGGGAGGCCGCGTGTCTCGTGGTGGTCGACGTCCTGTCGTTCACCACGTCGGTAACGGTCGCGGTGGAGGCGGGCACCCACGTCTTCCCCTACCGCTGGCGGGACGAGACGGCCGAAGCCTTCGCCGGGGAGGTCGGCGCCCGGCTGGCCGTGGGCCGGAGCAAGGCCACCGAGGCGTACCCGTGGTCGCTGTCGCCGGCCGCACTGCGCCGCGCGCCCTTCACCCCCCGTCTGGTGCTCCCGTCCCCCAACGGCTCCACCATCGCCGCGGCGGCCGGTGGCGGACCGGTCATCGCGGGTTCGTTGCGCAACGCGGGAGCGGTCGGCCGGCGGCTGGTGGGGTGCGGCTGGGGTACGCCCGAGCGACCCGTCCTGGTGGTGGCGTCCGGCGAGCGCTGGCCGGACGGCAGCCTCAGACCCGCGCTCGAAGACCTTCTCGGCGCCGGAGCCGTGATCTCCGCCCTGCGCCGCGCGGGCCGCGGCGGGTTGTCGCCGGAGGCCGCACTCGCCGCCACGGCCTTCGCGCACACCTCGGACCTCACCGCCACCGTCGCGGACTGCGCCTCGGCCCGCGAACTCCGGGCGAGCGGCTACGAGGACGACATCGCCCTCGCCTCCGAACTCGACGCGTCCACCACCGTCCCGGTCCTCATCGACGGGGCGTTCGTCGCGTGAGTCCTTCCCCTCCTTGAACGACGCCGAATGCCCCGCCCTCCGCAGCGACAACGGCGTCCGACGGCCGGCCTGAACTGCCCGCGCCCCGCGCCCCGCGCCCGTCAACGATGCCGCTTCACGCGCCGGTCACCTGGCCGGACCGCGTTGCGGGATCTCGCCGCTCACGTCCTGGGACACCGCCCTGATCAGCGGGTTTCCGAGTTGTCTCAGCCCGTGTCCAGGCGCCCGTGTCTCAGTTCCGTGGCAACTCTTCAGCAGCGCCTGATGGCGGCGATGATGAGGTCAGCGAGGGCGTCCGCGTAGTGGCGGGCATCGGCCTCGGGATGCTCATGGAGGTAGGTGACCATCGTGTCGATGGCGCCCTGGTAGGTGATCGACATGACCCGGGTGTCGAAGTCGCGGAGGCTACCTTCTTCCTGACCGCGACGGAACAGGGCCTCCTGACCTTGGTAGGTCTCTTCGTACTCGGTGAGGCCGAGACGTAGGCTCCCGTCGGCCTCACGCAGGTTGGTGCTGATCTGCCGCATCGCGGTCATTTCGGCTTGGTGCGTCGCGCTCAGGCGGGCCACACGGTGAATCGCCGCGCGGATGACCTCGGGAACCGGATCGGTCAGGACGAGAGAGTCGGCAATGGTCTGCCTGAGGGTCGCCAGAGTCGTCCTGGCGACTGTTTCCATCAGGCGATCCTTGTCCGTGAAGTAGTGCGAGACCAAGCCTTTGGAAACGTCCGCCTGCTCGGCGATCCGGGCAAGAGAGGCGCCCTCGTAGCCGAGTTCAGCGACCACCGCGATAGTGGCCTTGATGATCTGTGTCCGACGCACCTCCTCACTGAGACGCTGACGATTGCTCGGACGTGGTCGAGGCTCTCGACGGGGTGTGTTCACACCTTCATTCCTAGCTGGCGGGTCTGTGAGAGGCATCAGTCAGCGGCCTGCCGCACGACGCACCAGGATGAGCAGTACCGACATCCACAGGGCGATCGCCATCATCTCGACCCGCATCCACCCGGGGAAGACACCCGGCAGGGCGGCTTCCACCAGGTTCACGACGAGCACCGCCGTGGCAATGATGCCGAGTGCCCGGACTGCCCTCGTGCTGCCCGATCGGGCGGACCGGAGTCGCACCAGAAGGAGGATCGCGAAGAACATGACGATCAGGGCGTGCCCCCACGCTTCATCGGTCGCCTCTTCTGGGGCCATGGAGGCCATGACCGCCAGCACCACGATCGTTCCGACCATGGCGGCGGCGTAGACCCCGACCAGCACACTGACGGCACCTAGCTGCTGAGGTGCGTGAGCCTCGCTATTGACCATACGGCCAATATTATTGACCGACCGGTCAATGTCAACCCTGAACTGGTGGTGACGTGCGATCGCCCTCCCGGGTCACCCATCCTTCGGGAGCCGACCTCGAAGTGCTCCACGGCCGGAGGCTCGCTCCAGACCTCGTACTTTCACCCCCGCGATTCCCCCACCCGCCGGGGCCAGTCGAAGGCGAAGGTCACGTCAGGCTTGGACAACCGGTGCAACGGCCTGACATCGACGACCACCGGCACCTGCCCGGCGAGCAGGAGACAGTCCGGGATATGCCGACGTGCCTTCCCCTCAAGCACCGTCTTCAGAAGGAAAGGCTGGGCCACGATCCGCGTACGGGCGGATCGGAGTCGGCGAAGGCAAGCGCGACAGTTCCCTCGCGGCTCGTAGCTCACGTGGTCGCGCATCGTCGCCGCCCAGTAGGTGTCCGAGTAGTGCTTCTGACCCCAGTACCACCGCGAACCTCCAGCCCACGAGCGATCGCCGTGCAGCCATGGGTGTCAGCGGAACTTCAACGCGCGGTACGAGCCGGAACCACCACCGCACCTGAAAGGGGAACGTCCCGACCGGCGAGTCTCACGACGACGGCCCCAATGCCACCGATGTGCCATCGGAGCCGGGATTGTGCCGCGAGATCTGAGACCCTACGACGCTGCCCCTCACACCTGCGCCATGTCCACGAATCGCGAGTAATGGCCCTGGAAGCCGACCGTGATCGTCGCGGTCGGGCCGTTGCGGTGCTTCGCGACGATGAGGTCGGCCTCGCCCGCGCGGGGGGACTCCTTCTCGTAGGCGTCCTCGCGGTGCAGCAGGATGACCATGTCGGCGTCCTGTTCGATCGATCCCGATTCGCGCAGGTCGGAGACCATCGGCTTCTTGTCGGTGCGTTGCTCGGGTCCACGGTTGAGCTGCGAGAGCGCGATCACCGGGATCTCCAGCTCCTTCGCGAGCAGCTTCAGGTTTCGGGACATGTCCGAGACCTCCTGCTGGCGGCTCTCGGCGCGGCCCTTGCCGCCCGACTGCATGAGCTGGAGGTAGTCGATCACGACGAGCTTGAGGTCGTTGCGCTGCTTGAGCCGTCGGCACTTCGCGCGGATCTCCATCATCGACAGGTTCGGCGAGTCGTCGATGTAGAGCGGCGCCGCCGAGACCTCCGGCATCCGGCGCGCGAGGCGGGTCCAGTCCTCGTCGGTCATCGTGCCGGAGCGCATGTGGTGCAGGGCGACTCGCGCCTCGGCCGACAGCAGACGCATCGCGATCTCGTTGCGGCCCATTTCGAGCGAGAAGATGACGCTCGGGAGGTTGTTCTTGATCGATGCCGCGCGGGCGAAGTCGAGCGCGAGCGTGGACTTGCCCATCGCGGGACGGGCGGCGATGACGACCATCTGTCCG
The DNA here is from genome assembly GCF_044749745.1 of Streptomyces sp. NPDC088923. Lineage (NCBI taxonomy): Bacteria > Bacillati > Actinomycetota > Actinomycetes > Kitasatosporales > Streptomycetaceae > Streptomyces > Streptomyces sp. NPDC088923. The sequence goes on along the minus strand of NZ_JBIVIO010000001.1, from coordinate 108,592 downwards.
GGGTGCAGGCCGTTGGTCAGGGCGTCGAAGTCCGCGAAGCCCGTCGGGACGCCGGTCATCTCGCCGCTGCGCGAGCCGATCGCCTCGATCTCGTCGAGCGCGCCTTCCATGATGTCGCCGAGCGGGAGGTAGTCCTCGCTCGTGCGCTGCTCGGTGACCTTGAAGACCTCGGCCTGGGCGTTGTTGACGATCTCGTCGACGTCGCCGTCCGCCGCGTATCCCATCTGCGTGATGCGCGTGCCGGCCTCGACAAGGCGGCGCAGCACGGCACGCTCGTGGACGATCTCGGCGTAGTACTCCGCGTTGGCCGCCGTCGGCACTGTCTGCACGAGGGTGTGCAGGTACGGGGCTCCGCCGACCTTCGTGATCTCCCCGCGCCGGGTCAGCTCCGCGGCCACCGTGATCGGGTCGGCGGGCTCGCCCTTCGCGTACAGGTCGAGAATCGCCTGGTAGACGACTTCGTGCGCGGGCCGGTAGAAGTCGGAGCCCTTGAGGATCTCCACGACGTCGGCGATGGCGTCCTTGGAGAGCAGCATGCCGCCGAGCACCGACTGCTCGGCGTCGAGGTCCTGCGGGGGTACGCGCTCGAAGGCGGCCGGTCCGTCCCAGTCGCCGCCCTCCTGGCCCCGGTCGTGGCGCTCGCCGCGTCCCTGCTCGCCCCGTCCCTGGCCGCCGCGCGCCTGGTCCCCGCGCCCGCCGTGCCCGTCCGGCCGACCGCCCCGGTCGTCGTCCTCGCGGCGCCTGCGGGATGAGGGCAGTCGGTCACCGGGCCCGCTCTCGGCCCAGGGATCGTCCAAGGGCTCGGAAATGCTCACCGGGCCTCCTCCTCACATCCGTGGAACGGACCTTGCCGTGCCGTTCCACGCGCCGCCGCACGGTGGGCGCCGCATAACGTTAGGCCCGTCGGCACCGTCAGCCAATCTGGTTATCCACAGGCACTGTGGATAACCAGCCCAGAGCTGTGGAGAACTCGCCCGAACCTGTGCATGAGCCGGTGGAAAGCTCTGTGAACAAGCCCGACCTCTCCTCGGAGCACCTCATGTGACCTGCGGTTTCCTCGTCCACCGCCTGTGGGGAAGAAAAAATTTCCCGAGTGGCCCAAGATCGCGAAACCGGACACCTCCGAGCAAGCCCATCCCGGCAATCCGTAAGGGTTGCAGAGCTTTGCGTCTCTTACCTGTGGAAGATTAGATTTAGTCCATGACCCGCCCTCCCGAGCAGTCCCGCACCGCCCTGCGCCGGCACGACCGCGAGATCGTCGCCCTCGCCCTCCCGGCGTTCGGCTCCCTCGTCGCGGAACCGCTCTTCGTCATGGTGGACAGCGCCATCGTCGGCCACCTGGGCACCCCGCAACTCGCCGGCCTCGGTGTCGCCTCCGCCCTGCTCACCACGGCGGTCAGCGTCTTCGTGTTTCTCGCCTACGCGACGACGGCCGCCGTCTCCCGGCGCGTCGGCGCGGGCCATCTCGCCGCCGCGCTGCGCCAGGGAATCGACGGTATCTGGCTGGCCTTGCTCCTCGGGCTCCTGGTCGTCGCCTTCGCCGTACCCACCGCTCCCTGGCTCGTCGACGTCTTCGGAGCCTCCGGCACCGCGGCCCCGTACGCCACGACCTATCTGCGGATCTCCGCGCTCGGCATCCCGGCCATGCTCATCGTCCTCGCGGCGACCGGCGTGCTGCGGGGCCTCCAGGACACCCGGACGCCGCTCTACGTCGCCGTGGGCGGCTTCCTCGCCAACGGCGTGCTCAACGCCGTCCTCGTCTACGGAGCGGGCCTCGGCATCGCAGGGTCCGCCTGGGGCACGGTCATCGCCCAGTGCGGCATGGCGCTCGTCTACCTCTACGTGGTCGTACGGGGCGCCCGCCGCCACGGGGCCTCGCTCCGCCCCGACCTCGCGGGGATACACAACAGCGCCCGCGCCGGGGCGCCGCTCCTCGTCCGCACCCTCTCGCTGCGCGCGATCCTCATGATCGCCACGGCCGTCGCGGCACGGCTCGGGGACGCGGACATCGCCGCGCACCAGATCGTGCTGTCCCTGTGGAGCCTGCTCTCCTTCGCCCTCGACGCCATCGCCATCGCGGGCCAGGCCATCATCGGCCGCTACCTGGGCGCGGATGACGCCGAGGGCGCCAAGAACGTGTGCCGCAGGATGGTCCACTGGGGCATCGCCTCCGGCGTCGTCCTCGGCGCACTCGTCATCGCCGGGCGCCCGCTGTACATCCCGCTCTTCTCCGGGGACTCCGTCGTTCACGACGCGGCCTTCCCGGCCCTGCTCGTCGTCGCCTTCGTCCAGCCGGTCTGCGGGATCGTCTACGTACTCGACGGGGTGCTGATGGGCGCGGGCGACGGGCGTTACCTCGCCGTCGCGATGATTCTCACCCTCGCGATCTTCACGCCCGTGGCCCTTCTCGTCCCTGTGTGGGGCGGCGGGCTCACGGCGCTGTGGGGAGCGATGGCCCTCATGATGGTGGTCCGGATGCTCACCCTCTGGCTGCGCTCCCGCTCGGGGCGCTGGGTCGTCACAGGGGCGAGCCGCTGAACCGGCGGGGATGTTCCACGTGAAACACCGCGAGCCCGGCGGCACCGGATGTTTCACGTGAAACATCCCCCGGCCGCGTACGCGATGCCCCGACCCGTACCGGCTCACGTCGGCGGGCGAGCACCCGCCGTCCCGGTCCCGCACACGCCGAAGGGGCCGCACCCACAAGTGGTGCGGCCCCTTCGCTGCTTCAGCGTCAGCGAGACGCTCAGGCGGAGACGACCTCGATGTTGACCTTGGCGGCCACCTCGGGGTGCAGACGCACGGACGCCTCGTGGGCGCCGAGCGACTTGATCGGCGTCGTCAGCTCGATGCGGCGCTTGTCCACGTTCGGGCCACCCGCGGCCTTGATCGCCGAGGCGATGTCGGCGGGGGTCACGGAGCCGAACAGACGGCCGGCTTCGCCGGAGCGGGTCGCAAGGCGGACCTTGACACCCTCCAGCTCGGCCTTGATCTGGTTGGCCTGCTCGATCGTGGCGATCTCGTGGATCTTGCGCGCGCGACGAATCTGCGCGACGTCCTTCTCGCCACCCTTGGTCCAGCGGATCGCGAAACCACGCGGGACCAGGTAGTTACGGGCGTACCCGTCCTTGACGTCGACGACCTCGCCGGGGCCACCGAGACCGGAGACCTCGTTCGTGAGGATGATCTTCATGCGATGGTCACCCTCTCTCAGCGCGCGGTGGACGTGTAGGGCAGCAGCGCCATCTCACGGCTGTTCTTCACGGCCGTGGCGACATCGCGCTGGTGCTGGGTGCAGTTGCCGGTCACGCGGCGGGCACGGATCTTGCCGCGGTCGGAAATGTACTTCCGCAGCATGTTCGTGTCCTTGTAGTCCACGTACGTGACCTTGTCCTTGCAGAATGCGCAGACCTTCTTCTTAGGCTTGCGCACAGGCGGCTTCGCCATGGTGTTTCTCCTGTGTGATCAAGAAGTGGGAAGGCCCACCCCAGGACCCGAGGGTCCTAGAAGGGGGGCTCGTCCGAGTAGCCGCCGCCGGAGTTCCCGCCCCAGCCCCCGCCGCCCTGCTGCCCTCCGCCTGAGGGAGCACCGGTGGCCCAGGGGTCGCCGGCGGGTGCACCGCCGCCGCCCTGCTGGGGCTGCTGCTGACCGCCGCCGGGGTTTCCGCCCCAGCCGCCGTCCTGCGGGCCTCCGCCGTAGCCCCCCTGGCCGCCGCGCCCGCCCCCGCCGCTGGTCTTGGTGACCTTGGCGGTGGCATTGCGCAGGCTGGCGCCGACCTCGTCGACGTCCAGCTCGTAGACCGTGCGCTTGATGCCTTCACGGTCCTCGTAGGACCGCTGCTTCAACCGGCCCTGAACGATGACGCGGGTGCCGCGCTGAAGCGACTCCGCCACGTTCTCCGCGGCCTGCCGCCAGACCGAGCACGTGAGGAAGAGGCTTTCGCCGTCCTTCCACTCGTTGGTCTGCCGGTCGAAGGTGCGCGGGGTGGACGCGACGCGGAACTTCGCGACGGCCGCACCGGACTGGGTGAAGCGCAGCTCCGGGTCGTCGACAAGATTGCCGACGACCGTGATGACGGTCTCGCCTGCCATGGGATGTACCTCTCGGCGGAATGTGCTCTGGCGGGTACGTGGCTACTCGACGTCCGCGAGTCCCTGAGCCAGAGCGCTCAGTGGGTCTCGGGACGGAGGACCTTGGTCCGGAGGACCGACTCGTTCAGATTCATCTGACGGTCGAGCTCCTTGATGACCGCGGGCTCGGCCTGGAGGTCGATGACCGAGTAGATCCCCTCGGGCTTCTTGTTGATCTCGTAGGACAGACGACGACGGCCCCAGGTGTCGACCTTCTCGACCTTTCCGTCGGCCTCACGGACCACGGAGAGGAAGCTCTCGATCAGGGGAGCGACAGAGCGCTCTTCCAGATCGGGGTCGAGGATCACCATCACCTCGTAGTGACGCATAGGTAACCCACCTCCTTCGGACTCAGCGGCCACGGACAATCCGTGGCAGGAGGGTTGTTCATGCGTAGCGACGGTACTGGGCCCCACTGACAACGCGCCCTCCGCCGAGGAGGAGGGCCCGTTCGGGTGACCGGACAGACACCGGCGCAGACGGTACACAGTACCCGCACACCGGCTTCCGGTTGAAATCCGGCCCCGAGGGGACGCAATCTGTACAGAACGGATGTGACCGGTGCTACAGGGCACCCGTCCCGTCAGGAGGTGCCCCATGGCACAGGCAATACGTCCCCCGTCCGCGCATCAGCCCTCTGCTAACTCCCTCGTCTCCGGAGACGGACGGCCACACCCTCTCCAGAACACCCTCACCGCACTCACACTCGTGCTGGGGTTCCTGGCCTTCATCTCGTCCTTCTTCCACAGCTTCCACCTGCTGAGCTCCTGGGCGGGGCTCGCCGGCCTCGCGGTCGGTGGCTGGGGGCAGTACATCTCCGTCACCACCCGGGAGCGCTTCGGGCTGATCATCGGCATGGGCGCCGCGGGAATCGGCCTCCTCGTCGGCATGGCCCACGGCGGCCTCTTCGGCGGCGTGATCGGCGGCTGAGTGGACCCCACGCCACCGCACAACGGCCCCACCGCCCGAGCCGAACGGCCCGTGGCTCCGGAATCCGCCCGCCCACCAGCGGCGGAGCCCCGGCGCCACGGGCTGCGGGCTGCCGCTACGAAGGACGTCCACCTCGCCCTCATACCGCCGCCCGAGCCGGCCCGCCCCCGCCTCCGTACCGGCGTCCCCACTTCCCGTACGGCGTAGAGCGCCCCGTCTCCGCATGAAAAACCCCGCTCTGCCCGCTACGGACGGACCCGTCCCTTCTCGGCGTCGCCCGGCTGGAGCAGCGCGCGCCGCCTGGTTGGAGTCCCTGCCTGGCCGTATCACCGCTTCCGCGCCCGCCCCGGCGAGCGGGTACGGCCCAGTGAGCGCCCCGGACAGGCGCAGTAGGCTTCGGCGCGAGAGCCGGAGCCCTGTACCGATGGGGACACACCAGCCCGAGGAGCGCCCCGAATGAGCCTGACCCTGAGGACCATCAGCCGCGAGCACCATCTGGCCTTCATCCAGAGCCTGCCCGCGGCCAGCCACATGCAGGTCCCCGCCTGGGCAGACGTGAAGTCGGAGTGGCGCTCCGAGAGCCTCGGCTGGATCGACGAGAAGACCGGGCAGCTCGTCGGCGCCGGGCTCGTCCTCTACCGGCAGCTCCCCAAGATCAAGCGCTACCTCGCCTACCTGCCCGAGGGCCCGGTCATCAACTGGTACGCGCCGAACCTCGACGAGTGGCTCCAGCCGATGCTGACGCACCTCAAGAAGCAGGGCGCCTTCTCGGTGAAGATGGGCCCGCCGGTCGTCATCCGGCGCTGGAAGGCGCCGACGATCAAGCAGGGCATCCAGGACCCGGACGTGAAGCGGCTGCGCGACATCGAGGCGGACGTCATCGAGCCGCGCGCCTTCGAGGTCGCCGACAAGCTCCGCCGGATGGGCTGGCAGCAGGGCGAGGACGGCGGCGCGGGCTTCGGCGACGTCCAGCCCCGCTACGTCTTCCAGGTGCCGCTCGCGGGGCGCTCCCTGGAGGAGGTCCACAAGGGCTTCAACCAGCTGTGGCGCCGCAACATCAAGAAGGCCGAGAAGGCCGGCGTGGAGGTCGTCCAGGGCGGCTACCACGACCTCGGCGAGTGGCAGCGGCTCTACGAGATCACCGCGGTCCGCGACAAGTTCCGGCCCCGCCCGCAGGCGTACTTCGAGCGCATGTGGCAGGCGCTGAACAGCGAGGACCCCAACCGGATGCGCCTGTACTTCGCGCGCCACAACGGGGTGAACCTCTCCGCGGCCACGATGCTCGTCGTCGGCGGGCACGTCTGGTACTCGTACGGTGCCTCGGACAACATCGGGCGCGAGGTGCGCCCGTCGAACGCGATGCAGTGGGCGATGCTGCGCGACGCCTACGCGCTCGGCGCGAGCGTCTACGACCTGCGTGGCATCAGCGACTCGCTCGACGAGACCGATCACCTCTTCGGCCTCATCCAGTTCAAGGTGGGTACCGGGGGAGAGGCGGCGGAGTACCTCGGAGAGTGGGACTTCCCGCTCAACAAGCTGCTGCACAAGGCGCTCGACATCTACATGTCGCGGCGCTGACCTCCCCCTCCCCGAGTTGCCGCGCCCGGTCCCCCGCCGGTCTCCCCCGCGGCACGACTCCCCCCACCTGCACCACACAGCTAGAAGAAAGGTCCGGGACCGGCCATGGCGCTCACGCTCTACGTCGACTCCACGCGCTGGCGGGCACACCACAAGCACGTCCTCGAACAGTTCCCCGGGATCGTCCCGGTCTGCAAGGGCAACGGCTACGGTTTCGGCCACGAGCGGCTCGCCGAGGAGGCGACCCGGTTCGGCTCCGACATGCTCGCCGTCGGCACCACGTACGAGGCCGCGCGGATCAAGGACTGGTTCAGCGGCGACCTGCTGGTCCTCACCCCGTTCCGGCGCGGTGAGGAGCCGGTACCGCTCCCCGACCGCGTGATCCGCTCCGTCTCCTCGGTGGACGGCGTCCGGGCCCTGGTGGGCGCCCGCGTGATGATCGAGGTCATGTCCTCGATGAAGCGGCACGGCGTGACCCGGAGCGACCTCCAGGCGCTCGGTACCGCGATCGACGACGTGCGCCTGGAGGGCTTCGCGATCCACCTGCCGCTCGACCGCACGGACGGCACGGACGCGGTGGAGGAGGTCATCGCGTGGATGGACGCGCTGCGCGGTGCGCGGCTGCCGCTCCACACGATGTACGTGAGCCACGTCAAGGCCGACGAACTGGCCCGGCTGAGCCAGCAGTTCCCGCAGACGAAGTTCCGCGCGCGGATCGGGACCCTGCTCTGGCTCGGTGACCACGAGGCCACCCAGTACCGGGGGACGATCCTCGACGTGACGCGGGTCGCGAAGGGCGAGCGCTTCGGCTACCGGCAGCAGAAGGCGACCTCGGACGGCTGGCTCGTCGTCGCCGCGGGTGGCACCTCGCACGGCGTGGGGCTGGAGGCGCCGAAGGCGCTGCACGGCGTGATGCCGCGCGCGAAGGGTGTGGCGCGGGCCGGACTGGCGACGGTCAACCGGAACCTCTCGCCGTTCGTCCACGGCGGCAAGCAGCGCTGGTTCGCCGAGCCGCCGCACATGCAGGTCTCGATCCTCTTCGTGCCCGCCGACGCCCCCGAACCGCAGGTGGGCGAGGAACTGGTGGCGCACCTGCGGCACACGACGACGCAGTACGACCGGCTCGTCGAGCACTGAGCGCGGACCGCGCGGCGAGCACGGGCCCGGGTACGGGCTTCGGTACCGGCTCGGATACGGAGAAGGGGCGCCCCCTGCGAGGTGGCGCCCTTCTCCGTATCCAACCGCCGACCGCGCGGCCCGCGCCCTCGGCAGTCGCTCAGGCCGGGCGCGCCGACTACTCGTCCGTGAACCGCTCCGCCCGCTCCTCGGGCCTCTTGCCCCAGTCCGTGTAGGTCCCGCCAGCGTGCTGGGACGGCCGCGCGGCGCGTCCGTACACATGGCGGTCCGGCGCTCCGTCGAGGACTCCACCGGAGGGGTCGTCGTCGCCGGAGGCTCGTACCGGGTCGCGCTCGGGCAGCAGGATGTCGCGCACCACGACCGCGCAGAGGTAGGCCGTGGCGAGCAGGTGGCAGCAGATGGCGAGGTGGTAGCCCTCCTGGGAGAGTCCCATCGCTCCTTTCCCGCCACTCGTGTAGGCGAGGTAGAGCCAGATGCCGAGGAAGTACAGGACCTCTCCGGCCTGCCAGATGAGGAAGTCCCGCCACCGCGGCCGGGCGAGCGCGGCGAGCGGCACGAGCCACAGGACGTACTGCGGCGAGTAGACCTTGTTGGTGAGGATGAAGGCCGCGACGACGAGGAAGGCGAGCTGGGCGAAACGCGGCCGGCGCGGAGCGGTGAGCGTCAGCACGGCGAGCAGGACGCAGGCGAGCACCATGAGCAGCGTCGCGAGCGTGTTGATCGTGTCGGTGCTCGGCGGGGAGCTGAGCCGCTGGGACAGGAGGAGCCAGAAGGAACCGAAGTCGACCCCCCGCTCCTGGCTGAAGGTGTAGAACTTCGCCCAGCCGTCGGGGGCGAGGAGGATGACGGGAAGGTTCACCAGGAGCCAGGCCGCCGCCGTACCGCCCAGCGCCCTGCCGAACTCCCGCCAGCGGCCCGTGCGCCAGCACAGCAGCAGCACGGGGCCGAGCAGGAGGACCGGGTAGAGCTTCGCGGCGGTGGCGAGCCCCAGCAGGACGCCGAAGCCGAAGGAGCGCTTGCGGGACCACAGGAGCATCGCGACCGCGGTGAGGGCGACGGCGAGCAGGTCCCAGTTGATCGTGGCGGTGAGCGCGGCGGCGGGGGCGACTGCGACGAGCAGGCCGTCCCAGGGGCGACGGCGGTGGGTGCGGCTGACGCACACGGCGAGGACCACCGCGCAGATCATGAGCATCCCGGAGTTCACCAGCCAGTAGACCTGCTCACGGTGGACGAGGTCGTCCCCGCCCGGGGTGAGCCAGGAGGCCACCTCCATGAACACGCCGGTGAGGACGGGGTACTCCAGGTACTCCATGTCGCCGTTGAGCCGGTCGAAGTAGGGAACGAGCCCGTCGGCGAAGCCGCGCCCCTGGAAGAGGTGGGGGATGTCGGAGTAGCAGGCGTGCGTGTACTGGGCGTTCGCTCCGAAGAACCAGCCGCCGTTGTAGCAGGGGATCTTCTGCACCATGCCGAGCGCGAAGAGCCCCAGCGCGACCAGCGCGACGACCCGTACCGGCGTCCACCATGTCGAGCCGAGCAGGGCATGACGCCCCACCGGGCCGCCGAGCAGTTCGCTGCCCTCGGCGGCGACGGTGTCCTCCTCGGTGGGTAGCACCGGCCCGGACTGCTGCACGCGGGTACTCGTCATGACGGCCATCCTGCCGTACGGGCCTGAGCGTCGGTGGCGGGGAACGCCACGCGGGGCCGGCAGACGGCGAGGGCCGCGGTACCGGACGTCGGTACCGCGGCCCTCGTATGCCCGACTCGGGCGTACCGCCCATGTTTCACGTGAAACATCCGGGTCGCCCATGTTTCACGTGGAACATCCGCCGCTCCGATGTTCCACGTGGAACATCGGAGCGGCATGGTCACGGCTTGAACCAGCCGTTGTCTTCGCCATCCCCAGGGTCCTCTTCACCGGGGAGCGAGGGTGAGGGCGGCCCGGAGGTCTGCCCCGGCCCCTGGTTGTCACCACCCTGGTCGTCACCACCGCCGGGACCTTCGTCGTCACCGCCGTGCTGGCAGTTGAAGTCGAAGGGGGCGCAGGTGTTCTTCGACTCCGTGACCGAGGGGCTCGGCGGGGCCTCGGACGAGGGCGACTCCGAGGGCGATACCGAGGGCGACGGGGAATGGGTCGGCGACGGCTTCACGCTCGGCGAGGGCGGGGCGTCGACCGTCTCGATGACCTCGCCGATCTTCTCGGGCTTCGGGAAGGTCTCGTTCGGCGCGTCCTTGAGCGCCTCCTGCATGTAGTCCTTCCAGATCTGGGCCGGGAAGGAAGCACCGTGAATCGAGGTCTGGTTACCCGTCCCGTACATCTCCTCGAACTTGCGCTCCTTGTTCTTCGCGTTGTCGTCGAAGCGGAACATCGCGATCGCGGTGGAGACCTGCGGGGTGTAGCCGACGAACCAGGCGGATTTGTTGCCGTCGGTCGTACCGGTCTTGCCGGCGACGTCTCGGCCGGGAATTTTGGCCGAGGTACCAGTGCCCTTTTCGACGACGTTCTTGAGCACGTCGGTGACGTTGTCGGCCACCGGCTTGGGGAAGGCGGACTTGCTCTTCTTCTTGTGCTGGAAGAGCGTGCCCTTCTCGCTCTCCACCTTGGTCACCGAGTACGGGTCGTTCTGCTGCCCCTCGTTCGCGAAGGTCGCATAGGCACCCGCCATGCGGATCGCGCTGGGCGAAGACGTACCGAGCGAGAAGGAGGGGTAGTTGTTGCTGGCGAAGATATTGGGACCGTCCTGGATACCGGCCTTGATCGCGGCGTCCTTGACCTTGTCCAGGCCGACATCCATACCGAGTTGCACAAAGGCGGAGTTGATGGAGTGCTGCATCGCCTCACGAAGGGTGATGCGGTTGTTGTCGTCCGCGTTGGGAGACTCTCCACCGTCATTCGTCTGGAGCCACTGGTCACCGTTCTTGTCGGTCCAGACGGCGCCGTCGTACTTCTTGATCTTCAGCTTGTTCTTGGCGCTGTAGATACTCATCTGCGATACCGGCCGACGCGTCGAGTCGTCCTGATCCGGCCCCAGCTTCGGGTCGCGCACCCCGTGTTCCATCGCGGCGGCGAGCACGAAGGGCTTGAAGGTCGAACCGACCTGTGCGCCGGTGACGTCGGCGTTGTTCATCCAGTGCTTGAGGGCGTCCGTACCGCCGTAGATCGCTTCGATCGCCCCGGTGTTCGCGTTGACCGAAGCGCCGCCGAACTGCACGTGCGTATCCGTCTTCGGCCGCTTCTTCGGGTCGATGTTGGCGTCGTAGACCTTGCTGACGGACTTCTCCAGCTCCTTGACACGGTCCTTCTTGAAGGTCGTGTAGATCCGGTAGCCGCCCTGATTCAGCTTGTTCTGGGTGATCCCGGTGTCCTCGCTGTGACTCGCCACCCAGGAATTGGCGAGTTCCACGAGGTAACCGACCTGGCCGCCGAGCGCGCTGTTCTCCCGCGGGGGCTTCGTCTTCGGCAGATCGGTGTACTTCGCCCGCTCCGTCTGGCTGAGGTGGCCGTCCTTGACCTCCTCGTCCAGAATCCAGCTCCAGCGCTTCCTGGCGCGGACCGTGTTGGCTTCCTTCGTCGTCTCCGTCGGATGGTCGGAGGCGACACCGGCCGGGTCGTAGTACGTGGCGCCCTTGAGCACGGCTGCCAGAAGCGCCGATTCGCTCGGGGTGAGATCGACCGCGTCCTTGTCGAAGTACGCGCGCGAGGCGGCCTGGATTCCGTAGGCGCCGCGGCCGTAGTAGGCGGTGTTCAGGTAGCCCGCCATGATCTCGTCTTTGCTCTTGGTCGTGCCCACCTTGATCGAGATGAACAGTTCCTTGAACTTGCGGCTCAGGGTCTGTTCCTGATCGTCCAGCACCGCGTTCTTGACGTACTGCTGGGTGATGGTCGAACCACCCTGCGTCTGACCGCCCTTGGCCATGTTGAAGAGAGCGCGGCCGATGCCCATGGGGTCGACGCCGCTGTCCGTCTCGAAGGACTTGTTCTCCGCAGAGATGACCGCGTACTGCATCGACTTGTCGATCTGGTCGAGGGGGACGATCTGCCGGTTGCGCTGGCTCTCCCCACCCGTGGCGACCATCTGGCTGCCGTCGGACCAGTAGTAGACATTGTTCTGCGCCTTGGCGCTCAACGCCTCGTCGGGCACCTCGACCATCGCGTAGGCGATGCCGGCGATGCCCATGAGCCCGCCTATGAAGGCGACGAAGAGGCCGGTGACGAGTTTCCACGAGGGGAGCCAGCGCCCGACGCCGTCCTTGCCCGCACGGGGGTAGTCGATGAACCGCTTCTTCGCCGGGGGGCCGCCCCGCCTGCCTCCGCCCGGGCCGCCCGCCGGGGCCGCCCGCCTGCGCCCGCCGTTGCCGCGCTGGGCCGCGCGCCGGGCCTCGGCCCGTCCACCTCCGTGGGACGGCGGCTCCACACCGGCTGAGCCGTGCGCGGAGGAAGAAGGGGCGGAACCACCGGGCGTCGCCCGGCGTCCCGTATTCCCGGAACGGGCGCGTCGGGCCGCGGCCCGTCCGCCGCCTTCCGGCTGCGGCGGTTTGCGACGGTGCTCGCTCATCGAACGACTACTCCTCGGGCAGGCGCAGGCTTACGCGCCTGGAAACGGCGACTGAAGCGGTTCCCCCGTCGTGGCGCGGAGCCCTCAACGGGTTCGCGCGCACTACGTCTGGGACGACGACGTTCCCGGGCGACTCATGGTTCCCGGTGGACTGCATGGCGCCCAGACTACGCACCGGCTCGGCTCACAGACTCCGAAGTTCACCCCAAAACAGGCAACTTGCTCCCATCCTCACAGCGATGTGACGCCGGTCACGAAGCCCCCACTTGTCGTCACGAGGACACCGCTCTATCGTGCTGATGTATCGACTCGATACATCAGCACGAGATAAAGACGCGCTACAGCGGTCCCGGAGAAGGAGGAGGAGAGGATGAGCCGACGTGCGGGCATCCTTGAATTCGCCGTCCTCGGTCTGCTGCGCGAATCCCCCATGCACGGGTACGAGCTGCGGAAGCGCCTCAACACCTCGCTGGGGGTGTTCCGGGCCTTCAGCTACGGAACGCTTTATCCCTGCCTCAAGACGCTGGTGGCACGGGGCTGGCTCGCCGAGGAGTCGGCTGCCGCCCCGGGCGAACCCGCCACCCTCTCCGGGCGGCGCGCGAAGATCGTCTACCGGCTGACCGCGGACGGCAAGGAGCACTTCGAGGAGTTGCTCTCCCAGACCGGCCCGGACGCCTACGAGGACGAACACTTCGCCGCACGCTTCGCCTTCTTCGGCCAGACCTCCCGGGATGTGCGCATGCGCGTCCTGGAAGGCCGTCGCAGCCGGCTGGAGGAGCGCCTGGAGAAGATGCGGGCCTCACTCTCCCGCACCCGGGAGCGTCTTGACGACTACACCCTCGAACTTCAGCGCCATGGGATGGAATCCGTGGAGCGCGAGGTGCGCTGGCTCAACGAGCTGATCGAGAGCGAGCGCGTGGGCCGCGACCTGCGGACCTCCCGGCCGGGGGACGCGGAGCGGCAGAAGGGAGCGCCGGGCGATCTGCCCCGGCCCGGGAGCGACTCCCGGCCGGATTCGCCCGGCACACCCACCTGAGACCGCAGCACCGCGGCTCTCATAGGACTCAGAGATCACACAGGGAGCAACCGGAATGAGTTCGGTTCGCGTAGCCATTGTCGGCGTGGGCAACTGCGCCGCCTCGCTGGTGCAGGGCGTCGAGTACTACAAGGACGCCGACCCCAAGGGCAAGGTCCCGGGTCTCATGCACGTGCAGTTCGGCGAGTACCACGTCAAGGACATCGAGTTCGTCGCCGCCTTCGACGTGGACGCCAAGAAGGTCGGTCTCGACCTCGCGGACGCCATCGGCGCCAGCGAGAACAACACCATCAAGATCTGCGACGTGCCCAGCACCGGCGTCTCCGTGCAGCGCGGCCACACCCTCGACGGTCTCGGCAAGTACTACCGCGAGACGATCGAGGAGTCCGGCGAGCAGCCGGTCGACGTCGTCCAGGTGCTCAAGGACCGTCAGGTCGACGTCCTCGTCTGCTACCTGCCGGTGGGCTCCGAGAGCGCGGCGAAGTTCTACGCCCAGTGCGCCATCGACGCCAAGGTCGCCTTCGTCAACGCCCTCCCCGTCTTCATCGCGGGCACCAAGGAGTGGGCCGACAAGTTCACCGAGGCCGGTGTCCCGATCGTCGGCGACGACATCAAGTCGCAGGTCGGCGCCACCATCACGCACCGCGTGATGGCGAAGCTCTTCGAGGACCGCGGTGTCGTCCTCGACCGCACGATGCAGCTCAACGTCGGCGGCAACATGGACTTCAAGAACATGCTGGAGCGCGAGCGCCTGGAGTCCAAGAAGATCTCCAAGACGCAGGCCGTCACCTCGCAGATCCCCGACCGGGACCTCGGCGCCAAGAACGTGCACATCGGTCCGTCCGACTACGTGCAGTGGCTCGACGACCGCAAGTGGGCCTACGTGCGCCTTGAGGGCCGCGCCTTCGGCGACGTCCCGCTGAACCTGGAGTACAAGCTGGAGGTCTGGGACTCCCCGAACTCCGCCGGCGTCATCATCGACGCGCTCCGCGCGGCGAAGATCGCCAAGGACCGCGGCATCGGCGGCCCGATCCTCTCCGCGAGCAGCTACTTCATGAAGAGCCCGCCGGTCCAGTACTTCGACGACCAGGCCCGCGAGAACGTCGAGAAGTTCATCCGCGGCGAGGTCGAGCGCTGAGCCATTAGGGCTCTGAGCTGCGAGTTTCCCTAGCTCGCTTGCTCGTCCGGCAGCACGAAAGGCGGGGCCCGCAGCGTTCATGCTGCGGGCCCCGCCTTTGGTCTGCGTGGGTATTCGGAGCGCTGAGGGGGTCCTTTTCTCTTGATCATCCCCCAGATTTCCCCCAGTTCCCCCGCGGCTATTCCCCCGGTCTGCCGATGCCGCCGGGGTAGAAGCGGCGCCCGCGGGCCTCGGCGCGGGCCTGCCGCGCCTCCTCTTCGGCGAGGATGCAGGACCCGCACATGGCGAGGGGGACGGCTCCCTCGGGGCCGGGAACAGGGGGGAGGTCGGCGACGGCTCGACGGTCGTCGCCGCAGCGGAAGCACCGCCCCCCGCGGCGCCAGGCATACGCGGCGAGGATCACGTCAGGGGGCAAGCGCCAGCTCAGCCGTACGGACTCGTCGCTGATGGTGCCCGGGAGCCAGTCGGGGCGCCGCTGGGGAGGGCGGTCTCGCGGCGTGCTCACGTGCTGGTCCCTGTCGGTAGTGCGTATCCCCCTCGATCACCGTACCCGCCCCCTCGAACGTTCGTTCGGGTACGGAACCGTACAGTCCGGAATGTAGGCTCAAGGCTACAGACATTCGAGGGCGGCGCGGAGAACGTGGCCCGGTGCCAGCACCGCCCCCGCCCAACCCGGACCTTGTACGCCAGCGTCAAGCGGTGGGGGAAGCCCTACGCGCCGCCCGGCGCGCGCGCCGCATGACGCAGGAGACCGTGGCTATGGAGGCCGGCGTCGACCGCGCCTCTCTCGTCCGTATCGAACAAGGGCAGCAAGACCCGCACCTTTCCACCCTGCTCCGCATCGCTGCCGTCCTCGACGGCGTACGCCTCGTGGTCCTGGACGACACGTAGAAGCCCCCGGCCGGATCGTCGCCTCCGGCCGGGGGCTCTCTCCCCGCCCTCGACGGGGGGCGTGGGGCGGGGAACTCAGTGGTCCTGGCGCGCCGCCGTTAGCTCGCGGCGGAGTCGAACGTGGCGGTGGCGGTCGCGCGGGCACTCCGTGTGGATGGTGGCGGAAGGGCGGGCCCCGGAGATCGCGTCGCGCTGTACCTCCTCGACCGGCTCGCCGCGGCGTATCACCCTGCCGCAGCGCTCGCACGCGTTGGTTCTCATTGTTCTTCCCGGGGTGCGAGGTTGAGGGTGGGCCGCCACGCGCGGTACAGGGCGGCGGCCTCGGGGCAGCCGTCGGCGCCAGCCCGGCACTGTGGGCACGTCTCCGTGTGGCGCGTGAGCGCGGCGAACGCGGTCCGCTCCGCCTCGGACGTGCTCATCGCGCCTTCTCCGCGTAGGGCGTGAGCTGGTACGACTCGCGGCAGCGGGGGCAGGCGTAGAGGTGTCCGCCCGCGCCGGACCCGGACGCCTGCTCGACAACCTGGATGAGGATGGGGTCGCTGGCGAGGCCGCGGTGCCACGCGCACCAGCCGATCGAGCGCGCGGGGTCGCCGGGCGTGGTCACCGGCCCCCCTGGAGGTAGTAGCAGTCGGGGCAGGTGCGGGGGAACCAGGCGACCTCGGCCCCGTCACTGGGACGCCAGCGGCGGGGGCCGAGGTCGATGTCGGTGACGCCGGGCCGCAGCGGCGTCGCGCACCAGACGCAGGCGGCGCCGCGCTGCTGCTCGGGGGTGAGGGTGCCGGGGTGCGGGAGCGGGGCGTCAGGGAGGCCACTGGTACCGGCAGCGGCGTCAGCGAGGTTGGCCCGCCGGGCGTGGTCGTGGGGAGTTCGTGCGGGCGCGCGTGGGGGGCGCGCCGAGGGGGTGGTCATGTGTCGCTCCGCTCATCCGGAGGTGTCGGTGACGACTCGGCGAGCAGGTGCCCGAGCTGGGCGTGAAGGGCGGCGGCGTCCTCGTGGGTGAGGACGAGGCGTGCGGTGCCGAGGTCGCGGCCGTCGAGGGTGACGGCGAGCGGGAGCGCGAAGCGTCCGGCGGCGGTGGGCGCGGGGAGTCCGGCGCGCGTGATGCGCACGCCTTGGTGCGGGTTGGCCGTCACGGCACCCCTTCGACGCGCTCGCTGAGTCATCGTCATGTGACGCACCGTAGGACGCACGCAGTGAGGCGACCCGGAAAGAAATTCCGGGTCGCCTCAGGTTCCGGGCTACGACTACGCGAGCACGCCCACGTGCTGGGCGATGCTGTGCAGCTCAGCCTGCATGTGCGGGCGCGGGCGGCGCAGTAGAGCCTGGAGCGCTTCCCTCACGAGGGGGAAGTAGCGGATCTCCTCCGGGCTGACGGTGCGGATCTCGCGGAGCATGTGCAGGGTGCCGTACTGGTCGCCCGCGAGGCGGTTCGCATGCATGACCTCGACCAAGTAGCGGGTGGTGCGTTCCAGTGGCAGCACGCCGTCCGCCGGGATCGCCACGTCGTCCGCGAGGCGCAGCGCCTCGGTGACGTCGCCTTCCTCGGCGGCCAGGTGGACTCCGTGCATTCGGACGTTGGTGGGTCCGAACGAGGTGTGCAGCAGATTCCCGTCGCGGCCGAGGCGCTCGGCGACTCCGTCCGCCTCGCGGAGCAGGTCCCACGCGGCCGGCGCCTTGCTGTCGCGGACGGCGGCGATGACGGCCGCGAGGTGCAGGGCCCCGTAGGCGGACAGGTGCTCGGGGGTGGCGTCGGGGCCTGGGCGGCAGTGGGCGATCGTGGCACGCGCGAGGTCGAGACTGTCGGCGACCTCGCCGGAGCTGGTGAGGATGCCGCAGACGTTCCACGCGGCGGCGGCGATCAGCGCCGGATCGCCGGTCTCGTCGGCCAAGTGCATGGCCCGGTCGGCCGCGCGCAGGGAGAGCTTGCGCTCTCCGACGCGCCGGAGGAACACCTGATGCAAGTGCAGCAGGCTCACGAGCGCGCGAGTCGCGGTGAGGTCGTCGGCGCCGCTCGTCTGCCGCAGCGTCGAGTACGCCTCGGCGAGCAGGCCGGGAAGCATCTGCCCGACCGGCTCGTAGCGGCGGGTCTGCGTCTCGTACACCTCCCACGTCTCCGCGACGCGCTCGGCGAGCTGCTCGGCGCTGAGCGCGTCGCCGGGCAGGCCGAGGCCGAGCAGGCTCGGCGGGGTGTTGAGGGCGCGGCGGATCGCGGGCACCGCCGGGTGCTCGGTCCCCGCCGACGTGGCGAGGTCGAGGGAAGGGCCAACGAGGTCGGCGACGTTGTCGAGACCCAGCTCGCGGGCAAGCGCGGTGAGCATGGTCAGGGAGTCGATCGAGATGACGCCCCTCTCCACCTTGCTGAGCCAGTCCTCGGAGCGGCCTACGAGTCCGGCGACGGCGGACTGAGTTTTGCCGGTGCGGGAGCGGTAGTACCTGATCCGCTCCCCGGTGGTCATGCTGACGGGATTGATCATGGCGGTCCCCTTGATGGGTGAGAGCACTCCCCTTCAGGGTACGGCTGACGGGGCGCCACAAGCGGGGCATACTGGAGAGCGCCCCCGCCGGGAGCACTCATCGGCCCTCGTCGTCTCATCGCGACGGGGGCCGCTTAACGTCCCGAACATGACGAAGCCGCCCCCCTCCCCGTGCGTGGCGGGGAGGGGGGCGGCCGGCCGC
The DNA here is from genome assembly GCF_044749745.1 of Streptomyces sp. NPDC088923. NCBI lineage: Bacteria > Bacillati > Actinomycetota > Actinomycetes > Kitasatosporales > Streptomycetaceae > Streptomyces > Streptomyces sp. NPDC088923. The sequence goes on along the minus strand of NZ_JBIVIO010000001.1, from coordinate 90,523 downwards.
GGGGCTCAGCCGCTACGCCGGCGCTCGGCGACGATGAGCGCGATGGTGATGGCGGCGAGCAGCGCCCAGGCGGTCCAGAGGCCGGCGAGCCACGGGGCGCTGGCGCCGCTGATCGTGACCGCGGCGACGGCGACCAGGCTCGCGGTGGTGCTGATCGCGAGGGCCTTCAGTGGGGTCGTCATCCTCCCCTCCTCTCGTGTCGTTGTGCTGGCGGTGTCTGGCGTGGGACTGTGGGGGCGGGCCCCGGAGTTGCTATGACCATCTCCGGGGCCCTCTGTCACTCCTTGCGGTGGCGGCCCTTCTTGCGCTTGCGCTTCGGCTTGCGCTTCCGGTCCTTCACCATGATGAGCGCCGAGATGGCGTTCACGGTGAGCCCTGCAAGGGCGATGACCTCCCCACTGTTCATTTGTTCACCCCCTTCCTGCTGAGGTACTTACAGCTTAGGGGTACCCCTAATAGGCTGTCAAGGGGTACCCTTAAATCATGTCTGCGCCCCCCGACGCCACCGCCGCGATCCGCGAGATCATCGCCCAGCTCGCCGCCATCCCCGACCCCGTAGATCGTGCCCGCGCCGTCAGCGCCGTCCTCGACGCGGTCCCCGCCCTGCAACGCGAACTACGTACCGTGCGCCAAGAGGCCGTCAACGTGATCCGCGAGACCCGCACCCTCGCCGAGACCGCCGACCTCCTCGACATCTCCCAGCCGCGCGTCTCGCAGATCACCAAGGGCATCAGCCGCGCCACAAAGCACTGAGCCCCGCCCACCTGCTGGAGCAGGGGGCGGGGCGGGTCAGCCGCGGATCAGGTCGGCGTCGTCGGGGTCGGGCTCGGGGACCGGCGCCCCCGTGCTGCGGAGCGCGGCCTGGAGGCGAAGCACGTACCGGCGCAGCGCGCCGATGGTGCGGTCCTGAACGGCAGCATGCTCGCGCTGCGCGACCTGCGCGGCCTCCAGGTCGCGGATGCGCTGCTGCTGCTCGGTGACGACAGCGGCGATCCCCGCGAGCGTCGTGAGGTCCTGTTCGCGATCGCCGCCCTCGTCGCGGTCGCGCGGCTTCGAGATCCAGGCAACGACGACGGACGCGATACCGCCGACGACGACGGAGAGCGCGCCGAGTGCGGTTCCCTCACCCATGCGGGTCCTCCTCTCTTACGGGGGGAGGCGGAGCGGTTGTGCGCCGCAGGGTGGCCACCTCCCGCCGGAGCATGACGAGTCGGCGTGTGGCGACGGCGACGACGGCGGTGAGCCCGGGCGAGACGAGCCAGGTGAGGCCGGAGCCGAGGCCCTGGGGGAATTCGCCGAGGGCGCGGGCCCCGGTGTAGGCGGCGGCCCAGATGACGGGCATGGCGACGGCGGCGAGCCACCCCCACCAGTCCCGCCGGGAGGGGAGCGCGGCGGCGGCGCAGGAGAGCACGCCGGAGGCGATCCACACCCACGCCCACACGGGCATGGGGGCGAGGTGGGTGAGGGCGGCGGCGCCGCGCGTCGTCCCGTACCGGGGGTCGGACAGGAGGCTCAGCCCCCAGTTGATCCACCCGGTGCCGCAGATGAGGAGCGCGGCGCCCCGGTACCCGAGGCGGCGGCCGGCCTGCCGCAGCAGGCCGGGCATCACACGTCCTTGGCGAGGCTCGCCGAGTTGGTCACGGAGCGCACGCGGGCGGCGAGGCCCTTCACGAGGGACGCGGCGGCGGCGACTCCGGCGGTGGCGGCGGCCTGCCACATGCCAATGTCGAACGGGCTCGTCAGCACGAGGGCACCCACGAACGTTTGCAGGAACGTCGCGACGACCCTTTCGCTCAGGTCGCGGGCGTAGGCGGCGCCGGTCTTCACGACGGTCTGCGCGTCGGGGAGGTGGATCGGGGGCGTGGTCATGGGTTCCTCACTTCACGATCTTGAGCGTCTGGCCGACGCGGATCAGGTTGACGTTCTTGATGCCGTTGGCCTTGGCGAGCTTGGCCACGGTGGTGCCGTGCGCGGCGGCGATCCCGGAGAGGGTGTCCCCGGCGCGCACCTTGTACGTGCTCGGCTTCGCGGCCGGGGAGCCGGTGAGCTTGAGGACCTGGCCGACGCCGATCCGGTCGACGTCCTTGATGCCGTTGAGGGCAGCGAGCTTGGACACCGTCGTGCCGTACTTCGCTGCGATCCCCGAGAGCGTGTCTCCCGCGCGCACCCGGTACGTGGTCGCCTTCGCCGCGGGCTTCGGCTTCGGGGCCGGCGCGGGCTTCGGCTCGGCCTCGTGCTCCTGGCCGTCGCCGCCGTCCCCCTTCCGGGCCCACGCGCGCAGCTCGGCGCGCGTCGCGAAGTTGGCGACGTTCGTGTCGACGGGCGACGAGGTGTACTGGTGGATCACCCACGGCGCCTTGATGCTCGGCGTGCCCGGGCGGCCGTTGTACTCGGCGATCCAGAGGCCGTCCGCCGCGAACGAGGTGGTGTCCCTGTTGAGCCAGAAGTCGCGGTTGCAGTACAGGAGCACGCGGTGGTTCGAGCCGCGAAGCTTCTGCACCGCTCGGAGGAAAGCGTCCTTCTCCGCGCAGGTCGGACTCCCGGCCGTGCTCGACTCCCAGTCGCAGACGAGCAGGTCGTACTCGACGGACGCCGCCTGCTTCACGAAGTATTCGGCCTGCGCCTGGACGTTGCCCGGGAGGAGGAAGTGGTAGAAGCCGACGATCAGGCCGGCGCTCCTCGCGGTGGCGGCCTGCCCGTTCATGCGCGGATTGGTGTAGGACGTGCCCTCGCTGGCCTTGATGATGGCGAAGTCGATGTCCTTCGTGGACGGGGAGGCGGGCTGGTAGCTCGCCCAGTCCTGGCCGGTGATCATGCGGTCTCCAGACATGGCGAAGCCCCGCGCGGGGGCGGGGCGTTGTGGATCTGCTTGTGGATCTGGCGTCAGCTGACGACGGGATTGGACCAGCGGGGCACCGTGGCCAGCGAGGTGACGCTGCCGTTGGAGAGGTGCCAGAACGGCCCGCGGTACGTGCTGTCCGTCGCGGTGACGGTGTAGGTGGTGCCCAAGTCGACGCGGCGGGCGATGATCTGCGTCGGGGAGACCTGCACCTCGATGCGCACGGGCGTCCCGGCGACGGGCGGGGGCGTGCTCACGCTGCCGAGGGCGGTGCCGGAGGTGACGTGCGCGTCGTGCCGGTAGATCTGGACATCCCCGGAGGCGCGGACGAGGACGTGATATCCGCCGCTCGCGTTGTTCGGGCTGGAGAACTGGAAGAAATCGTCTGAGGCTTTGCCGACGACGATGTCCGAGTGGAGTGTGGCGGCGGGCAGGGTGTCCCAGCGCATCGACACGGCGACGGTGTGCGTGTCCGGCGAGGCGGCGCGCATGCCGCCCATGCAGATGCTGTAGCCGCTGAGCTGGTCGAGGCGGAACGCCCCGTCGCTGTCCAGCTTTGGCGCCCATGCGGCGCTGTAGTGCTGCGGGGTGAGCATCCCCGGGGGCATGACGCGCGCGCCGAGCGCCGCCGAGTACGACGCGATGCGCGGCTTGTTGAGGTACACCCAGCGGGCCTCCATGAGGCCGCGCACGCCCAGGCCGAGGAGCCGGTCCCGGTCGGTGAAGGAGTGGACTTCCCAGCTCATGACGGGCTTGCCGCGGCCGACGACGGCGGTGATCCGCTCGTCCGTCATGCCGGTCGGCACGCCCCAGATGTCGACATTCGCGTCCACCGCGTCCATCTGCGTATCGGTGGTCCCGGCGTCCACGTAGGCCCACACGCGGTATCCGCGCGCGCGGACCCCGGCGAAGCTGCCGTCCTGGAAATACCCCTTGTAGATGATCGAGTGGGAGCCGCCGGGGAAGCGGGCGTCGAGGAGGTCGAGGATCGGCTGCACGGCCGCCGAGTTCTTCGGCTCCAGGAAGATGATGCAGCGCCCGTACAGGCGGTCGAGGACGTCGCGCAGGGCAGGGATGCGCTGATCCGCCCACCCCGCGCCAAGGAGCGTCTGGGGCTTCGCGCGGACCTGCTCGCGCAGCGCGCTATACGTCCAGGCCGAGACCGGGCCCGTGTGGTCGGTGGTGCGGTCAAGCGTCGTGTCGTGGATGCAGACGGGGATGCCGTCGCTCGTCACGTTGACGCTGACCTCGATGGCGCGCGCGCCGGCCGCCAGCGCGCTCTCGTAGCTCGCCATCGTGTGCTCGGGGAACTCCTGCCCACTGCCCCGGTGCGCGGCGACGAACGGCGTGCCCGCAAGGAACGCGTCGACCGAGGGATACGCGGTCTGGTCGGCGAGCGCCCAGGTGCTCGTGCCGTGCGGGTTGACGGCGGCCGTGTGCGTGGCGAGCGCCGCCTGTGTGTCCGCGATGCTCGTACCGAGGTCGGTGGCGATCGTGCGCCGGCGCGGGCCCGCGCCGCCGTTCGCGTCCAAATACAGCGCAGCGATACCGTCCGGGCCGTAGAACTCGGGCACGGCCCCCTGCGCGTCGGTCGTGAGTTTGCCCTCGGCGATGGGGGTAGCAGCATCGGTCTGGAGGAGGTCGAAGTGCTGCGTGCCCCCGAAAGCGTCGCTCCAGGCGGTGACGGTCGCGCCCGCCTGGAGAGTCGCGGCGTTGTCGTCGCCGGGGCTGATGACGTAGTCGGCAATGCTGCCGAACAGGTAGCGGGCCATGGTTAGCCGATCGTCCAGGAGATGGTGCTGGGCATGACGTAGTCCCCGTTGCTGAGGATGGCGTGCTGGGTGAGCCACACCTGCCCGGGGCGCTCCCCGATCCGCGAGTAGACCGTGACGCGGGCGGGGTAAACACCGCTGGTGTAGGCGAGCCCGTAGATGTTGCGGGTGGGGTGGCGGTAGGCGTCGGGGATCAGCACAGGCAGGCGGATGTCCGTGGTGCCCGCCACCGTGCCCGCCTGCCGGATGAAGGACCCGAGGCGCAGGGTGACGACGCCGTTGCGGTACTCCAGCCAGCTATCCACGCTGAATCCCCAGCCGGTGACAACCGAGTTGACGATCATCTCGGCGGGCGGCGCGTACACCGTCGACCAGCCGGAGCCGCTCCAGCAGACGATTTTGCCGGTGTCGGTCTGGAATTCCAGGTCGCCCCGCTTGGGCTTCGTGTTGGGCCGGGCCGCAGACGAGGGGCGGATCGCGACGCCCGCGTACAGCTCGTTGCGAGTGACGGTCACGTTCGTCGCACCGTTGGGGACGTTGACCTGCGCCAGGGTGATCTCGTAGACGCCCGACCCGGGCGCGTCCTGCACGAGGGTGGGCAGGCCGCTGCCCGGCGTGCCCTGGCGGATCGCGGCGCGCACCGTCCACGCGCTGCGGTCGAGCCTCAGGACCACCCAATCCTGCCGCGCCTTGCCGCTTGTGTTCGCGGCGACGGGCAGCGTGAACGCGCTCGGGCCCGACGTCCACGAGTAGCCGCGCACGCTCGCGGTGACGTTCGCGCGGATGCTCACGGCGAGCCCAGCCGCCGCCGACACCACAGCGGTCTGCGTGGGATCGCCCGCCACACCGTCCGCGATGCCCGGGGCGCTGAGGATCTCGTATTCGCTGTCGGTGATAACCCGGTCGTTGTGTGCCGGGGACGGCCAGGAGTCGTCTGCCACGGCTACCTCCTTGTTTCCAGGCGCCCGAGGCGCCGTGTCAGGGAGCGGAGCAGACGCACGGTCTGCGGGTCGGTCGAGGCTTCCGGGCTGCCGACGACGGCCGTGACGTACTCGCCGGAGGCGGGCGTGGCCTGGAGGTGGATGGAGCGCACGAGGTCGGTGACCTCCAGGCCGTGCGGCAGCACAACGGTGACGCGGTCGCCGAGGTCGTAGTCGACGCCCGCGCGGAGTTGGGGGGTGTCGGTGGTGACGGTGGCCAGCTCGACGGGCGCGGCCTGCTCGGCGAGGAGCGCGTTGCCGTCTGCGGTGAGGGCGCCGTCCGCGTCGGTCTCGGCGCTGCCGTCGACGTACTGCTCTACGCGCCACCACGTGCCAGCGGCGCTCGTGTCGGCACGCTGCACGAAGGTGCGGGTGGTGACGCCTTCGCTCTCGGTTCCGGCGACGAGCGCGTGCGTCGCGGTCGGCGCGCTGATCTTCGCCTGGAGGCTGCGCAAGTTGCCCAGCCCGATGCTGAAGCGCGCGACCCTGGTGAGGTCGCGCGGGGCGTACACGGAGAAGACGAGCCCGCCGCCGCTCTGGTCGATGCGGAAACCGAGCCCGCCGCCGCCGAGGGCCGCGCGGCGACACACCTCCAGCAGCGGCTCGAACCGCGTGCGCGTCGCGGTCGACGTGCCGACCCCGGCGGCTGGCGCGAGGACGAGGCCGGGAACGGCACGGCCGCTCCATGCGCCAGGCCCCGCATTGAGGTTGACCAGGTTACGGATCGTGGTCTCGGCGTTCCCTGTCGCCTCCCACCACGCACTGCCTGGCTGGGAGGTCCACCCGGAGCCGGGGGCCGGCCAGGTAATGCGCCCGGCCAGGGTGGCGAGGTCGTCGCTCCAGTTGACGGTGACGGTGCCGGTTCCGGCGTTCTCGGAGAGGTCCCACGCGTAGTCGGTGGGGATCTCCATGGGCCCGGCCATCCATATGCCGCCGTCGCGAAGCATGACGATGCGGTTGCCGGGCTGGAGCTGCGCCATCGTCTCCGGCCGAGCCGGGAGCGTGAGCGAGCCCGAGCCCGGCTCGTTGAAGCGGCGGGTGACGTCCACGCTGGTCCACCCGTCGAGCGGCGCACCCTGGACCCGTAGCGCCCGGTCCGTGACGAGGAACTGGAGGCTCATGCGGTTTCGTACCTCGGGAAGAAAGTCACGCTGACGGACGAGCCGGGGCCGGCGCCGTCGAGCTGGAATGTGACCGGGGTTTCGCCGGGCGGCAACGCCCAGAGGATCGCGCCGGGCCAGTTCAGGGCGCCGGGCCAGTCGTTGCCGCCGGGCCCGCTCACGCCGGGCGGGTCCGTGCTCACCGTCACCGTGTCCCCGGCGAGGAGGTCACCGTGGGCGGTCTGGCTCGGGTCGAGCTGGAAGCTCTCGCCGCTCGCCGAGTTGGTGAAGGTGATCCCGGTGGCGGGGCCGGTGATGGTCCAGGTCGGCCACACCTCGATGTCGCCCGGATTGGAGAGGACGGTGGCGCCGAGGACCTGCCCGGACGAGACGGACGGATACGGGGCGAGGAAGTCGACGCCCGTGCCGGACTCGCGGCGCTCCGTGAGCGGCTCGCTGCCGAGCCAGTACGGGTCTTCGCACCACAGGGTGAGGACGGCCGAGTCCCAGGTGATGCCGGTGGCAACCTGCCCACGCCCGTCGTAGCCCTCCTGGTAGTACACCTCGGTCGCCCGGCGTGTCCCGTCCGGGCGCGCCACCTCCAGGACGCCGGGCCCCTCGCGCAGCGTCCGCGTGAAGGCCCGCGCGAGCGCCCGCCAGTTCGCCGTGAACGCGGTGTGGTCCGTGCCCTTGACGAGGAGGGGCCAGACGATCGTGCGGGGCTGCGCCTGGACGTGGCGAAGTCGGGCGCCGCCGCGCGGGTGAGGGTCGGTGGTGAGCGTGTACGGGGCGGCGCCGAGCCCGCTCACACCCTCGGCGAGCGCGTACCAGTCGGCGGCCACGTCCGTCATCGGCCACCGCGTGCCCGTGGGGTCGATGTAGGTGATGGAGGCGTACCCGACGTCGGGCACCTCGACGGGCGGTACTGACGGGTCACCGGGACCCGTCAGTACCGTCGTGATCAGCGGCATCTATCTCGGCCTCCCCACGCGCTGCCGTGCTTCTTCCTGCCGCTGGATCAGCCGCAGGTCCTCGGCGGAGATGACCGAGGCGCGCGGGTAGATCGCGTAGGTGACGTGCGGCTGCTCGGCGCGCGCGGGCGCGGCGACCGGAGCGGCGGCGGCCCGGCCGGGCGCCGCCTGCTTCCCCCCGGTGGGGAGGCGCCCGGAGTTGACCGCGTCCATGAACGCCACGCCGTACTTCGCGACGCTCGCAGCCTTGATCATGTACTCGCCGGTAGAGCCCCACATGAGGATCGAGTCCGACGTCGAGGTGCCGGGCCCGCGCAGCAGTCCGCCCCCGGGGAATCCGGGGATCGGGCCGCCGTTCGCGCGGTGGATGAGTCCGCCGTCCCGCCGCCCGCCGAGCCCCGTCGCCCAGGGGCCCGGAGCATTCGGCATGGTGAACGTCGCACGGATCTGCACGTTGCGGTCCTTCACCCGCATCAGCGACGCGACCGCGTTGTTGACGGCGCCGTTGACCTGGTTGACCGCGCGGATCGCCACAGCCCGCCGCTGCTTGAGCGAGTTGACCTTGGCCTGCGCCGCAGCGATCTTCCGGTCCAAGTCCGCCTTGTCGGCGCCCACAGCCGTCTTCCGCCGCTGCTTGAGCGAATCGACCTTGGCCTGCGCCGCCTTCACCTTCGCGTCCAGGTCCTCCTTGTTGCCCCGCAGGTACGCGGTCTTGTCGGGGGTTTTAAGGATCTGGTCGGCGAGCCTCTTGGCCTCCGCCCGGGTCAGGCCCATCTGCTCGGCGGAGCGGATGAACGCCTGCCGGCCCCGGTCGTAGGTCGCGGCGACCTCTGACCAGGAAGCGCCGGACTCGCGCGCGCTCGTCGTGGCCTCGTCGGTCTTGGCCGCGAGGTCGTTGAGGGCCTGCGCGGCGGTCCTCGACTTCTCGGTGTCCAGGACGAGCTTGCCGCCGCGCATGTCGAGCGTGTTCGCGTTCTCCTTCGCGGCCTTGCTCGCCGCATCCAGCGCGGCCTCGAACCCGATCTGCCCGCCCAGCGCCGACCTGTTCGCGTCATTCAGGGCGACGATGCTCTGCCTCAGTCCGTCCGCGCTCTGCTTCTGCGCGTCAAGCTGCGCCTGCACCTTCTGCGCCTGCTCACCGAACAGGCCCATGCTGTCGGCGGCGAGCTTCTGTTCCAGGGCTTGCGCCTCCAGGGCGCCCTTGTACCCGTCCAGCTCGCCGCGCAGGTCCTTCGATGACAGGCCCTGCTTCTCCATGGCGGCAGCGATCCGGTCGAACGCGGCCGAGGCAAGTTCCGGGTGGCCCTGCGACACGAGATTCGAGAGGGACTTGTCGACCGCGTCCAGGTCCGCCTTGGCGTTCTTGACGGGGGTGGAGTCCATCCCGATCAGCTTCGTTGCCCACTGCTGGATGCCCTCGGCGTTGGACGGCCGGGCCAGGGTGCGAAGGGAGTCCGCGAGCCCGGACAGGTCCCGCCCGTAGGCGCGCACGGCCTCGCCGGACAGCTTCCCGGTGTCGCCGAGGCGGCCGAGCGACGTGGTCAGCTTGTCCACGTCCGGCGGGGTGTCGCGGCTCGCCTGCGAAATGCTGCCGAGCGCGATGATGAGCAGGCCGAGGCCCGTGCCCGCCACGGCGAGCTTCGCGCTCTTGGACAGTCCTCCGATCGCGGCAGACATCCCTCGGAGGGCGCCGGGCGCGGCGATGCTCGCGGCCTGCATACGGGTCACCTGCGTGGCGATCCCCGCAAGAGCGGACTGGATGACGGCACCGCCAGCGGCGGCGAGCTTGACTGCCTTGATGGCGACGGCGAGTTGCAGCAGCGTGGACAGCACCTCGGGCGGCACGGCCGCGGCGATGCCGGACAGCGCGCTGACGAGCTGGAGCATGCCCACGCCCGTCTCGCTGCCCGCCTGAATGACGTTGAGGACGACGGTCCCGAGGTTCTCCAGGATGTGCAGCACGTCAGGGGCGGCGTCCCGGCAGTACGCGAAGAAGGAGGTGATGCCCCCGCCGACCTTGCTGTCCCCGGCCGTCGCGATGAACTTGAGGGTGCCATCGACCGCGCGGCTCAGGGTCCGGTCGCTGTACTCCGTGAAGCGGGCCATGAGCCGATCGAAGCCCGGGGTGTTCACTGCGCCGCCGACGAGAGTTATCAGCCGATCGAACTGTGTCGACGCGCCCTTGACCAGACCACTCGTCTTCGGCAGCAAACTGTTGGTGATGGTGATGCCCTTATTGACCGGGCCCATCACGTCGCCCGCGAGGCTGTCGGACCAGTCCTGAAAGTTGTCCTTGAGCAGGCCGACCGCGACCGCGGCGCGCTGCGTCTCCGGCGGCAGCTTCGCCATCAGCCGCTGATACTCGGCCTGCGCCTTGAGCGCCTCCTGCGAGGTGCGCCCGGACTGCTCGACCGCGTCCTCGTACTTCTGCTGAGCCTCGGCCGCTTTCCCGAGCGCACCGATCTGCGGACCGAGCGCGAGCGCGAAAGCGCCGGCCGCGACAGCTCCGGCGCCGAGCTGCGCGCCCACCGCCACGACCGCCGCGCCCATCCCGCCAAGAGCGGGGATCGCCGCCGGGGCCAGGTGGAGAATCCCGCCGCGCAGCTCCTCGCCGAACTTCCGCGCGCGTTCCCCGGTCTCGGCGAACGGGGACCCTGCCTCGCGGACCCCGTCGCGCAAGCGCCGGGTGGCGTCATCGGCGGAGATGAGGTTGCCCTCAAGATCGCGCAGGCGCCCGGAGGCGGTCTGCGTGAAGCCGCCGAACGCGCGGGCGGCATCTGCCGCCGAGCGGTTCATGCGCTCGCGCATCCGCTCGGCGGAATCACCCGCCCGGTCCAGGGTTCGCGACAGGGCGTCGCGGCCCGAGAGGACGAAGTCGAGCCGGGTCGTGCTTCCGCCGAGCGCCATGCGTTACCCCCCGTTGGTGTGTGCGGCGGCCAGGTGCTGGTTGATCCACGCGACGGCGGACTCCAGCTCACCGGCACTCAGGTGCTGGATCTCCCACGGGCGGATGTGTAGGTAGTGGGCCAGGAGCCACCGGTACTCGGCGATCAGCCCGCGGAGTCCGGCTGCGGCTTGCCCAGGTGGCCTTTTCCCACGGCCTCCAGGGCGCGTTCGACGTCGCCCGGGTCGGCGGCGAGCTTCCGCATGTGCGGCAGCATCGCCTCGATCGCACCGTCCTCCCCGGAGCCGAGGGCCTCCGCGAGGAGGTTCGCCAGGACGTCGTCCAGCTCGGCGCGCTCCAGGCGGCACGTCAGGCGCCGGCGCCAGCCCGGCACGTCGACCTGGTCGAACGCGAGCTTCGCGTCCGTGCGGCGGCGTACCACCCAGAGCACGGCGCGCATCGCGGTCGGGTCCCCGCCGCGGAGGCGGTCTTCGACCTCCCGCCACGGCGTCTCGCCCAGGGCGGCCTCGATATCCGCAGACTCGATCGCGGACAGGGCCTCAGTCGACACCGACTCTTCGGTGCCGTCGTCCTGCCGGTAGGTGATGATCACCCGGGGTGTCCTCTCATTCCAGGTCGCGGCGCACGTCGTCGCGAATTCGTTCGACCTCGGCCCGCATACGGGGGAGGCCGCGTTGCACGGTGCGGTCCCACCAGCCGAAGGGGCGCGCGTATTGAGTCGCCCAGCGGCGGCGGTTACCGAACACGGGGTGCCGGATGCGGCCCTCGTTGATGACCCACGGCATGTTGCGCAGGTCGGGCGGCAGACGGCTCTTGTCCATCCACACGCGGGCGCCGGGCTGCGCGCCCATGCGCACGCTGATCCGCACACCGTTCGCGAGCGTCGCCCGCAGGGGCCGCGTCGTCGGCGACGGGCCGCCGTGCGGCACCCGGCCGCCGCGCGCCGTGCGGCCCTCGCTGCGCATCGGCTGCGTGCTGATGGCCTGCTGGAGATCGCGTTGGAGCGGCTCGGCCGCGCGCCGCACACGGCGGGCGATGTTCTGCCGCAGGCGCGGCCCGCCCGCCGCACGGAGGCGGGCCGCGAGGGTGAGGAGCTGCCCGGTGCCGAGGATGCGCACGGAGTCCGGCACGGGTCAGCCGCCCGCAGCTGCGGGGATCGCCACGTTCTCGGCGGGCTCGGAGGTGATGGCGAACTGACACATGATCTGCGCCGCCGCGTCCAGCTCACGCACCTTGGCCTGCGAGGTGACGGTGACCGGGTAGACGTCCATGGTGCCCTCGGCGGTGTCGCCCTCGTCCATCCAGACGATGAACCCGGTCGCCTCGCGGGTGAGGACCGCGCGCACGTCCTCGCCGGTCTTCGACGCCCAGAACGTCAGGGAGCTGTCGGCGGCGGTGATGGCCCCGCCGACGACCGGGGTGAACCGGCTCCCGAGTGCGGGGGTCTGCACGGTCTCGGAGGTGGTCTGCCACCCGGCCATCGCGCCGGTCTCGCCCTCCAGGGCGATCCCCGCGTCCAGCTCGGCGCGGGTTGGCGCGGCCTTGTTGGCGAGGGTCGGAACCCACAGGACGCGGGTGGTGCCGCGCCGGTAGTACCGGACGGACGCCGGGATGGGAGTAGACATCTACTTGTCCTCCTTCTTGGTGTGCCGCCGGGCGGCCGGGGGCGTGACGAGGTCAGGGACCGGAGAGGGCATCTCGCGCCATCCGGCCTGCTTGTACAGGGGCACTGCCGCCTCGGGGACGTCGATGGTCTGCTCGGGCGGCAGCGTCGGGTGTTGCAACAGCACGGGGGTTCTCCTCAGGTGAAGGCGCGGCCGCCGATGGTGAGCAGGAGCCGCACCTGGATGCCATCCCCGGTCTGCACCTGCGCCAGCTCGGAGGTGTCGACGGCGGCCTCCAGGGAGGGCAGGCCGAGGGACGGGTCGAGGGCGAGCAGCTCCTCGACGGAGGCGGCGATCTCGTAGGCGCGCACCCGGGCGGGCCGGACCGCGGTGTCCCCGCGGCCGACGACGACGGCGCATACCACCTGCCACGTTTCCTCGCGGGAGGTGTTCACCGGGGATGCCCAGCCGCCGGCCGCCTGCGCGGCCTGGAAGGCCCCCGCTGGGTCGCCGTCGAACCCGACGAGGACCCACTCCAGATCGTCGCCGCCGCCGAGTTCGGGCCCGTCGACAACCCGCACGCCCGCGAGCGCGGGCAGCGCGGCGAGCTGGGCGGTAAGCGCGTCGAGGACTTCGGGAACACGTGACGGCACTACGCCACCCCCGGCCCGACTTTGAAGGGCTCCAGGAGCTGGAGCACGCGGTTCGGTACGGCGTAGCCCATGCCGGGCACGGGCTCGGTGACGGAGTAGTCATCGCCGCCCCCGGCCAGCCCGGGGCTGCTGCGCAGTTGGGTGCGCCACAGGTGCTGCACGAGGAGCCGCGCCGCGAGGTTGATCGTGGCGGGGATGTCGGGGCGGCCCGCGCGGTAGGTCGCCGTCCACGGCCCGCGCCCGAACCACGCGCCACCGCCGAGGCGCCGCACGATCCCCGAGGGCCCGTCAACGTGGAGCCGGGCCACGTCGAGGCCAGGCCCGCCGTCGAGCGGCGTCAGGGACACCAGCTCCAGGACGGGCACCGTGAGGAGCGCGAGCGTCGGCCCGCGCCCCTCGATCGTCTGCGTCACCTCGCGCGGCTCGACGGCGCCGACGTGCCCTTCGATCACCGGGGTGACCGACTCGATGTACGCCGTCAGCTCCGCCCGCTGCGCCTCGCTCGGCGCGGCGAGGTTGATCTGCGCGCACGCCTCTTCCAGGGTCAGCAGCGCCACGTCAGCCCCGCCGCTCGGGCGTTTCCGCCTTCGGCGACCGGCCGCCGCCGCGCGAGCGGCGGGCCGCGCGCTCCGGCTTCGCCGGGGGCTCGTCGGCGACCAGCTCGGCGCGGACGCCGTCCGCCCATGTGGTGGCCTGCTTCTCGGGCACGTCCACGATCTGGCCGGGCCGCCAGGAGAAGTCCACGCCGCCGATGGGCTGCAAGATACGGATGCGCGGCATGGCGCACCCTCCTTCCTTCGGGCGCCGCCCGCCCGCGCTGGGCGGGCGGCGTGCCGGGGTGGGTTACTCGGCGGCGTGCTTGTACACGCGGAAGGCCGCACCGTCGTCCGGCTTGGCGTCGAGGCGGGTGAAGGCGAGGAAGCCCACCTGGAGGTAGTCGGCGTAGCGCTCCTCCAGGCGCATGAGCTGCCCGCCCGCAACCTGCCGCACCACGTAGGCGGCGGCCAGGTCCCCGTACCCGATGCTCGCCGCGCTGGCAGCCGGCGCCGGGATGCCGTTGTCGATGAGGACGGGACGGCCAAGCAGCGTGGAGGGAATTCCGGCCTGGAGGGACGGCTCCCACAGCGGACGCCCCTGCTCGTCCACGAGCTTGCGCGCCATCTTGAGGGCGCTGTCGGACATGGCCCACTGGGCGTTGCCCCGGTAGGCGGGGTCGATGGAGTGCTGGAGGTCCACGAGGTCGCCGTAGGTGACGGACGTGGTCTGCCCGTCCGCGCCGGTCACGCCCGCAGCCGCGTTGGTGAACAGGCCCTCCGGCTGCCCGCTGCCCGTACCGGTCGCCAGGTGCGCGGCGACGGCGCGGCCGATGCGCTCGCCGAGCCGGGTGGCGAGCCAGCCCTCCAGGTTGAACACGTTGTCCTGGAGGAGCTGGAGAGAGACGCGGACCAGCTTCGAGGTGTAGGTGTAGGCGCCGAGGGTCTTCTGCCCGAACTCCACGCCCTGCTCGCCGACCTGCGTGTTCTCGGCGAGGATCGCACCGACGTTGCCGGTGTCGTTCGCGGTCGGCCAGTTCAGCGGGTTACCGCTCCCGGTCGTGATGACGTTGGCGGCGCCGAGGAGACCACCGTACGCCTTCATCGTCTCGGTGATCTTGTTGAGCGTCTCGGTCGGGATGAGGTAGCCGCCCGCCGTGCCCGGCGACGTCGCGCCCGCGCGCACCTCGCTGTGCCGCTCCATGAGGAGCTGCCGCTGTTCACCGCTCAGCCCGGACATCCCACGCCGGGTGAACGCGGCGAACGCCTCACGGTAGGCGGCCTCCTGGTCCTGCTCGCCGCGCTGCTCGTCCTCGGCGTTGCTGCCGGTGGCGATGACCGCGGCGTCACGCTGCACGGTGTCGAGGCGGGCCTGCCGCTCGAACCGCTCGATGTCCTGCGACGCGGCGGTCAGGTCGGCCTCGGCCGCGTCCCACGTCTGCCGCTCCTCGGCGGTCAGCTCGCGGCCGTCCTTCTCCGCGCGCTCGCGGATCTCGGTCATCTGGTTCCAGGTGCGGGCCCGCTTGTCGAGCGCGCGCTCCAGAAGAGTCGTCATGGCGGTGTGTCCTTTCACGGCACGCCAGGCAGCCCCACCAGCGGCAGGGCTACAGGGAAGGGGGTGGGTCAGCGCGGCAGCCCGTAGCGGGCGGCGAGCGCGCGCATGCGCAGGTCCAGGTGCTGAGTGGACACGCCCGGCTCAGCGGTGGCCTGCGCGCGAGCCCGTGCGGGCTCGGCGTCAAGGTGGGTGAGGTCGAGGAGTTCGGGCCGGTACGCCGCGCGCGCCGCGAGGGCGGCAGCGTCCCCGCGCCGGTCGAGCGCGCGGGCGACCGCTTTCAGCTCGGCCTCAGTGTCGGTGTAGGCGGGGAAGGTGACGGCGGACACCTCGATGAGGCGTACCTCGCGGATCGTGCGGACGTCGACCTCAACCGGGTCGGCGCCCTCCACCTCGATCTCCTCGCTGGTCCAGTCGTCCTTGACGACGTAGAACCCGAAGGACATGCCGGTGACGTTCTTGTTCCGCAAGTTCGCCTTGAGGTCCCGTACGTAGGACAGGCCCTCGTCGAGGGCGGAGTCGACGGCCAGGCCGCGCGCGTCCTCGCTCAGGGCGAGAGTGCCGGCCGTCGAACGGGACACGACGTAGTACGAGTCGTGGTCGATCAGCATCCGGGCGTCGCCCTCGCCGATCGTCTTGCCGAAGGCGCCGGGAGCGATCTCCTCGTAGAACCCCCAGCGCAGCGGGTTCCCGATCGCGGTACGGGAGTTGAAGACGGCGGCGTACCCGGCGAAGCGCTCGCCGCCGTCGTCGCCCTCGGCACGGACCTGAAGCCCGGCCTCGGCCAGGGTCAGCCCCCGGCGCTCCTCAGTGCTGCTCATCGTCGTCGGCATGGTCGCCTCCCTCGGCGCGAAGGGCCAGGAGGCGCTGCGCCTCGGCCATGTGAGCGGCGGCCCGCGCCGCCAGGTCCCCGCCACCGTTGTCGGCGAGCGGGTTGGAGCCGAGCGGCGCCATGTACGTCGGCTGCAAGAGGATGTCGCCCTCGGGCCCGACCGGCGGCATCTCCTCCAGCCCCCTGATGTCGTTCGAGGTAAGAGCCCCGACGTCGCGCATCGCCCGGTAGTAGGTGGCGCGCGCCGCGCTGTCGCCGCGCAGCAGCCCGGCCAGCGCGTAGTGCGCGTACTCCGTACTGCCCAGCAGCTCTTTCGTGACCCGTTGCTCAGTCGGCGCGAGCCACGTCGGGTGCAGGTCGAAGGTGATCCAGCCTTGCGCCTGCTGCTCCAGGCCCGTCCCCCACGACGTGCTCTTCTCCGTGCTCATGAGCAGGAAGGGCGGTACGCCGAAGAGGCGGGCGATCTCTACGACCTGAAACTCTCTGGACTCCAGAAACTGGCTGTCCTTCAACGGCATTGTCACGGGCTGGAACGAGGCACCGGAGTCCAGCACCGCGACCTCGTGGGCGTTCGCGATCCCGGCCGTCTTCGCCTGCCACCGGCTCTTGAGCGCGGACGCCTGCTCGGCCGTCAGCCGCTGCTCGGTCTGGAGAACACCGGAGACGAGGTTGCCGCGGCCGAAGAGCCTCGCGGCGCCCTGCTCGGCGGCCTGCGCGAGCCCGATGCCCTGCGACGCGGCCCGTACCGGCGAGCAGCCGGTCAGCCCGTCGTACCCCAGGCCGGGCACGTGCATGACGTCGCGGGAGGTGAGCACGTGCCCGGTGCCCCAGTCGTCCGTGACGTAGAACAACTTCGCGGTCGGGTTCTCCGGCGTGGGCCGAACCCGCTCCACCTGGACGCGCTCCGGGGAGATGGGCCACAGCTCCTTCACCTGCCCGGACGGGGCACGCAGCTTCTGGACGTACGCGTTGCCCCAGAGCACCCGGTGCACGTAGGCCAGCCGCCACAGCTCCAGCGGGGTCAGCTCCGGGTGCGGGTCCCGGAGCAGCGGCGAGACCGCGCGGTCCCGCGTCCCGTCCTTGTACGTGTGCAGGGGCAGCGCGGCGGACACCCCGGCGATCAGGGCGACCGCCCGCCACACTGCGGGCATCCCCAGGGACGTCGTCTCGGACACGGGCACCCCGGCCGTGGACTGCGCGCCGCCCATCCACTCCATGAGCGAGGAGTCCGTCAGCGGGACCGCCGGACTCTCCAGGCTGCTGCTGCGCTTCTCGAACCAGCCGAACAAGCCCACGTCAGCCTCCCTCACGGCGCGCAGGCCGCTTCGGCTCGGCGGTGTACTGCTCGATCGCGACGACGCCGAGCACCCCGGCAAGGATCAGCGCGGCCGGGACGTACACGGCGGCCACCCCGTACAGGGCGAGGAGGAGGCACAGCACCTCGGCCACGGCCCACAGGGTCCGCTTCAGCTTCACCACAGGTTCGGTGCTCCTTCCGGCTCCACGTCCGCGCGCTCCGCGTGCGCCCACGCCGCGAGCGTCGCGGCCATGAGCGGGCTGATATCAACGCCGACGCCGCGCCGCGCCCACGCCCAGCCGTCGCCTACCGGGCGCCGGTCTGCGCCCGCGAGCGCGGTAGCGAGCGGCGCCTGGTCGAGGTGGACGAGGTGCTGCTCGGCGACCGCGTCGAAAAGTTGGCCGCACCCTGCGGCGATCTGCCGCACCGTCGGCTCGATGACGAGCTGCTCGTCATCCAGGCCGCGCTCGCGCAACGCCTTACGGATCGCGGGGATGAGCGCCCCGGCGGGCGAGCCCGCATCGACGGCGACCGCGCACGGCCCCCACTTCTCCGCCAGCTCGGCGACGCGCTCGGGAATCCATCCGGTCTGCGGCCGGTGGTCGATGACCTCCACGTGCCGCGGGCGCGGCACCACCGTGTCGCCGTCGAGGCGTGCCTCTTGGCCCTCCACCCACCCGGCGGCGCAGATCGCGCCATGCGAGCGCTCCGGCGTCACATCGACGGCGAACGCGACCGGGTCCGTGATGCGCGACGTACCGTCGCCCAGGGCGCGCCATGCGTCCTCGCCGATGACCCGCCACGCGTCCTCAGCGTCGGACGGGTAGTCGCCGACGCCGAGCCGCTCCCGCTCGAAGATCCCCCCGGCGCCGAGGCTCGCGCGCTCGTTGCGCACGTGCCCCTCGGAGATGCGGATGCCCAACGCCGGGTTCGCCTTCGCCCACGCGGCCGGGTCATCCGGGTCGTCGTGCTGCGTGCAGCCGAGCCCGCACTCGTCCCGGTGCGCGTCGACCGACCACTCGAAGTAGGCGAGCGACGCGTCCGGCACGCCCGTCTCGACGGCCGCCTCCGCGCGCCGCCGGAGACGGGCGAGTTGCACGGACGGCGAGCCGATCCCGGCCGAACCGAGGTACCAGATCTGGGGGTTGGCGACGGCGGACATGGTCGGCAGCAGCGCGCCCATCGCGTCGTCGCCGAGGATCATGCTCTCGTCCAGGACGTTGCAGTCCCCGGTGAAGCCACGGCCCGAGCCGCCCGAGCGGGCCAGGAACCGAAGGATCTGCCCGGTGACCAGCTCGATTGCCTCCTCGCCCGTCGTCCGGCGCACACGGAGTACGCGTTTGCGCAGGTCAGGCGTGCCCATGATGAGCTGTTCGATACGGCGGAACGCCACGATGCTCGTCTTGAACTCGTGGGCCGAGTGGAGGATGAGCCGCTCGCCGAGGAGGAACAGGCCGGCCAGCTCGCGCGCCTCGATGATGCCGCCCTTGCCGTTCTGGCGCGGGACGTTGACGGCGACCTCGAACGCGGCCCAGTTGCCGTCTGCCCGCTCGCGCAGACCGATGTCGAGGACGTGCTGCTGCCAAGGGTCAAGGTGGAGCCCGGCGAGCGCCGCCAGCTCGACAGCCTCCTGCCCGGACGAGGAGAGGAACGTAGCGGGTGCGGTCGTCAGCCGGGGCGTCTGCACGCCGCGCAGTGGCTCAGGCTCCACGGGCGCGGCGGGCTTCGCGACGCTGGGCGAGGTCATCGAGCGCGTCCCCCTCCTCCCCGGCGGGGGCGAGCTTGCGCAGCTCGGCCAGGACGGTGCGCAGCTCGCGCGCGGCGTTGGCGCGCGCGGTCGGCGCGGGCGTCAGGTCGACGCTCTGCGCGAGGGCGAGGGCGAGCGCGGCCTGTCCGGGCGCGGTGTCGTAGGCGGCAAGCTGGTCAAGCTCACGCTGCGTGGCGTCGGCAACGTCGCCCATGACCACCCCCGCTAATCCGTCTCTGTCAGCAGACGCGGAACAGGCCGCCGGGGCGACCCCCCGCTAATCCGTCTCTGTCGGCAGACGCGGGATAGCGATTCGATCTTGGCCGCGCAAAAAACTGAGCGACAAGGGCGTTTGGGTCGCCCGCTCCGGGCTTGAAGATTGAACCCACCTCCCCCCGTAGGGGCAGGTCAGGGCGTTGATCATCGGGCGGTTCGGCTCGGCGCAGTGCAGCTCGTCGCGCCGTTCGGCTCGGCGCGCGCCGGTCACCAGGCCCGCGACGCCTGGCCTGTGATGGCCCGTGATCCACCACGCCGGTACGACTGGTACCAGCGGGTCACTACCGCGTCCATGCCGGGGTGACGCATGGCCCGTACGCGCTGCCGGACGATGTGCTCGCCCGGGTCGACGGTGACGATGCGGGCGCCGAGCCGCTTGTACTTGGCTCGCGCCTTCGGGCTCGGCATGGTGTGGATGAGGTACACGTCGGTGGTGGCCAGGTGTCGCTCGGCCTCGAAGATGGCCGCTTGCCGCGCGCGGTGGACGACGCGCAGCAGGACATCGCTGTGGGTGTGGTGGTCGGCGCCGGGGCCGGCCATCGCGAGGGCCATGAGGTCGAGGTCGATCACGACGTCTTCCGGCTTGGCGTGCGCCTTGATCCACGAGGACTTGCCTGCGGCCGGAGGCCCGGTGATGACGAACAACATGCGGTCGCCCTGCTCAGCCGTACCAGCCGAGGGCCTGTAGCCACAGCGTGACGAGGAAGACGAGGGCGCCGCCTGCGCCCATGACCAGGAACGTGGACGGGTGAGGCATGGTCACCACCTTCGGGACGCGCGGGCCTGCTTGATTGAGGTGCGGTTGCCGCGCGCCGAGTTGCATCGGCGGTGCGCGCTGCGGGCGTTGGCGGGGTCGAGGAGGTCGCCGCCGCGTGAGAGCGGGATCAGGTGGTCGAGAGTGAAGCTGAGCGCGTGCCGGACGTCGAGGTCGGGCGGGATGTCATGGCCGCAGAGCCAGCAGGGATGGCCGAGGCGGCGGGTCGCGGCGACGAGGCGCCGGTAGGGGCGCCCGTTGCGGGGGTTGCCTGCCACGGGCGCCTCCCTCGTCTACAGGTCGCCGAGGACCTCGCGGCGGGCCGCGTCCGCCTTGCGGTTGAGCGCGTTGGTCATGCGCACGGCGGTGATGGTGGAGAGGATGCCGAGGACGACGAGGAGCACCTGCGTGATCACGGAGACCACGGGCACGTTGCGGGTGGCGTTGGTGATGATCAGCCAGATGATGCCGCCGCAGACCCATGCGGCCCAGATGCGGGCTTTCTCGGTGCGTACGGCGCTCTGTATGTCGCGGTAGTCGCTCATGGTCCCCCCAGGACGCGGCTCGGTGTGAGGGTCCAGGCTCGCGCACGGGGCGTGGGTGTGGCAGGGGGTGTGGCTGTTCTGTGACACGACGAGGGCCCCCGGCCGGTGTCGGCGGGGGCCCTCGGGTGGCTCAGTGTCCGTGTGCGGGCACGCCGGACGTGCCCTCACTGTGACAGGTGGTGTCGCTGCTGGTCAAGCTGCCGCCCGCTCCTGCCGCGCCTGGACCTCGCGGAGGTCCACGAGGACGCGCCCGAAGCGGTCGTAGCCGTGGTGGGTGAGGTGCTCGCGCCTGAGCCACTGGCGGATGAGGTCGGGTCGTATGCCGGTGGCGGCCTCGGCGGCGTACGGGTCCACGAGGACGGGGTGGGTCATGTCCCCATGGTGGCGTACGCGTTCAGGTGCTCGCACCCGCGAGGGCGAGGGCGTGGGCTTCGCGGCGGACGCGGCGCCCGTACGAGTCTGACTTGCCGAGCTTGGTTCCGATGGCGGTTCCGGTGAGGGTCGGGTCGTCGGCGAGCCAGCGGCGCGCGGTCTTGACGTCCTCGCCGAACTGCCCGCCGGGCCCTTCCGGTCCCGGCTCGGGTTCCGCCTGCGGCGCTGTGGGTTCCGCCTCGGGTTCCGTGCGCTCGTCCGCCCCGCGTCCGGCCTGCTCGGGCCCGGTTCCGGCCGGTTCGGCTGTGGGTGCCGGGTGAAGCTGCGCAAGGGGCGTGAACGGGCCGAGGACGAGCGCGGGTTCCGGCTGCGGTTCCGGCTCGGGTTCCGGCGGTTCCGGCGCGGCCCACAGCGGTTCCGGCCGCTCGTCGGCGGGCGCCGCCTCGTGCTCCTGGTCGTGCTCGCGACGCAGCGCGTGGACGCGCCAGAGGACGACGGGGGCGATGGCGGAGACGGCGACGACGAGGGCGGGCCCGACGTGGAGCAGCTCGGCGTGGACGAGGTGGGCCGCCGCGTTCGTGGCGACCATGAGGAGGACCGGGGCCAGCACCTCGCGGCCGGCCTGCATCGAGCGGATCGCGTAGGCGTCGACGGCGACGGGGAGGGCGGCGGCGACGTAGGGCTGATAGCCCGCCTGGACCGCGAGGGACCACTCGCCGTGGGCGGCGATGACGATGCAGGCGAGCATGGCCAGCCAGCCGAGGGGGTCGTGGCGGGGGGCGTTCACCGCTGCTCCTCCAGGCGGCGGGCGGTGCGGCGGAGGATGGCGGCGTACTCGCCGCGGGTGGTGCCCAGCTCGACGCGGGGCGCGACGCGGAGGACGAGCAGTTCGGCCTCGTAGGCGCGGTCCGCGTAGCCGTGTCGGCGTACGGCCCAGGTGAGGGCGGCGGCCTGGCGGGTTTCCTCGTGCATGCGGTCGCCGGGTGCGTACGCCTCCAGGCGCTCGGCGATCTGCCGGAGGAGCGCGGGGGTGTTGATGCGGGCGTTGCGCTGGATGGTGAGCGGCGCGGGGAAGGCGTGGAGGGGCTGCTCGGCGCGGGCGCGGCGCAGCGCCTCGTCCATGTCGGGGCCGCTGCTCGGGCAGTGCGGGGCGGACGTGCGGGTACGCCGCGTGGGATGATCGGCCATGGCCGGTGCCTCCTGCTGAGATCAGGATGGTGTTGGTCGGGGCCGGGCGGCGCGCGCGCCCTGGCGGTGTTCGAGCACCGCCGGGAGCTGCCGCCCGCCCTTCTTACTGTTCCCGTTCGTAGACGACTCGTCTACGAACGGGAACAGTAGAGCACACAGTGCCCCAGTTCGCTACGCGTTGCCGAGGGCGGATGGCAGGCGCCCGTCCCGCGGCACGCCGAGCGCCGCACGGTAGGCGACGTCGGCGCTCGTGAGCGGCACTGTCTGCGCACCCTCATCGGCTACCACCAGCGCGCCGAGGACCGCCCACATGCCGCGCGGGTACGTGCTGCCGCACCACCGGCACGTCACGGCTTGCTCGCCGCGCCGGTAGCGGAGCACGGCCCCGCACACCTGCCCCTCGCCCACGTCGGCGGGGCAGGCGCCGAGGCGCATCCCGCGCTCTTCGGCCGGCGCCGGGTCGACCAGCTCGCGCACCTGGCGCTCCAGGTCGCGGAGCTCGGCGGCGAGGACGGCTACGGGCTGCCACTCGGCGGCCATCCAGTCGAGGTTGACGGCGAGGCCGCGCGCGGCGGCCCGTACGCGCTGCGCGGTGTCCCCGGTGACGTGCGGCTCGCCCCAGGCGCGCGCGGCCTGCATCGCGCTGCGCCAGTCCTCCAGGACGCCGACGATGCCGCCGGGCCCGCGCATCGAGAGGACGGGCAGGGACACGGGCAGGGGCGCCTCGACGCGGGGGCCTGTCGGCGCGCTGCTGGCGGAGCCGGGCGGCAGCCATCCGGCGAGGGCCTCGTAGAGGCGCGGCATGCGGTCGAGGCGGTCGGCGGTCGCCGCGGTGCAGCCGAGGCACAGCACGTCGGGCGTCTCGTGGTGCTCGCACAGGGCGCAGACGCTCATCGGCGGGTCTCCTTCGTCTCGTCGGCGAGGCGGCGGAGACGACGCGCGACGAGGGCGCGGGTGGCGCACGGCTGACACAAGATGACGGCGGGACAGGACGCGTTCTCCGCCTCGGCCTCGTCGGCGGCCTCGCGGAGCACGGCGGCCCGGAGGGCTGCTACAGCGTCGATCGTGTTGCTGTGCTGCCGCCGCTCCTCGGCCAGCTCAGCGCGCAGGCGGACATTCGCCTCGGGCCTCTCGCCGCGCGCCCACTTCTCCTTGCCCAGCTCGGCGCGTAGCTGCGTCACCGTGGCCCGCAGCTCCTCGACCTCGTTGCTTAGGCGCTCGCATTCAGCCCTCCACTGCTCATGCTGATCCAGGGGGCAGTATCCGAGGACCTGCGGGTCGCCATGCTTGGGGCAGTCCTGCTGCGGGCCGTCATAGTCCATCGGATTACCGGATACGCAGGTACACACGGGGGCGGCCTGCGCGCTTGGGGCCAAGTCCAGGACGCGGAGGGTGGCACAGGGCCAGGCGCCGCAGCCCGCGCCGCAGGAGCGGCCCGCGTCCGGCGTCCCGGCGTAGGCATCGCGGTGCAGGGACCGCACCGCGCGGAGGTAGAAGTCGGTCATCGGATGGTCTCCTCGGTGGGGTGGTCGGCGGTGCAGGAGCGGCGATCGATGGCGTCGATCCAGGCGGTGGCGACGGCGGCGACCCGGACCAGCTCGGCGCGCAAACGCTGCGGGTCGCGCTCGGCAGCCGCCTTGGCGACCTGCACGCCCAGGGCATCGACCCAGGTGCCGTAGCCGATGCCGAGGAGGTCGTCGCGTTGCCTGCGCGCGCTCTCCACGTCGAGGGCCTGGCTCTTGCTCCCGGTGCCGTCCGTGAGGTCGTGGGGGGCCCAGCGGGCGTTCTGCGCGGACCGCTCGGCGGCGATCTCCCCAAGAACACCCGCTGGGCCCACTTCGTCCGTCACAGGCGCCCAGCGCGTCACGAGCGCGTGCCGCTCGACGACCTCCACGGCCTTCACGGTGGCGCCGTGCCGGTGCCACGGGTCGATGCCGTCCTGGTGCTCCGTGGCGCCGACTTCGTAGTGCACGAGGTACGCCTTGCCGTCGTCCGGGGCCCGGAAGATCAGCTCGTGCACGTGCGTCCAGCGCTCCGAGCCGATGACGCGGTCGCGGATCTCGGCGGCGCAGCCGTCTCCGTCGAGTTCGAAGGGGACGCCGATGGCTTCGAGGGCGGCGGGGGTGAAGCGGCGGGTGGTCATCGGGCGCTCCAAAGGGTGGCGGTTGCGAAGCCCTCGGCGAGGAGGGCGGCGCGGCTGGGCATCTCGGCGTGCTTGGCGCGGATGACGGCCTCGGGCACGCGGCGGGCTCGGGCGGCGTTGCGGGCGAGGCATGCGGCGAGCGGGGTGTCGAGAAGCACGGCGTGCGCCTCTCGGCCGTGGTGGCGGGCGAGCCGGAGAAGGGACGCCCGCGTGTCCTCGCTGGTGTTCGTGCTGTCTACGACGACGGGCAGGCCGCGCTCGAGGCGCGTGCTGATGATGAGGCGCTGGATGACGCGGGCCTCAACGTTGGCGGTCTGGTCGGCCTCGCTGCCGGTGCAGAGGGCGCGGTACGCGTCGAGGGAGACGCGGGCGGCGGATGGCCAGCACCTGGCGGCGGTGCTCTTGCCTGAGCCGGGCGGGCCAACGAGGACGACCAGGCTGTCGGCCGAGTAGGCGTCGCTCATCGGGTCGCCTCCGCGCACTCGTGCTGGACCGTCTGGCCCTCGTCGTCCTGGAGGACCAGGCCGTCGTCCTCGTCCCACCAGCCATCTCCGGCCGCTCCGCAGGCGCCGCACTCCCAGCGCCCGGCCAGGCTGATGCCGTCGTATCCGCTGCTGCTCATCGGTTCGTCTCCTCGCGGCGGGCGGCGACCAGCTCGGCCTCCAGGAGGGCGGCCTCCTCGTTGGCCTCGGCGACGGCGAGCTGCCGAAGCGAGGCGACGACGAGTTCGAGGAACGCGCACGCGCCGAGGGCGATGGCGTAGCCGATGGCGTGGTGGGTGAGGGAGACGACCGCCAAGTAGGCGAGGAAGAGGCCGGCGGCGGTGTGGAGGGCGAAGAGGATGCGGGCGGCGGGGCTCACGATGTGCTCCAAGAGGGTGTGGTGGTGGCCGAAGGCGAGGGCGGTGAGGGCGGCGGCGAAGACGGCGGTCACGTAGGCGGTCACTGGCGGCGCCGTACGGGGCGGCCGGGGCCCGGCGTGGGCTCGGGGAGCCCGGCGAGGGCCCACGGCGCGTGGCGGTCGCACCGCCAGCCGCACGCGTACGGGCGGGCGTACTGGACGCCGTGGCCAGGCCAGGGCATCGAGCACGGGCGCGGACGTCCACGCCGCGCGGGCTTCACGCCGCACCCCGTACGGGGCGGGGCGGGGTGAGCGCGGCGGGCGGGGCGGTGATGTGCCAGCCGAGCGCGCGCAGCTCCTGGACGACGAGGACGCCGAGCCGGTCGGGTGCGGCGGCCGGGTGCTCCTCGATGACGGCGGCGACGACGGCGGCGACAGCGTCGGGGATCACGCGGCGGCCCCGGACTCGGCGGCGGCGTCGGTGACGACGAGGACGAGCTGCCCGCCGCGCGTCTTCTCGCCGAGCCGCATGTCGGGGCCGAGGAGGTGATGGTGGTCGTCGTCGTCCACGAGCCCGGCGTCCACGAGGCCATCGACGGCGGCCTTGAAGCTGGGGTACCAGTTCGCGGGGTCGGCGCGGCCCGCCGTACGGGGCCGGAGGATGCCGAGGACGTGAACCTTCGTGAAGAGCGGGCCGGGCTTCGCCGCGGCGAGCGCGGCAACGAGGTCCGGGTTCGCCATGACGGCCTCGTGCGCGGCCGTGCGGAGCGCGCGGGTCTTCGTGTGGCGCTCGTGGTGGTGCGGGCGCCGGTTCGAGTTCAAGAGCGGGAGCCCGGCGGGCAGTTCGATGGTGAAGCGGCGGACGGTCACAGCAGGGTCTCCTGGACGGGTTGGGGTGGGCAGCGGTGGTCGCGTACGACGTGGTGCGGGCAGGGCACGCTGGCGTGCCAGCGGTCGCGCCACAGGACGCGGGGGGCTGTCCAGGGGCTGGTGGTGATGCACCAGGTCATGCGGCCTTCGAGGAGGGCGGCGATCTCGGCGGCGGGGTCGAGAGGGGTGGGGTCGGCGACGACGTCGAGGGCGGCGACGTGGCCGGCGAGTCCGGCGAGGACTGGGGCACCGCAGCGGCGGCATGCTCTCTCGGTGACGGCGTCGGCGGTGCGGGCGATCTTCGCGGCGATGTCGGGCCGCAGGGGGCCGCTCATCGGGCACCGCCGGGGTGGAGTGCCGTTGCGAGTGCCGTACGAGTGCCGTTGCTGGTGAGGTCAACGGCACTGCTGTTGCCGCAGGTCAGCACGCAGTTCGCGGGGCTGAGTGCCGTTAGTGCCGTTGAAACCGAACCTGTTGCCTCGCATGTGCGCGTGTGCGTGCGTGTGTGAGACCGAAATTGGAATCCAACGGCACTAACGGCACTCCAACGCTGTGACCTGCGAAGACGGACCCTTTTCAACGGCACTCGCAACGGCACTGCAACGGCACTCAACGGCACTGGCAACGGCACTCGGCCGTGCATGATCCGGGCCACGGCGGTCACCACCCGGTCCGCTCGTCGGCGTCGCCCTCGGCGCGCAGCCCGAGACCGGCGTAGAAGTACTTGCCCGAGGAGGGCTTGCGGACGATGCCGCGCGCCTTCAACTCCCTGCCGAACGAGCGCGCGTCCATGGCGGGCTCGCCCTCGCCGTGGCACCACTGCTCGTAGACGCCCCGTACGCGGCCCGTCTCGGTACGCACGTGGGCGGCAGGGCCCCGTGTGCAGCAGTCCTCCAGGAACCGGCCGATGTGGTCCTCTTCGGCCGCGTACGCCTGTGTCGCGGCCTTCACGGACTCGGGCTCGCGCAAGCCGTCGCGGAAGTGCGCGATGGCCCCGGCGATGACCCACGCGAGGATGCCGGGCCCCTCCTCGGCGAGGAGCTGCTTGGCGAGACCGTCGATCTTCCGGTCCTCGGGCACCTTGTACGTGAAGGGCAGGAGGCGCAGGCGCCGCCAGAAGCTGTCACCGCCCGAGGGGACGCGAGGCTGGTGGTTGCCCATGAGCCACAGGTGGTGCGTGGGCGTGAAGGTGAAGAAGCTGCCGTGCATGTAGCGGGCGGTGAGGTCGTCGCCGCCGGTCAGCTCCTTGAGCTTGGCCTCATCGAACTTGCTGCCCTGGTTGACCTCGGAGGCGACAACAAGGCGGAGGCCCTGGAGGCGGGCGATCTCCTCGGAGTGCTCCTGCCGTCCGGCCATGAGGAACCCGGCGGGGGCGGGCGCGGCGTAGTCGGCGAGGAGGCCGCCCAGCATCTCCATGAGGGCGCTCTTGCCGTTGCCGCCGGGGCCGTGGAGGAACGGGAAGACGTGCGTGCTGGTGTCGGCGCTCGCCGAGTATCCGGCGAGGCGCTGCACGAAGCCGAGGAGGTCGCGGTCGTCGCCGAAGGTGTCGGCGAGGTACTGGTGGAAGCGCGGGGTGGGCAGGCTGGCGTCGGGGGCAATGCTGGTGGAGCGCGTGTGCAGGGCGGCCGGGTCGGACGGCATGACCTCCCCGGTGGCCAGGTTGACGATGCCGCCGGGCGTGTTGAGGTGGCGGGGCTCGGCGTCGAGCTGGGGGGCGCGGACGGCCAAGCGGGGGTCGGACTGGGCGAGGCCGAGGGCGGCGGCGATCGCCCCGCGGCCGAGGCTGCGGTCGCGGTGCTTCCACCCGGCCTTCGTGAGGTGCTCGGGCAGGGCGGCGGGGTCGAGGGCGCGGAGGAGGTGGCGGGCGAGTTCGGTGGAATGGCCGGTGTCGTCCCACGCCCAGCGGTGGCCCTCCCACCGGAGCCAGGCGCCGCGCTGTGCGACGTAGCGCAGTTCGTGGGCGTGGGCGTCGGCGAAGAGGAGGGCGTTGCCGTCATCGGTGAAGGACGACGGCCAGTCGGTGCCGCGTGCGGGCGCGGGGGGTTCGGCGACCTTGAGGACGGCGGTGCCCTCGACTGCCGCCGGGGCGGGCGCTGGCGCGGCCTCGTCGGTGGGGGCGGGGACGGCGGCGAGGTGTCGGGCGGGCGGGGTGCGGCGCTCGCCGAAGCCGAGCTGGCGCAGGCGGCGGGCGGCGGCGCTGTGGTCGCCGCCGTGCTCCAGGAGGGCGTACGCGCCGGGCTTGGTGTAGGGCTTCTCCTGCTCGAACTCGGTGGAGGAGGAGAAGACGAACAGGCGGTCGCGGTCGGAGGAGTGTCCGGTGGTGGCGGAGACGCCGGGCCCGGTCTTGCCGGGGCGCCGCCAGTAGCGGGTGCCGTCCGACGCGGTGCGGAGGAGGGTCCAGCCGCAGGGGGTGAGGATCTCGGCCCAGTCGGTGCGGGCCTCGTAGTCGTCGAGGGGGGTGAGCCCGTCGCGGGCGCCGCCAGTGCTGCCGGTGCTGCCGGTGAGGAAGGCGTCGGCGGCCGTGCGGGGAGCAGCGGGCGCGGTCGGGGTGGGGTCGGGCTGCTGGTCGAGCATGCGGGCGATGGTGAAGAGCGCGTCGCGTTCGTCGGCGGTGATGGTGGCGACGGTGTCGGGGGCGCCGGCGGTGAGGGTCCAGGGGAGGCCGCTCGGGTGGACGGGCCCGTACGACGGGGCGACGACGACGAACCCGCCTTCGCCGCGGGTTTCGATGAGGACCTGCGTGCGCTGCCCCGGCGCGGCTTCCAGCTCGGCGGGCGTGGAGGGGCGGCGGGCGAGGCGGGTGTTGGGGAGGACGGGCCCGCTGGTGACGCGGTAGACGATGTGCACGCCCCCGGAGGGGGACGTCTCGGTGTATCCGGCGCGCAGGCGCGCCCAGGTGTCGCCTAGCCCGGAGGCTTCGGCGATCTCGGTGAACTCGCGGCCGAAGCCTTCGGCGATGGCGCGCCCCTCGAACTCCAGCATCTCCAGGCCGTCGCTGACGGCGCCGAGGATGATGCCGACGCCGGGGTGCCCGTCCTCGAACCAGCCGCGCACGGTCGCTTCGTCGGCGCGGGTGGTCATGAGCGCTTTCCACTCGCCCACCGGTCGCTTCGTGCCGGTGGTGGCCACCCGGACGACGCTCGCCCCGGCGGCGTGCCAGGCGAGCGCTGCGGTGAGCGTGTCGGGTGGTGTGGTGCTCAAGGCGCAACTCCTGCGTGCGGTACGGGTGTTCTCGTTTGTTTCGTTTTCGTTCCCGTTTGTAGACGCCGAGGGCATGCCTCGGCGTCTACAGCTCGGCAACGGGGGGGGAGGATCAGGCGCGGCGGAGGGGCCCGTGCTCGGTGACGAGCGTGTCGAGGCGGTACGGGTCCGTCTCGCAGCCGTCGAGGACCATGAGCGGCATGCCGTTGTCGGTCGAGCCGTTCCAGGTCCACGGGTCGCCGTCCGCGTCGAGCCAGGTGGCGCGGAGGTCGTACGTGGTGCCGTCGACCGTGGTCTGGGCGAGGGGCTCGGTCCACGCGTCCACGATCTGCTCGCGGGTGGTGGAGAGCACGCGGCAGGGCATCTGCATGCCGATGAAATCGCCGCACACCACGTCCCCTTGCGGGTGTTCGCCCGTGATGACGAGCGGCGCACCGGGATCGGCCTGCCACGCGGTGAGCGCGGAGCCCGCGTGCTGCCAACGGGCGAGGTACTCGGAGGTGAACGCGGTGAGCGGCACGGCGGCGGGCTCGCGGCGGAGCTGGGCGAGGATCATGGCACGCCAGTTGCGCACGGGCTTCTGGTAGTCGTTCGCCTCGGCCCGGAGCTGGCCGTGTCCGTCGACGCGCACCTCGACGCCGTGCCGCCCGTTGAGGGTGAGGGTTGCGTCCGCCCAGTCGACGGCGCGATCGCTGAGCCAGGCGGTGAGGGCGGGGATCTGCGCGGCGGGGAGTACCCCGTGGGCGTCTCCGTTGTTGCCGACTGCGCGGCGGGAGACGGCGAGGGTGTACCGGTCGGTGCCCACGGCATACAGCCAGCCGTCGCGCTGCTCCAGGAGGAGGTGCGAGATGGGCAGGTCGAGGTCGGTGGGCACGTGCGGGGTGACCTGCTTGAGCATGCGGCGCAGCTCGGAGACGGTGATGCTGGGCATGTGGTTCTCCTGTGGGATCGTGTGTTGATCCCCGCCCGCTATCCCCGGGCGGGGGTTCTGCGTTGGTGCCGGCCGCGCCGCCGGTCTGTGCCTCGGCGGCGCGGCCGGAGTCGGGCGCGGGTTTAGAACGGGGGCTCGCCCGCGGCCTGCTGCACGGCGGCGACCTTCGGGCTCTGCGCGGCCGGGGCGGGGTTGGTGGCCCACGGGTCGGCGGCGGGCGCCGGGGCCGCAGCGGGCGCGGGCGCCGGGGCCGGAGCGGGGGCCAGAGCGGGGGCGGGCGCGGGGGCGGCGGGCGCCTGGAGGTGCGCGGTGGCGGCCGGGGTGTAGTGCGCCGAGTAGATCTTGGGCGCGCTGAAACCGCGCTGCTTCGGGACGCCGTCGCTGTCGTAGCGGACGCGGAGGATGCCCCCGACCTCCAGGCCGGGCGCCCCGGCCGTACGGACGGCGTCCTGCACGGCGTTCTTCATGAGGCCCTTGATGAAGAGGCGGCGGCGGCCGTCGTCGTCCTCGATGCTGGGGTCGCGCTCGTCGGTCTGGACGGTGACGACGAGCTGCATCATCGGGTTGCCGTCCGACCAGAACTTG
Organism: Streptomyces sp. NPDC088923; assembly: GCF_044749745.1. Classification (NCBI taxonomy): domain Bacteria; kingdom Bacillati; phylum Actinomycetota; class Actinomycetes; order Kitasatosporales; family Streptomycetaceae; genus Streptomyces; species Streptomyces sp. NPDC088923. Next base: position 60,033 of record NZ_JBIVIO010000001.1, on the reverse strand, counting down.
TTCTCGCCGCTGGAGATGTCGCGCTGCTGCTCGACGCTCGGCGGCTCGGTGATGGGCCCGCCCACGACGGTGCCGAAGGTGGGGAACTTCGCGGTGGGGGCGCCGCCGCCGCCCATGAGGAACTGGTTCGCGTCCATGCTGGTTGCTCTCTTCTCTATGCTGCGATGAGGGATTCGAAGCCGTGCCGCGCGGGCCGGTCTTCGGTTTTGGTGATGCCGGGGCAGCCGACCGCGAGGTCAGCCGAGCCGGGCTTGAACCACTCGCAGAACCGGCACTTAGCCAGCTCGCTCGTGGGGAACTGGGCGAAGAACGCGGTGTCGTACGGGTCGTGGCGGCCGTCGTCGGGCGGGGTGCACTGGTCGGTGATCGCGTCGAGGCGGGCGAGCGCGTCGAGGGCAACCTGCCGGTCGTACGGCTCGGTCCACACGTGCACGATCAGCTCGTGGTACCGGCCGACGAAGCAGATGGCGACGCGCTGGGGCTGCTCGCCCCCGTTCTCCTGGCCGAGGCCGTAGAGGTGGGCCTGGATGCGGTACTGCTCGCCGGGCCCGCTCCTCCGGTACTTCTCCAGGCTGCTCTTGCCGACGAGCTTCCAGTCCCAGACGGTGCGGCTCAGCCGGTCGTACAGGTCGGACGATCCGGCGACGATGCGGGCCTCGATCGGGTGGGGGCGGACGGTGACGCGCTCCTCGATGCGGTAGCGGGGCCGACCGTCCGGCATGGCGGTCTGCCGCCGCTGGAACGCCTCCTCCATCCAGCCGTGAAACCCGGTGCCGATGACCGGGGCGATGACCTCCTGGCGGGCGGACGGCTGCGGCCAGTCGAGCTGGTGATAGGCGAGGGCCCGCGAGCAGGGGTTGCCGACGCCGGACGGGCCGATCCTTTTCTGGAGGGAGCGGGGGGCGTTGACGGCGGTGTCGGTGATGAGGTCGGCGATCCGGTCGGCCATGGTCTGGCCGGTCTCGTCGCTGCCCGAGGTCTTCGCCACGGTGCGCTCCTTCGGTGGGGGTGGCCGCCCGCCCGCTCGGGGGGAGAGCGCGGGCGGGCGGCCGGTCAGGTGGTCAGCAGTCGTACGGCTCGGCGAGCCCGTACTCCTCGGCCTCAAGCTCCTCGGTGTCGGCCTGCATCGCGCACGCCTCGCAGGAGCCGCAGCCGTACGGCACTCCGTCGATCAGCTCGGGCAGGCACTCCTCGTCGCCGGGCGTGACGTCGAGGCGGTCGTCTACGTCGCGGGTGGTCACTGCTCTTCCCCGAACGCCGGGCGCTCGTACGCCGCGTCGAGGCTGCGGGCTTCGCGGCGGCGGCGACGCTTGACGGCGGTGGAGACGAGGACGGCGAGGAAGTCGGCGCCGAGGAAGGTGACCCACCAGGTGGGCGGTTCGCCGAGGATGAGCCAGGCGACGCTGATGACGACGCTGGCGGCGAGGGCGCCGAGGAGCGCCTGATGCATGAGGGGGATGAGGCGGTTCACCGACCGGTCTCCTTCGTGTAGGCGGGCGTCTGCTGTGCCTCGGTGAGCAGGACCGGGGCGGGCTCGGCGGCGGCGTCGCGGACGGCGGGAACCCAGCCGGGTACGGCGAGCGGGTTCTCCCAGCGGGTGGCCTGCCGTTCGGCCCGGTCGCAGAGGTCGAGCACGGGGCGCAGGGCCTCGGTGCGGACCTCGGCGGCGAAGGCGTCGAGGAGGGCGCTCGCGCGCTCGCTGTTGTCGGGGGAGTGCTGCTGTCCGCTCATGACGGCGCTGTACAGCGCGGCTCGGGCCGTGCTCACTGGGCACCGTCCTTCTGCGCGACGGCGGTGACGGCCTGCGCCCATGCGTGGTCGGCGGGCCAGACGTCGCCGTACGCGGCCTCGGCGCGGGCGGCGATCTCGCGGGCGGCCTCGCGCCCGGCGCGGATCTCGCCGCGCTCGATGCGGCCAAGGGTGTGCTGGTCGGTGGTGAGCGGCTTCATCGCCGTGTTGGTGCTCATGCGGCCACCTGCTCCCCGGCCGCCATGGTGGCGACGGTGGTGAGGGTGAGGCCGTAGCCGAGGAGGAGGACCTCGACCCCGGCGAAGACGGTGAGGAGCCGCAGCCAGGGCTCACCGACCTCGGTGACGACGAGGTCGACGCGGTCGGCGGGGACCTGGAAGGCGTTGCGCCACAGCTCGAAGTCGTGCGGTGCGCTTGCGGCGAGGGTGAGGCGCGGGTTGTCCTTGCTCGGGTCGGCGGTGAAGCGCACGGGCGGCAGGCCCGGGTACATCTCGGCGAGCGCGGCGAGGGCGGCGGCGAGCGGGCGGAGGTCGGCGAAGCTGTCGGCCTGCCAGTCCTCGCGCGCGGGGCGCTCGGCGGGGCCGGTAATCTTGATGTTCACGGGGCCTCATCTCTTGGGTGGTTGAGGTGTCCGAGGGGCTCGTCCCGGATAGCCGTCCGGGCGGCCCCGCTTTTCGTTACGCGGTGCGCTTGCGGCGCGGGGTGCGGGCGACGAGCTGTACGACCGGCGCGGTGGGCGCGGTGGCGTCCGTGCGGGCGGCCGGTGCGCGGCGTCCGGCGGTGGTGCGGGTGATGGGCGGGGCGGCGGGCTGCTCCAGGAGCGCGAGGAGCTGCTGGAACTGCCGGTCCGTGAAGCGGACCCGGCCCCCGGCGCGGGTGACCGGTACGCGGCCCCGTCGCGCCTGCTCCTGCACCCACCAGGCGGACACGCCGAGCGCGGCGGCGACCTCGTCGGCGGTGTGCAGGCGGGGCAGGGCGCTCACGCGGCGGCCCTCGTCTGCCCGCCGTGCTCCAGGCCGCGCAGGTACGCGTCGACCAGCTCGGGCCTGCTCACGACGCGCTTGCCGATCTTCCAGGCGTGCGGGCCGGTGCCCTGCATTCGCCAGCGGCGGTAGGTGCCGGGGCGGATGCCGAGCCGGGTGGCGATGCCGGGCCCGTCCGGGGTGTCCTCGACGTAGATCAGTCCCGGGGGTGGGATCTGGGGGCGTCGCTCCATGAGGTGCTCTCCTCTCGTGCGCGGGTGTGCTCGGTGGTGTTCTCGTTTGTAGACGGCGCGGGGTCGAAGAGGACCCGCACGCCGACGCCGAGTGCGGCGGCCAAGGCTCGCGCCTGCGCCTCCGTGAGCGACGTCATCCGCCCCGTGAGGAGGTGGCCGACAGTGCCCTGCGGTACGGCTGCTGCGCTGGCGAGGGCCCGCACCGTGTACGGCTCGCCTCGCCCGGGGTGCTGGGTGATCCAGCGCAGTGCGTCCCGGGAGAGGAGGGTGTAGCGGGCCATGCGGGTGTCTCCGTTTCGCGACCGTTTCGGCTACGAACGGGAACAGCTAAGCATGAGCGGCCCCCTTTCGTCTACAAACGAGACCGATTCGGTCAGGAGCGGGCGTGGCCTGATGTGCAGTTTTCGTGCGCTATCCCCGAGCGCTACGCTCTTCCTGATACGGAACAGCTACGATCCGGAATGGTTGTGCGCTCCGACCTGGATCTTTTCCAGAACAGCGGGGCGCCCACTGATACACACGGTTGTCCGATGCGCGCGGGAGAGGCAGGCATGGAAGCAGAGAGGGCCCGGGAGCAGGAGGCTCGGCGGGCGGCCGGCCCCGATATCCCGGATCGGCTTACACGCGATCTGGACCGCGACCAGCTCAGCCAGCTCGTCCGCGCCGCGCTTGATGAGGGCGCGGGCGGCAAGCGCACGACCTCACTGAACGCACTGGCAGAGAGAGCCGCAGCCGCAGGACACCCCGTGTCGAAGCCATATCTCCAGAAGCTCAGCACGAACAACATCTCGAAGGCCCCCGACCGGGAGCAGCTACGGGGAATCGCTGCTGCTGTCGGCCGCCCAGTCGAGGTGGTCAAAGCGGCGGCGGCTGCACAGTTCCTCGACTACGAAGCAACGGAGCTGGGCGGTTTCCCGGATGACGTGCGCGTGGTGGTGGCGCACCTGGCGGGGATGACGCCGGGCGACCAGAGGCGGTGGCGAGCGATGATCGAGGCGGACGAGCGCGCACGTCGTTCGAACTCGAACGGGTGATCGAACAAATTCGCCCTCCCGTGTGTCCGATTGCGCTTGTAGAGTGACGAGAGTTGCACCGTGTGCATATGCCACACGAGCACTGTGCTCACGGTGAGTCACGATGCGAGGGGGCGCGGTGATCGAATATCAGCTCTCGGCGACGGACCTGCCGGTGCCGGGATACGCGACGGAGACGCGCGGGGGCGTCCGCTTCGTCCTCAACAGGGGGCTGTTCCTGCCGGACGAGGTTGCCGCGCTCAACACGCTTGCGGCTGGCGTGATCCGGCCGCGCACGTGGTTTCAGCTGTGGCAGGGGGAGACGGTGCCGCTCGGTCTCGGGCCGGTGCCGGTGCCCCCTCTCGACCGGGTACCGACCCGCTGACCCAGGCGGTACCCCAGGAAGGCGGGGGTCGTGGGATACGGGGAGAAGCGCGGGGACGTCCGCAGCGTCTACTACCGGGGGCGGTACAAGGTCGCCCCCGGCCGGTACGCGACGGTGAAGGACTCGACCGGCGCCGTGATCAAGTACTCGCGGCGCCGGGACGCGAAGCAAGCCGCGGACCGCGCGGAGGCCGCGCTCGCCGAGTCGCGGAAGCCGTACGTCGACCGGCGCACACAACCCACACTGGCCGAGTACGTCCAGACGTGGTTCGCCGAGCAGGACTTGGCCGCGTCCACGCTCGACAACTACCGCGACCACATCGAATCCCACATCCTGCCCGCCGTCGGGGACGTCGTGCTCACGGACATCACGGCCGAGGCGGTACGGGCCTGGATGCAGGCCGAGCGTGCCGCCGGGTACGCGGCGTCGAGCGTGGAGACGTACCGCGCCGTCCTCCACCTGATCCTGGAGGACGCCATCGCGGCCGGGGTGCCGCTCACCTCGAACCCTGCGGCGAAGCCCTCGGCGCGTCGGGGCCGGCGCTCGGGCCGCGAGGGGCGCACGGACAACCGGGGGCCCGAGAAGCCCACGACGTCACCGCTCGGCGTGCTGCTCATCGCCGAACGCTCGGCGATCCTCGCCCGCCGGGATGATGAGTTCGTCCAGGTCCTCGACCTCGTCTACATGATGAAGCGTTGGGGCGAGAGCATCGGGATGACCACGACGCACGTGCACGCGCGCGGCCCGCGCCAGCGCATCGAGTGGCAGTTGTACCAGCGGCGGGACGGCACGTGGGACTGGGCGGCGCCGAAAGATGATTCGCGCCGGTGGGTGGATACGCCGCCGTTCATGCAGGCGCTCGTCCTGGAGCAGATGCGCCGCCGCCCCCCGGCGCCCTGCGAGTGCCACCAACAGGCCACGCTCTTCGTGGACCGGCGCCCGCTGCCAGGGCCCACGCGCGACGAGGTGGCGCGCGCGGCGGGCGTCTCCCGCGCCGTCGTCTCCCGCGTCCACACGGCCCCGCACCTCGTGAGCGCGCGGCGGCGCGACCTGGTGCTCGCGGCCGAGGAGGAGCTGGGCGTGGGCGGGCCGCCCAAGTACGGGCCGCACAGCGCCCGCAGCGACTGGCGGCACGCGATCTCCACCCCCGCGGCCACGGGGTGGTTCCCGTCCCGGGGAGAGCACGACCCGGCCTACCCGGTGCCCGTCGACGTGGACTCTGAGTTCCCCGGCGTGGTCCTGCGGGGACGCTACTCGGGGGAGCGGGCGAGCGGCTGCTGGGCGCCCATCCTGCGGGGGTGGACACCGCACCTCGGGCGGCACATCGGTAAGAGCTGGATGGACTGGCTGGGCACGCCGAAGGTCCTCAAGGACGAGCGCATGGGGCACGTGGACCGGTCCGTGCCCGGCATCTACTCGCACGTCCTCCCGGAGATGCGCGCGGACCTGATGCGCGGGCTGACGATGCTGTGGGAGCAGTCCCTCACCGAGCGGCTCCGGCTCTCCCCCCGCTCGGCGGCGCCCACCCTCGACCGGCTCCTCCTCGCACACGCTGAAAAGATCACCCAGAATTCCCCCAGTGGCATCATGCGGCGCGTCATCCAGCGCACGAATTCCCTGCCTGACCTCGCAGTTTGGAAATGATTCGGGCGGGGACGCACCTTGTACTTCATGAAGAGCCCGCCGGTCCAGTACTTCGACGACCAGGCCCGCGAGAACGTCGAGAAGTTCATCCGCGGCGAGGTCGAGCGCTGAGCGGCTGACACCCCGTCCGGCTCGCCGCCCCTGCCGGGGTGAGCGCCGGGAACCGCGTGTCCAGAAGGGGCCCGTACCGCACCGGTACGGGCCCCTTCGCCGTACCTGTGCGCGGCGACCCGTACCACGCGTGTGAAGCTGTGCCGCATGGCTGTCGTCCCCGATCTCCGTCTCCTGCTGAAGCTGGGAGGCTTCCGCCGCCTGCTCGCCGTGCGGCTGCTCTCCCAGGCCGCGGACGGTGTCTTCCAGGTCGGTCTCGCCACCTACGTCGTCTTCTCCCCCGAGAAACAGGCCACCCCGGGCCAGATCGCCTCCGCGATGGCCGTCCTGCTGCTCCCGTACTCCCTCGTGGGTCCCTTCGCGGGCGTCTTCCTCGACCGCTGGCGGCGCCGTCAGGTCTTCTGGTACGGAAGCCTGCTGCGCGTGCTGCTGGCCTCGCTCACGGCCGTGCTGATCCTCGCCCGCATCCCCGACTGGCTCTTCTACGTGGCGGCCCTGTGCGTCACCGCGGTCAACCGCTTCGTCCTCGCCGGCCTCTCCGCCGCGCTGCCCCGGGTCGTCGACGGCCCCCGCCTCGTCGTGGCCAACGCGCTCTCCCCGACCGCCGGGACTCTCGCCGCCACGGCGGGCGGTGGTCTGGCCTTCCTTGTCCGGCTCCTCGGCTGGGACTCGGACGCCGCCGTCCTGCTGCTGGGCGCGGCGCTCTACCTCGCCGCCGCGCTCGCCTCGCTCCGCATCCCGGTCGACGCGCTCGGTCCGGGTCTGGAGGAACGCCCCCGCGCCCACGTACGCGCCGCACTCGCGGCGTCCGCACAGGGGCTCCTCCAGGGCCTGCGTCACCTCGCCGCCCCCGCCCGCCGTCCCGCGGCGCGCTCGCTCGCCGCGATGACCCTCCTGCGCTTCTGCTACGGGGCGCTCACCGTCACCGTGCTGATGCTCTGCCGGTACGCGTGGTCGACCACGGAGGAGGACGGCCTCGCCCTGCTCGGGCTCGCCCTCGGCCTCTCGGCGGTGGGATTCTTCGTGGCGGCGCTGCTGAGCCCGTGGGCGATCCGCCGCTTCGGCCCGCTCGGCTGGATCGCGGGCTGCGCGGCCCTCGCTGCGGTGCTCGTCGGGCTCGCGGGCCCGTTCTTCGTCGAGCCGCTGATGATGGCGCTCGCCTTCTTCCTCGGCGTCATCACCCAGGGCGCGAAGATCGCCACCGATACCGTGGTGCAGTCCGAGGTCGAGGACGCTTACCGGGGACGGGTCTTCTCGGTGTACGACGTGCTCTTCAACGTCGCCTTCGTCGGCGCCGCGGGAGCCTCCGCCCTGGTACTCCCCGGGGACGGGCGCTCCGTCGTGCTCGTCCTGGGAGTCGCGGTGATCTACGCGGGCGTGGCGGCGCTCGCCGGACGCGCACTCCGCGTACCGGCACGGGCGAGCTGAGGAGGGGGATGTTTCACGTGAAACATCTATGGGGCATCCGAGGATGTTTCACGTGAAACATCGCGCGGAGTCGCCGTAGCCCGGGCTCCCCGATGTTTCACGTGGAACATTGCGCGACCACTCGCGTACTCACTGCTGCTGGGCGTTCCACCACTCCTTGAGCGCCTCGCCGGCCGCCTCCTTGCCGAGGGGCCCCTTCTCCATGCGCAGATCGAGGAGGAAGGCGTACGCCTTGCCGATCACGGGGCCGGGGGAGACGTCGAGGAGCGCCATGATCTCGTTGCCGTCGAGATCGGGCCGGATCGCGTCCAGCTCCTCCTGCTCCTGCAATTCCTCGATCCGCTGTTCCAAGCCGTCGTAGGCCCGGGCCAGGGCGTTGGCCTTGCGCTTGTTGCGCGTCGTGCAGTCGGAACGGGTGAGCTTGTGGAGGCGCGTGAGCAACGGGCCCGCGTCACGCACGTACCGCCGTACCGCGGAATCGGTCCACTCCCCGGTCCCGTAGCCGTGGAAGCGCAGGTGCAGCTCGACGAGGCGGGAGACGTCCCGGATCAGCTCGTTCGAGTACTTGAGCGCCGCGAGCCGCTTCTTGACGAGTTTGGCGCCCACGATCTCGTGGTGGTGGAAGGAGACCCGGCCGTCGCCCTCGAAGCGGCGCGTCTTCGGCTTGCCGATGTCGTGGAGGAGGGCGGCGATGCGCAGCGTGAGGTCGGGGCCGTCCTCCTCCAGGTCGATCGCCTGCTCCAGCACGGTGAGCGAGTGCTCGTAGACGTCCTTGTGACGGTGGTGCTCGTCGCTCTCCAAGCGCAGGGCGGGCAGCTCGGGAAGCACTCGCTCGGCGAGCCCGGTGTCGACGAGGAGCCGCAGCCCCTTCACGGGATGGGCCGAGAGCAGCAGCTTGTTCAGCTCGCCCTGGACTCGTTCCGCCGAGACGATGTCGATGCGCTCGGCCATCGCCGTCATCGCGGCGACCACCTCGGGAGCCACCTCGAAGTCGAGTTGCGCGGCGAAGCGCGCCGCACGCAGCATCCGCAGCGGATCATCCGAGAAGGACGCCTCGGGGGTGCCCGGCGTCCGCAGCACCTTGGCGGCGAGATCACCCAGACCGCCGTGCGGGTCCACGAACCGCTTCTCGGGCAGGAACACCGCCATCGCGTTGACGGTGAAGTCCCGCCGGACGAGGTCTTCCTCGATCGAGTCGCCGTAGGAGACCTGCGGTTTGCGGGAACCGCGGTCGTACGCCTCGGAGCGGTACGTCGTGACCTCGATCTGGAAGCTCTGCTCCTCCTCACCGACGCGCGCCGCCTTCTGGCAGCCGACCGTGCCGAAGGCGATGCCCACCTCCCACACCGCGTCCGCCCAGGGCCGTACGAGCGCGAGCACGTCCTCGGGACGAGCATCGGTGGTGAAGTCGAGGTCGTTGCCCAGCCTGCCGAGCAAGGCATCCCGTACCGAACCCCCGACCAGCGCCAGCGTGAAACCGGCCTCCTCGAAACGACGGGCGAGTTCGTCCGCGACGGGCGAGACACGCAACAGCTCGCTCACCGCGCGCTGCTGCACCTGGCTCAGTGCACTGCTGGGGTCATGGTTGGCGTTCGGCACAACAGGAGAGGGTACGTGGCCCCGCCTCCCCCTCCGAATCGCGCCGGAGCGCCGGCCCGCGGCCTTCACAAGATCGCCCAGCCCACTCCGCGGCACTTCGGCCCAGCCGGCCTCGTTACCATGCGTGGACGCATCAAGCGACAACCACCGACCACTGACGACGACGAGGACGGGCGAGCGCGTGGCCGAGGCGGCAGTTACCCATCGAACCCCCTGCCCCTCCCCTGCCCGGCGACGGCTGCGACGAGTGATGGCGGTCACGGCGGCGGTACCCCTTCTCGGGCTCCTCGCCCACCTCACGCCCGCCCAGGCGGACACCCCGCGACAGCCCGCCGCCGCCGAGCCCACGGGCTCCCGTACGGTCGACATCCAGCTCACCGGGCTGACGCCCGAGGCACCCGAGGCCGGGGACACCGTCACGGTGACCGGGACACTCACCAACCGCAGCAAGCAGACCATCACCGAGGCGCACGTCGCCCTGCGTGTCGGGCAGCTGCTCGGCAGCCGCAGCGCGATCGACATCGCCGACAAGCGCTCCGGATACACCCCCGGGCTCGACGGCAACGAGATCGCCGACAAGTACGACCACCAGGTCGACAAGCTGAAGCCCAAGGAGAAGGAGTCCTTCACCCTCTCCGTACCGGTCAAGGACCTCCAGCTCGGCGCCGACGGCGTCTACCAGATCGGCGTCTCCTTCGACGGCCGCACCAGCAGCGTGCCGTGGCAGGAGCAGGTCCTCGGGATCGAGCGCACGTACCTGCCCTGGCAGCCGGAGCCCACCGCCCGCCAGTCCCGGACGACCGTCCTGTGGCCGCTCATCTCGACCGCGCACATCGGCGCCCGCACCGTGGGCGGTGGCGACGACGACCAGAACAACGTCTTCGAGAACGACGACCTGGCGAAGGAGATCCTTCCCGGCGGCCGTCTCGACCGGATGGTGTCGCTCGGCAAGAGCCTCGACGTCACCTGGGTGATCGACCCCGACCTCGTCAACACCGTCTCCGACATGGCCAACGGCTACCGGCTCGCCGCCAAGGACGGCAAGACCGTCGCGGGGCCCAAGAAGAACCAGGACGCCGCCACCAACTGGCTCAACGCGCTCGGCAAGGCCCTGACCGGGCAGTCCGTCGTCGCCCTGCCCTACGGCGACCCCGACCTCGCCTCGATCGCGCACAACGGCGCCAAGATCCCCACGACCCTCGCCCGGCTCAAGACCGCCACGGACATCGGCCGGAGCACCACCCTGTCGATCCCCGACGCCGATCTCGACCTCAAGGTGAGCACGGACTACGCCTGGCCCGTGGACGGAGCCATCGACCGCTCGATCGTCGACGTGGCCACCTCGGCCGGAGCGACGAAGGTCATCAGCCGCGGCGACAGCCTGAGCGAGCCCGACAGTCTCCTGTACACGCCCTCCGCCGCCCGGCCCATCGGCGGCGGTGTCACGGCGATCGTCACCGACACCCGCCTCTCCACCGCCTTCGAGGGCTCCATGGACTCGCCGCAGAGCGCCACGCTCGCGGTGCAGCGCTTCCTCGCCCAGAGCCTGGCCCTCACCCGCCAGGACGAGCAGAAGCAGCGCACGGTCGTGGTCGCACCGCAGCGCATGCCCACGACGGCCCAGGCCGAGGCGATGGCGACCGCGGTGCGCGCCCTCCAGGGCGGGCGCTGGTCGCTCTCCCAGGAACTCGACGACGCGGCGAAGACCAAGGCCGACCCGCAGGCGAACACCCGAGTACCCGCGCGCTCCGCGTACCCGAAGTCGCTGCGCAAGCAGGAACTGCCCACCGCCGCCTTCACCTCGCTGCACACCACGCAGAAGGGGCTCGACAGCTTCCAGGAGATCCTCCAGAGCCCCGAGCGCGTCATCACGCCCTTCGGTCTCGCCATGGACCGCGCCGTCGCCACCTCGTGGCGCGGCCGGGCCGGTCAGGCGGCCACGTACCGCACGGACGTACGCAGCTACCTCGACTCGCTCGTCCGCCAGGTGCGCCTCATCCCGAAGACGGACGCGAAGCTCTCGGGCCACAGCGCCACCATCCCGGTCACGGTCCAGAACAACCTGCTCCAGGACGCGGGCCACCTCAAGGTACGGCTCACCTCCACCAAGCCCACCCGCCTCAAGATCGGCGAGGGCCCCTGGGAGGAACGCGCGATCAAGATCGGCGCCGGGCACAGCCAGACGGTGAAGTTCGACACGACGATCAACGCCAACGGACCCGTGCAGGTGCAGGCACAACTCGTCACCGACGACAACCGGCCCTACGGCCAGCCCGTCGAGTTCAGTGTGGACGCCACCGAGGTCACCTCGACCGTCATGCTGATCATCGCCGGTGGTGTCCTGCTCCTCGTCCTCGCGGGGCTCCGGATGTACACCCAGCGCAAGCGCCGCGCGCACGAGGACGGCACCGGCGGCGGCGACACCGCCCCCGGCCCTCAGGGCCCCGGGAACGGCGGCCCCGCCCCGGCGGACGAGGACACGCCGCAGGACCCCGCCACGGACGCCCCGCGGCCCCCCGCGGAGAACCCCGCGGAGGGCTCCTCGGCGGGCCCCGACACCGGAAGCGAAAACATCGAGGGCTCCGGTACGGGTGAGAGAGTGGACCGTTGAGCAATGTCGTGGCTCCCGGGCCAGGGGACGATGAGGTGGGGTAGACCATGAACGCGCCGTACGACGGTGACCGCGGGCAGGGCGCGAGCGGCCCCGCCCCGGAAGGGCAGCAGCCGCCGGGGCAGGACGACCCCGCCGCGCAGCCCGGCCCGGCACAGCCGTACCCCGGGTCAGCCCCCCAGCAGTACCCGCCGCCGCGGCAGGCCGCCCAGCCTCCGCATCCGCAGGACGCCTACCTCCAGGACGCGTACCAGCAGGACCCCTACAGCGGCCAGAACCCCTACGCCCAGGACCCCGTCACCGAGGCGTACTACGACCGTGCGGCGCACCCCCCGCCACCGCCCGGCACCTACCAGGAGAACGGCCCGCTCCACAGCCCCCCGCCCCCCGCTCCCCAAGGCCCCGACCCCCGTCTGTGGGCGCGGACGCCCGCCCCCGAGCCCGAAGGCCCCTCGCAGCGCCTGCCGTACGGGGACGATCCTCGGACGACGAAGTTCGTCGGCGTCGACCGCATCATCGGCGGGCGCCCCGGCGAGGAGCAGAACGCCTTCGCCCACCTCTACCGCGACCAGCAGGGCAACAGCGCACCGGCAGCACAGCCACCGGTGCCGGAACCGGAGCCCGAGGCACCCGCCGCCGCGCCCGCCAAGGCCAACCGCGCCACGAGCCTGCTGAAGTCCAGCGCGCTCATGGCCGCGGGCACGATCGTGTCCCGCATCACCGGCTTCCTGCGCACCCTCGTCGTCGCCGGCGCGATCGGCGTCGGCACGCTCAACGACACCTACCAGGTCGCCAACACCCTGCCGACGATGATCTACGTCCTCGTCGGCGGCGGCGCCCTCAACGCCGTCTTCATCCCGCAGCTCGTCCGCGCGATGAAGAACGACGACGACGGCGGCGAGGCCTACGCCAACCGGCTTCTGACCCTCGTCGTCTCGCTCATGGCCGCGGTCACCCTCGTCTGCGTCCTGGCGGCGCCCCTCTTCATCCGGCTCATGTCGACGGAGATCGCCAACGACCCGGCGCAGCGCGCGGTGGCGATCGAATTCGCCCGCTACTGCCTGCCGACGATGTTCTTCATGGGCATCCACGTCGTCCTCGGGCAGATCCTCAACGCGCGGGGCCGCTTCGGCGCCATGATGTGGACCCCGGTCCTCAACAACATCGTCATCATCGCCACGTTCGGCGCGTTCATCTGGGTCTTCGGCGGCTACACGTCCTCCGGAGTCAGCGCGGGGAACGTCACCCCGGACGGGGTCCGGCTCCTCGGCATCGGCACCCTGCTCGGCCTCGTCGTGCAGGCGCTCGCGATGGTCCCTTACCTGCGCGACGCCGGCTTCAAGCTGCGGCTGCGCTTCGACTGGCGCGGCCACGGCCTCGGCAAGGCGATCGGCCTCGCCAAGTGGACCTTCCTCTTCGTCCTCGCCAACCAGCTCGGCATGGTCGTCGTCACCCAGCTCGCGACCGCCGCCGGGCACGCCGCCGAGAAGCACGGCGTCACCGGCACCGGCATCACCGCGTACAACTACGCGCTGCTGCTCTGGCAGATGCCGCAGGCGATCATCACGGTCTCGGTCATGACCGCCGTCCTGCCGCGCATCTCGCGCGCCGCGGCGGACGGCGACGCCGCGGCGGTCCGTGAGGACATCTCGTACGGGCTGCGCACCTCCGCCGTCGCGATCGTGCCGTGCGCCTTCGCGTTCCTCGCCCTCGGCGTGCCGACCACACTGCTGCTCTACGCGGGCTCGGGCAGTGAGGGCGCGCGCGGCATCGGCTTCGTCCTGATGGCCTTCGGCCTCGGTCTCATCCCGTACTCGGTGCAGTACGTCGTCCTGCGCGGTTTCTACGCGTACGAGGACACCCGCACCCCCTTCTACAACACCGTGATCGTCGCCGTGACCAACGCGGCGGCCTCCGGCTTGTGCTTCCTCGTCCTCCCCGCCCGGTGGGCGGTCGCGGGGATGGCTGGCTCCTACGGGCTCGCCTACGTCGTCGGCGTGGGCATCGCCTGGCGACGGCTGCGCAAGCGGCTGGGCGGCGATCTCGACGGAGCGCACGTCGTACGGACCTACGCGCGGCTCATCGGCGCGTCGATCCCGGCCGCCCTCGTCGGCGGCGGCCTCGCCTACGCCCTTCTCAAGGCGCTGGGCAACGGGGCGGGCGGCGCGCTGGTCTCCCTGGTCGTGGGCGGAATCGCCCTGCTCGGGGTCTTCTACGTGGCAGCTCGGAGGATGCGGATCGCAGAGCTCAACTCCATGATCGGTATGGTGCGCGGACGGCTCGGCCGCTAAACGGGCACAACCCTCGGCGCTCGCCGCGTGTCGTGCATTACGTCGGTCCGTGGGCACAATTGGTTCGGCGCCACAACAGGCGCGCAACGGATGGGGAGGCAGGGACGACGGTGGCGGAACGCAGCACGTCTGCCGTCGACGTGGCCCGGGAGAGCGGTGAGGAACCGCAGACCGCTCAGGCGGAGCAGGCCACGGCCGACGCGAAGGCCGGTGCCCCCGAGCGGGCCACCGAGCACGAGGACACAGAGCACAGCGAGGAAGCCAAGGGCGAGGCGGAGCCCGCCCGGAAGGCCGAGGCGGAGCCCGCCCGGAAGGCCGAGGCGGAGCCCGCCCGGAAGGCCGAGGCGGAGCCCGTCCAGAAGGCCGAGGCGGAGCCCGCCGCCGCGCCTCCCGAGCTGCACAGCGGCCACAAGCTGGCCAGACGCTACCGCCTGGAGGAGTGCCTCACCCGGCTCGACGGCTTCAGCAGCTGGCGTGCCGTGGACGAGAAACTCCGCCGTGCCGTCGGCGTCCACCTCCTGCCCAGCGACCACCCCCGTGCCCGCGAGGTCCTCGCGGCGGCCCGCTCCACGGCGCTCCTCACCGACCCGCGCTTCGTGCAGGTCCTGGACGCCGTCGAGGACAACGACCTCGTCTACGTCGTCCACGAGTGGCTCCCCGACGCCACCGAGCTGACCACGCTCCTCGCCACCGGACCGCTTGAGGCACATGAGGCGTACGAGATGGTCTGCCACGTCTCGCAGGCGATGGCGGCGGCCCACCGGGCCGGGCTCTCCCACCTCCGGCTCAATCCGGGCTCCGTCCTCCGCACGTCGAGCGGCCAGTACCGCATCCGCGGGCTCGCCGTGAACGCCGCGCTGCGCGGCGTCACGAGCGAGGACCCCGGCCGCACCGACACCGAGGCCATCGGCGCCCTCCTGTACGCCTCCCTCACGCAGCGCTGGCCGTACGAGGACGACGCGTACGGCCTCTCGGGGTTGCCCAAGGGCGTCGGCGTGCTCCCGCCCGACCAGGTACGTGCCGGGGTCCACCGGGGACTGTCAGAGCTGGCCGTGCGCGCGCTCGCCAACGAGGGCGCCACGGCCTCGCGGCAGGAGCCGCCCTGCACCACGCCCGCAGAGCTCGCCGCCGCGGTCGACGAACTGCCCCGCATCCGCCCGCCCGAGCCGGCGTACACCGCTCCGCCCGAGTACCAGGCTCCCGCCTTCCCGCAGAACCCCTACGGCCGTCCGCCCGCGGGCCCCACACCGCCCCAGGCACCGCCCGCCCCGCCGCCCCCGCTCCAGGGGCGCACCGGGCGCGCGCTCAAGTGGGGCGTGTCCGCGCTGCTCATCGCCGCCCTCGGCCTCGGTAGCTGGCAGCTCGCGGACACGTTCCTCGACAAGAGTCCCGAGAAGCCGCAGAGCGAATCGACGATCGAGAAGGGCTCCGGCAAGAAGGCCGCCCCCGCCCCCAAGCAGCTCCCCGTCAAGGACGCGGTCGAGTACTACCCGGACGGCACCCCGCAGCACACCGACCAGGTGCCGCTCACCTACGACGGCAAGAGCGACAGCTACTGGCGCACCAAGTCCTACGAGGACGGCCCGGACATGAACCCGGCCTTCAAGAAGGGCGTGGGCATCACCTACGACCTCGGGGCTGAGAAAAACCTCTCCACGGCGACGATAGACATGCTGTACCCGGGTGATCACACGACCGTGACGCTCTACGCCGCCGACTCGCTCTCCTCCTCCGCCCCGCTCTCCGGGATGAAGAAGATCGCGGACAACACCACCAGCGGCTCCAAGCTCACCATCAAGGCCGACAAGCCCGTGAAGGCCCGGTACGTCGTCATGTGGATCACCGCCATGCCGTACGCGGCCAAGGACGGCTACAGCGGCGCCGGATACAAGCAAGCCATTACCGATGTGACGTTCATGGGCTAGGTTCGAGGCGACGTCCGCCGGGGGAGGGCAGCGTGGACGAAGGCCGGTACCAGGAACTCAGCGACCACGATCTGCTCGCCCGGCACGTCGCGGGCGAGCACGAAGCCTTCGGCGAGCTCGTGCGGCGCCACCGCGAACGACTGTGGGCCGTCGCCCTGCGCACCCTCGGCAACCGCGAGGACGCTGCCGACGCCGTTCAGGACGCCTTCGTCTCGGCCTACCGTGCCGCCCACACCTTCGGCGGCCGGTCCGCGGTGACCACCTGGCTCCACCGCATCACCGTCAACGCCTGCCTGGACCGCGCGCGAAAGGCCGAGGCTCGGCACACCTCACCCGTCGAGGACACCGTCCGCCTGGAACACCTGCTCCGCCCCGAGGAATCCGCCGAGGCTCCGGCCGAACGTGCCGATCTGCACCGCGAACTCCTCGCCGCCCTGCGCACCCTCCCCGCCGAACAGCGCGCCGCCCTCGTCCTCGTCGACATGCAGGGCTATCCCGTCGCCGAGGCCGCCCGCATCCTCGACGTGGCCCCGGGGACCGTCAAGAGCCGATGCGCCCGCGGCCGAGCCCGTCTTCTGCCCCTGCTCACGCATCTCCGCACCGGGGCGACGAGATCGGGGAGGCCCCCCGCCCCGCGCAAGGAGCCAAGCGGGCCGCCGCCTCCGGCGACCGCCCCCCCGTCCGGCCGAAAGGCGTCCCTCAAGGGGAACCAGGAGGGGGGCACTCCCGTCCCACCGCAAGCACATCCCCAGGACCCCACGACGGCACAGGACGGAGGTGGGCGAGCATGACCACGCGAACAGAACCGACCGAGCACCCCTCCCCGGAGGAACTCGCCGACCTCACCGAAGACCTTCTGCCGCCCCAGCACAGCACCGCGCTGCGCGAACACCTGACGGACTGCTCCGACTGTGCCGAGATCTACTCCTCGCTGGCGGAGATCCGCATGCTGCTCGGGGCCCTCCCCGCACCGCCGCCCCTGCCCGTGGACGTGAGCGCGGGGATCGACGCAGCGCTTCGCGCGGTGGCGGAGGAGACCGATGTTTCACGTGAAACATGCGTCGGGGCGGGCGCCGGAGCCAGGAGCGATGTTTCACGTGAAACATCCGGCACGGCGTCCTCGCCCGACGCCCATGTTTCACGTGAAACATCCACTGGCCGCACTTCCGTGCCACCGCCTCCGCCACGTGATGTTTCACGTGAAACATCACGTCGCACCCGGCCCACGCCCGCACGGCCCGCCCCCTCCGGGCCCGGACGGGCGGGGACGAGGGAGCGATCGAGGCGCCGCCTGTTCTGGGGCGGCACGGCTACCGTGCTCGCGCTGGGAGCCGGCTCACTGCTCCTTTCCTCGCTCGGGCCGGGTGAGGAGGAGCGGACTCCTTCCGCCCAGCAGAGCCAGCAGTCCCTGGTCTTCTCCGGCAGCCCGCTGAAGAAGGAAGTGAGCGCGCTGCTCCAGGACAACGGGAATGCCTCGGCGAACAGCCCGAGGAGCGCGAGCAGCGCCACGGCGAGTCCCCAGCGGCCGCAGAACGAGACGGGCATCGAGACGCCCCTGCGCGCGGCCACGCCTGTGGTGCCGCGGTGTGTGACACAGGGGATAGGACGCCAGGAGACGGCCCTCGGTGTGGAGAAGGGGATGTACCGAGGCCGGGAGGCGTACCTCGTCGTGCTCCCCCATGCCCGCGACACCGCACAGGTCACCGCGTACATCGTGGACGCCGCCTGCGCCACACTGCGCACCGCGGCCAAGGGCGAAGTACTCCACTCCTCCTCCTATCCGCGGTGAGGCCCCGAGGTGCCTCTCTCCTCCGCGTATCCGCGCCGGCCGCGGTGCTGCCGTTGCCCCTGTACCCCTGGCGACCGTGAGCCACGGGCCGGACGGGAATGTCCGGCCCGTAGGATCGGTTGGGTGGGATGAAGGCGCCGAGAGCCCTTCCCTCAGTAGTGGACGCAGTCGGCAGAGACGAGGAAGCAAGCCGTGAGTGACGTGCGAAACGTGATCATCATTGGCTCGGGCCCCGCCGGTTACACGGCCGCCCTGTACACCGCGCGCGCGTCGCTCAAGCCGCTGGTCTTCGAGGGCGCGGTCACGGCTGGCGGTGCGCTGATGAACACGACCGAGGTCGAGAACTTCCCCGGTTTCCAGGAAGGCATCCTGGGTCCGGAGCTCATGGACAACATGCGCGCCCAGGCCGAACGCTTCGGTGCTGAGCTGATTCCGGACGACATCGTCTCCGTCGACCTCACGGGTGAGATCAAGGCCGTGACGGACACGACGGGCACCGTGCACCGCGCCAAGGCCGTCATCGTGACCACCGGCTCCCAGCACCGCAAGCTCGGCCTGCCGCACGAGGACGAGCTGTCCGGGCGCGGCGTCTCCTGGTGCGCGACGTGCG
This sequence comes from Streptomyces sp. NPDC088923, assembly GCF_044749745.1. Lineage (NCBI taxonomy): Bacteria > Bacillati > Actinomycetota > Actinomycetes > Kitasatosporales > Streptomycetaceae > Streptomyces > Streptomyces sp. NPDC088923. Next base: position 41,662 of record NZ_JBIVIO010000001.1, on the reverse strand, counting down.
ACGGCTTCTTCTTCAAGGACCAGGACATCGCCGTCATCGGCGGCGGCGACACCGCGATGGAGGAGGCGACCTTCCTCTCGCGCTTCGCCAAGTCCGTCACCATCGTCCACCGCCGGGACACCCTGCGCGCCTCGAAGGCGATGCAGGAGCGTGCCTTCGCCGACCCGAAGATCTCCTTCGTCTGGGACAGCGAGGTGGCCGAGATCCACGGCCATCAGAAGCTCTCCCACCTGACCCTGCGCAACCTCAAGACCGGCGAGCAGAGCGAGCTCGGCGTCACCGGCCTCTTCATCGCCATCGGGCACGACCCGCGGACCGATCTCTTCCGTGGTCAGCTCGACCTCGATGACGAGGGCTACCTCAAGGTCCAGGCCCCCTCGACCCACACCAACCAGGCCGGTGTCTTCGGCGCGGGCGATGTCGTGGACCACACCTACCGGCAGGCCATCACCGCTGCCGGCACGGGTTGCTCCGCCGCACTCGACGCCGAGCGTTACCTGGCCGCCCTCTCGGACTCGGAGCAGACCGCCGAGCCCGAGAAGACCCCGGCTCCGGAGCAGACGGCCGCCGTCTGACCCGGTTCCCTCCACCCCACCCCCCGTTGGAATGAAGGAGCCCACTGTGGCTGGCAACCTGAAGAGCGTCACTGACGCCGACTTCGAAGAGGTCGTACTCAAGAGCGACAAGCCCGTCCTCGTCGACTTCTGGGCCGAGTGGTGCGGCCCCTGCCGCCAGATCGCCCCGTCCCTGGAGGCCATCGCCAAGGAGTATGGCGAGCAGATCGAGATCGTGAAGCTCGACATCGACGCCAATCAGGAGACGGCGACCAAGTACGGCGTCATGTCCATTCCGACCCTCAACGTCTACCAGGGCGGCGAGGTCGTGAAGACGATCGTCGGCGCGAAGCCGAAGGCCGCGATCCTGCGCGATCTCGATGCCTTCGTGACGCCGACCGCCTGAGTTCCACGCGGCGTGCTCGCACGCGGGAACGCCCACATCGGGGCCCATGTTTCACGTGAAACATGGGCCCCGATGTTTCACGTGAAACATCGAGGGTCAGAGCGGCCGCAGAGTCGGCTCTTTCTGGACCGCGCCGAGGAGCCTGTCGAGCGCGTGTTCCACGTCTTCTTTCCAGGAGACCGTGGACCGCAACTCCAGGCGTAGTCGCGGCCTCGTCGGGTGTGCTCGTACCGTCTTGAAGCCCACCGCGAGCAGATGCTCTGCGGGCAGGAGGCAGGAGGCGGAAGCCCCGTGGGTGTCCCCGAAGGCTTCCATCGCTTTGAAGTTGCGCCGCAACAGATCCTTGGCGACCGTCTGCACGAGTACCCGCCCCAGGCCCTGACCTTGATAGCCCGGGTGGATGCGGGCAGTCATGAGCTGTACGGCGTCCGGGCCCACGGGGCTCGTCGGGAAGGCCGTGGAGCGGGGCACGTAAGCGGGAGGTGCGTAGAGCACGAACCCCGCAGGGACGTCGTCCACGTAGACGAGCCGGCCGCAGGACCCCCACTCCAGAAGAACGCTGGAGAGCCAGGCCTCCTTCTCCTGCGCTGCGGTGCCCTGGGCCACGGCCTCCTCGCCACGTACCGAGTCGAGTTCCCAGAAGACGCACTCGCGGCATGGCGTCGGCAGATCGGCAAGGTTGTCCAGAGTGAGAGGTACCAGGCGACGCCCCATGAAGGCAGTTCCTCACTTCCTTGGGCCGACGCTCCGGTCAACCGCCCGCAGTCGCGGCGATGCTCACCGACACCCGAAACGCCGGACCCGGTCGCATCGTATCCATGACGCCACTGGGTCGACACCGCGTGCGGGCAAAGAGCCCCTCTCACTCACCACACACATCGGGGGCCGATGTTTCACGTGAAACATCGGCCCCCGAGCGGAATGGATCAGCTTTCGCCCTCGTCCTTCTCGTCCTTCTCGTCCTTTGCCCGGGGCTGCGTGGAGAAGAGCGAACCCTCGTCCGGGGCAAGCTGGGAGAGAATGCGCTGGAGGTCGTCCACTGAGGCGAACTCAACGACGATCTTCCCCTTCTTCTGCCCCAGATCCACCTTCACGCGCGTCTCGAAACGGTCCGAGAGCCGACCGGCCAGCTCACTGAGCGCCGGCGAGGTCACCGAGCCCGCACGCGGCTTCGGCGCACTCTTCGCCGGGCCGGGATGCGAGCGCATGAGGTGGGTGATCTCCTCCACGGAGCGGACGGAGAGCCCCTCCCTGATGATGCGCTCGGCAAGCTTGTCCTGCTCGGCGGAATCCTCCACCGACAGCAGCTCTCGCGCGTGGCCGGCGGAGAGCACCCCGGCGTCCACCTTCTTCTGCACGGACGGCGAGAGCTTGAGCAGACGCAGCGTATTCGTCACCTGCGGGCGCGAACGGCCCACCCGCTTCGCCAGTTCCTCATGGGTGCAGTTGAAGTCCTTGAGCAACTGCTCGTAGGCGTGCGCCTCTTCGAGCGGCGTGAGCTGGGAGCGGTGCAGGTTCTCCAGCAGCGCGTCCAGGAGCAGCCGATCGTCCTCCGTGGCCCGGACGATCGCGGGGATCGTCGTGAGGCCGGCCTCCTTACTGGCCCGCATACGGCGCTCACCCATGATGAGCTCGAACTGCTCCTCGTCGAGCTGGCGCACGACGACGGGCTGAAGCAGCCCCACTTCCTTGATCGAGTCGATGAGTTCGCGCAGGGCGACCTCATCGAAGATCCCTCGCGGCTGATCGCGGTTCGGGATGATCTGATCGAGCGGCAGCTCCGCGAAGAAGGCGCCCTCCGGCGCCGGAGGCAGTCCGCCGCGCTGCCCGCTCTCCGATGTTTCACGTGAAACATCGCTCTCGACGGGCGCCGTCAGCTTGGCCGCTGCCACGCCCCGTTCACCCAGTACAGGTCCGCCGGCCGCCGGCACGCGGGGCCCGTCCGGCCGTGTCGCCGTAGCGGCGGCCGCCTTCTCGGCCGACGCGGCCGTCGGGATGAGGGCTTGGAGCCCACGCCCGAGCCCCCTGCGTTGTGTTGTCACTGTGTCCCCTCCACCATGCTGTGTTGTTCGGTCTCTGCGCCCGTGCCAGGGGCGGACTCCGGGACTTCGAAGACACCCGCTCCCCGAAGCGCGATCTCGCGAGCCGCTTCGAAGTAGGAGAGGGCGCCGCTGGAGCCCGGGTCATAAGTCAGTACGGTCTGGCCGTAGCTGGGAGCTTCGGAGATACGGACCGAGCGAGGAATGCTCGTCCGCAGCACCTCCGCTCCGAAGTGGCTGCGTACTTCATCGGCCACCTGTGAGGCGAGGCGCGTCCTGCCGTCGTACATCGTCAGCAGGATCGTCGAGACGTGGAGCGTGGGATTGAGATGTCCCCGCACCAGTTCGACGTTGCGCAGCAACTGCCCAAGGCCCTCCAGGGCGTAGTACTCGCACTGAATCGGGATGAGTACCTCGGCTCCGGCCACCAGTGCGTTCACGGTGAGCAGGCCGAGGCTGGGTGGGCAGTCGATGAGCACGTAGTCCAACGGCTGCTCGTACGACTGGATCGCCCGCTGGAGACGGCTCTCCCGAGCCACCAGCGAGACGAGTTCGATCTCGGCGCCGGCGAGATCGATGGTGGCGGGGGCACAGAAGAGACCTTCGACATCCCGTACCGGCTGCACCACATCGGAGAGCGGCTTGCTCTCCACCAGCACGTCGTAGATGGAAGGGACTTCGGCGTGGTGGTCGATCCCCAGGGCGGTTGAGGCGTTCCCCTGTGGATCGAGGTCGATCACAAGAACACGCGAGCCGAGCAGGGCGAGGGATGCGGCGAGATTGACGGTGGTGGTGGTTTTCCCCACCCCGCCCTTCTGGTTCGCCACGATCATGATCCGGGTCTGTTCCGGACGCGGCATTCCCTCGGCGCTACGTCCGAGGGCTTCCGCGGCAGCGCGTTGACCACCGGGGACGGCCGGGATGTTCTGAGCGGACGGCAATGTTTCACGTGAAACATCGCCCTCTGCTTCGGTACGGGGACCGGGGACCGGTTCGGTCATCGGTCCTGCGATAGGGGCATCGGACCGCAAGGATTCACCCTCCTCGACTTCAGGCTCGCGTTGAACAGAGCCTCCCATGCCGGGAGCCCCTGCAACCAGTGAGGTCCTGTCTTCTGTGGATAGACTCGCCCTTTCCGAAAATCCCGCCACTCTTCCGAGTGAGCGCTGTGCGGACTTCCCCGAAGTTTTCCCCAGGGGCCTGCGTTCGCGCGGTTCGGCCGCCGAGCGGCCCCGGCTGATGATGCCCTGAAGCAACGAGCGCTGTTTCACGTGAAACACGATGCCGAGCCCCTCGCTCGGTGCCAGGCAGACACTCCGTCACCCACGCGTGCCCCGGCCCCCCTACACCCCGCCGGGCGTACTCACCACCGGTCGGCCCAAACGGAGGGCCGCAACGGACGAGCGGAGAGGCTTCTGCCGGTCCGGTTGTCCGAACCACCTGGCACGTCCGCCCCGTTAACCGCTGAGAAGGGGCGGGGGCGATGTTTCACGTGAAACATCGCCCCCGCCCCTTCTCAGCCAACAAGCGCCTCGCGCGGTAAGCCCTTCTCAGCCGGGGCCCCTCAGCGTCGCCTCCGGCTCGTCCTCCCCGTCCGCGCCGCCTTCGCTCGCTTCGCCGCGAAGCGCACCCCGCCGGGGCTCTCGCCCACCTCGACACGCACGACGGTCGAGAGCGGGTCCACCAAGCCCTCGCCGACGTGCAGGACAGAGGTGCGTACAGCGCCGAGCTTGCTGAGCGCGGCACCCGCGTTACGCACCTCCTCCTCCGCGGTATCGCCCTTGAGCGCGAGCATCTCGCCGTACGGCCTCAGGAGCGGGACGCCCCAGCCGGCGAGGCGGTCGAGCGGAGCCACGGCGCGGGCGGTCACGACGTGAACGGGCTGGAGCGTGCCGAGCACCTCCTCGGCCCGTCCCCGGACGACCGTCACGTGGTCGAGGCCCAGCAGTTCCACCACCTCGGTGAGGAAGTTCGTGCGCCGGAGGAGCGGCTCAAGAAGGGTGATCTTGAGGTCTCTGCGGACCAGAGCGAGCGGGATGCCCGGAAGCCCGGCGCCCGAACCCACATCGCAGACGGTGACCCCTTCGGGGACGACCTCGGAGAGCACCGCGCAGTTGAGGAGGTGCCGCTCCCAGAGCCTCGGCACCTCGCGCGGGCCGATGAGCCCCCGGCGTACCCCCGCGTCGGCGAGGAGTTCCGCGTACCGGACCGCGTCGGCGAAGCTCTCGCCGAAGACCTGCCTGGCTACCTCCGGGGCCGGGGGGAGCTGTGCTGCCTCCGTCACGGGGACCGTCCTTCCGTACCGCGTTCTCGCGCCCGGCCGCGGTGGCCGGGGCTCGTTCCTGGAACAGCTTCGTGAAAAGTGGAAAGGAAAAAGAGGGACAGGGCGCCGGGGACACCTGACGCAATCCGGCCCCGCCTGTGGTCAGACGGGGCCGGACACGGGTGCTGCGGGGCCGGGGCGCCCTGGGAGCGGGGCTCCGGTCGTACGGACGCGACCGGTACGGAGATACCCGTCGTGTCCGTACCTGCGGACTCAGGCGGGCAGGACGACGACGAACCGCTCCGGTTCCTCGCCCTCGGACTCGCTGCGCAGCCCCGCCGCCTTGACCGCGTCGTGCACGACCTTGCGCTCGAAGGGCGACATGGGACGCAGTCGGACCGGCTCACCGCTGCTCTTGGCGTCGGCGGCGGCTTCGGCGCCCAGCTCGCTCAGCTCCTGGCGCTTCTTCGCGCGGTAGCCCGCGATGTCCAGCATCAGCCGACTGCGGTCACCGGTTTCCCGGTGCACGGCGAGCCGGGTCAGCTCCTGGAGAGCCTCCAGGACCTCGCCGTCGCGGCCGACGAGCTTCTGCAGGTCCCGGCCGCTGTCGCTGACGATCGAGACCGCGGCGCGATCGGCCTCGACGTCCATGTCGATGTCACCGTCGAGGTCGGCGATGTCGAGCAGACCTTCGAGGTAGTCCGCGGCGATCTCGCCTTCCTGCTCCAGACGGCTGAGCGAGTCGCCACCGTCGGTGGCCTCCTCGGGAGCGGCGGAGGTAGTGCCTTCCGTCACGAGCTGGACTCCTTCTTACTTCTTGGAGGACGGGTGCTTGGGGCGCTGTGGACCGCCCTTGCGCTGACCCTGCTTGGCCTGGGAGCCGGACCCGGACGCACCGGATTTGCCGCCCCCCGCGGGCTTCGCGGCGGTGGAGCCGCCACCCGTGTTCTTGCCCGGGCTCTTCTTCTGCGCGGGCCGGTTGCCACCCTGCTTGGCTCCGGTCGCGCCGGAGCCGCCCGCCGCGGCGCCCTTGTCCGTGCCGGAGGAGTCCGCGCCCGTATCGGGTGCCGAGCCGCCGGCAGCGGCGGTGCCGGACTGCCGCTGGGACTTCGACTGCCTCTTCGGCTGCTGGCGCCGGGGCCCGGTGCCACCGGTGGTCTCGTCGCCCTCAAGGGTCGCGACCGCGCTCTCGCCCTTCGCGATGTTGCCGTCGGGCTGGGCCGCGAAGCCCGCCTTGCTCAGTCCGTTGATGAACTTCCGCTCGGCCTCGTTGCGCTCCCGGCCCTTCGAGACGATCGCCTTGATCGCGGTGCGGTCCCGCTTGGTGCGGACCTGGCCGGTGTGGGTGAGGTGCTTGAGCTGGCGCTCCAGGTAAGCGGCCTGGGCCTTGGAGCCGGGGGTCGGGTTCTGGCGGATGACGTACATCTGCTGGCCCATGGTCCACACGTTGGTGGTCAGCCAGTAGAGGAGAACGCCGACGGGGAAGTTGATGCCGAAGACGGCGAACATGACCGGGAAGACGTACATGAGCATCTTCTGCTGCTGCATGAACGGGGTCTTCACGGAGGTGTCGACGTTCTTCGTCATCAGCTGGCGCTGCGTGAAGAACTGCGAGGCCGACATCAGGACGATCATGAACGCGGTGACGATGCGCACCGTGGTGAGGTCGGCACCGAGGGAGTCGGCGCCGCTCGTGAACTTCGCGGCCAGCGGGGCACCGAAGATGTGCGCCTGCTGTGCGGAGTCGAGGAGCTTGTCGTTGATGACGCCGATCTTCTTGTTCGACGCGATGCCGTCGAGCACGTGGTAGAGCGCGAAGAAGAACGGGGACTGCACGAGGATCGGAAGGCACGAGGAGAGCGGGTTGGTACCCGACTCCTTGTACAGCTTCATCATCTCTTCGCTCTGGCGCTGCTTGTCGCTCTTGTAGCGCTCCTGGATGCGCTTCATCTCGGGTTGCAGCGTCTGCATCGCGCGGGTCGCCTTGATCTGCTTCACGAAGAGCGGGATCAGGCAGATCCGGATGATGATCACGAGGGACACGATGGACAGGCCCCAGGCCCAGCCGGTGTCAGGGCCGAAGATCCATCCGTACAGCGTGTGGAACTGCACGATCACCCAGGAGACGGGTGTCGTGATGAAACTGAACCAACTGGCAATCGTGTCCACTAATCAGGCTCCTTGAGCGGGGGACGGGGTCTCGGCGACCGGGCTGGATGAGTCCGGGGCACTGACCCCGGCCGGGGCACCACCCTCGGGGGGCGTACCGCCCTCGGGAGACACAGGCGTGGCGGCGGGTCCCTGGGACCGCGACCGCCAGGCAGCACGCAGCGCCTCGTGCCATCGGGGGCGCTTGCGCGGTGGTACGTAATCGACCCCGCCGTGCGACCAGGGATTGCAGCGCAGGATGCGCCAGGCGGCCAATGCCGTCCCCTTGATCGCACCGTGGCGGTCGATGGCCGTGAAGCCGTAGTGGGAGCACGACGGATAGTACTTGCACACCGGCCCCAGCAAGGGGCTGATGGTCCACTGGTAGAGCTTGATCAGCGCGAGCAGTGGGTACTTCATCGGGTGCCCCCTCCCAGCAGCCGCTTCAGGGCGGCGTCGAGGTCTCGGGCCAGTTGGGCGTGATCCGCGTCGCCCGCCCCGGGCAACGCGCGTACGACCACCAGGCTACCGGGGGGGAGGAGCGAAAGGCGGTCCCGTATGAGGTGACGAAGCTTCCGCTTCACCGAGGTGCGCACGACGGCCTTGCCGACCGCCTTGCTCACGACGAAACCCGCACGCACCGGGGGAGTGCTCTCCCCGGTGGCGTGCGGGTCCGTGGAACCGCTTTTGAGATGGACTACCAGCAGCGGGCGACCCGCTCGGCGTCCTCGGCGTACTGCGGTCGAGAAGTCCTCGCGCCGCCTCAGCCTGTTGTCAGAAGGCAGCACGGCGTCATGACCTGTACAGAATCAGGCGGACAGACGGGCGCGACCCTTGTTGCGGCGGGACGCGAGAATCGCGCGGCCGGCACGGGTACGCATCCGCAGCCGGAAGCCGTGGGTCTTGGCGCGACGACGGTTGTTCGGCTGGAAGGTGCGCTTGCTCACTCGGGGGCTCCAGTAAAGATCGATAGGTGGCGGGCGTCGCCCTGGCTGTCACCGTGCGCCCACGAGTAGCTCGTTCAACGCACCGAGTGCACCGCTTTGTATTGATCACCCGGACCGCGACTCATCGGAATCGTGAAGTTCGGTTGCGATCCATGCCCATCGGAGGCAGGCGGCAGCAGCCATCGACAACTCGACCTGTGCACGGTACGCGGGCGGGGCTCTTCCGGTCAAACCCGCCCGGGTGCGCGACACTGTGCACAGGCTGTGGACAACAACTTGAACCGTACAGGCCCCGATGACTACCGTGGCTGGACTGGAACCCTCGTGCCTTGTGCCACGCCGCCGCCCGGAAGCCTTTCCGGATGCCGCGGCGGAGCCCCAGCCACTGATCCACCCCGATCCGACCTGTGTGAACCCGCCCCGGAACCACTCCACGGAGTGCGCCGGAACCGTGTGAGAGAGCGTGCCCTGTGGCTGATGTACCCGCCGATCTTGCCGCAGTGTGGCCGCGCGTGGTGGACCAGTTGCTCGGCGACGGCCCCGACAGCAGGGCTCCGGGGGTCGAGGGCAAGGACGAGCACTGGGTACGGCGCTGCCAGCCCCTCGCGCTCGTCGCCGACACGGCGCTGCTCGCGGTGCCGAACGAGTTCGCCAAGACGGTCCTGGAGGGCCGTCTCGCTCCGGTCGTGAGCGAGACGCTCAGCCGCGAGTGCGGGCGTCCCATCCGCATCGCGATCACGGTCGACGAGTCGATGGGGGACGCTCCCGCGGCGCCTCGCTACGAGGAGCCGGTCCAGGTGCCGCGCCCCCGTTTCGAGGAGCCGGCCCAGCCGCGGTACGAGGAGCAGGGCCGGTACGAGGAGATCCAGCCCCAGACGCTCTACGAGCCGCCGATCGAGCGCGGCCCCACCGTTCGCCCCGTCTACCACGAGTACCAGGCGCCCGGCTCCTGGCCGCGCGTGCACGAGGACTACGGCTGGCAGCAGCAGCGCCTCGGCTACCCGGAGTCCGACACGTACGGCCAGGGCGGCCGCGGCGACTACCGGCAGGCGCCGGCCGAGCGCTCCCCGTACGAGAAGCAGGACGGGCGCGAGAGCCGCGACGAACGGTACGAACAGCCGGAACGCGCCGAGCGCGGTGATCGTCCCGAGCGCTTCGACGCGGGCGACCGGTACGAGTCCGGCGAACGCTACGAGCCGGGCGAGCGGTACGAATCCGCGGAGCGGTACGAGCAGGAGCGGCCCGCCTCCCCGTACGAGCAGCAGCGAGGGGTGTACGAGAAGCCGGGCGGGCGCGGTGGGTACGGGCGCGGCTACGAGGAGCAGCGTCCGCGCGAGGAGACACGCGGGTACGAGGAGCACGGCGCCGGTGAGCAGCGGGAGCGCGGCGAGGAGCCCGCGCGGCCGGGGCCCGGGCGGCAGCGTGGTCCCGCCGGGGTACCGCTGCCCTCGCAGGGCGGACCTTCGCTGGCGCCGAGCGGGGCGCCGGGGCCCCTGGCCGCGCAGCCCGCGCCCGCGGCGGGCCCTGGCGAGCCGACCGCGCGGCTGAACCCGAAGTACCTCTTCGACACGTTCGTGATCGGCGCGTCGAACCGCTTTGCGCACGCGGCGGCGGTCGCGGTGGCCGAGGCGCCCGCGAAGGCGTACAACCCGCTTTTCATCTACGGCGAGTCCGGCCTCGGCAAGACGCACCTCCTGCACGCGATCGGTCATTACGCGCGCAGCCTGTATCCCGGGACGCGGGTGCGGTACGTGAGTTCCGAGGAATTCACGAACGAGTTCATCAACTCCATCCGGGACGGCAAGGGCGACAGTTTCCGCAAGCGGTACCGCGAGATGGACATCCTCCTCGTCGACGACATCCAGTTCCTCGCGGACAAGGAGTCGACGCAGGAGGAGTTCTTCCACACCTTCAACACGCTGCACAACGCGAACAAGCAGATCGTGCTCTCCTCCGATCGTCCGCCGCGCCAGTTGGTGACGCTTGAGGACCGGCTCAGGAACCGTTTCGAGTGGGGACTGACCACGGATGTCCAGCCGCCGGAGCTGGAGACCCGCATCGCGATCCTGCGCAAGAAGGCGGTGCAGGAGCAGCTCAACGCCCCGCCCGAGGTCCTGGAGTTCATCGCTTCGCGCATCTCGCGGAACATCCGTGAGCTGGAGGGCGCGCTCATCCGGGTGACCGCCTTCGCCTCGCTGAACAGGCAACCCGTCGACCTCGGCCTCACCGAGATCGTGCTCAAGGACCTCATCCCCGGCGGCGAGGACGCCTCGCCGGAGATCACGGCCTCCGCGATCATGTCGGCGACCGCCGACTACTTCGGCCAGACCGTCGAGGACCTGTGCGGCTCCTCGCGCAGCCGGGTCCTGGTCACGGCGCGGCAGATCGCGATGTACCTGTGCCGCGAACTGACCGATCTCTCGCTGCCGAAGATCGGCGCGCAGTTCGGCGGTCGCGACCACACGACCGTCATGCACGCCGACCGGAAGATCCGGGCGCTCATGGCGGAGCGACGCTCGATCTACAACCAGGTCACGGAGCTGACGAACCGGATCAAGAACGGGTAGTCGGGGAGCCGGTGGGGGGCCGTTGGGGGAGCAGCGGGGGGGCGGGCCTTGGGGTCGGGCGGGGCAGGTCCTGGGGGCCCAGGGCGGGTCGGTGGGTGGTTCGCGAGCTGGGGGCGCGGAGTTGTCGGTGGTGCGCGACTTGTTCGATGGCGTGGGCCGTTGGCTCGCGTAGCTGGGGGGCCGACGCGTGGTGCGACTCGGCTGGGTTCCGGTCGGATGATCTGTGGTCTCGCTCGGTTCGCTGAAATCTCGTCACCAGGAAGAGTGACGGGATTTTTTATTGGGGCTTGGTTATCCACAGATTGGGGGGCGTGGTCGGGGGCGGCTTGCGATCCGCGAAATAATGGATGCAGGGGAGCCCCCCAGGGCGGGTGGGGGCTGTCCGCTGCGCAGTGGCTGGCTGCTTGCAGTGGGGTGGCCCCTGCTTCCAGCGGGGTGCCGTACGTGTGCAGCCAGTGCCGTACGTGCACCCGGTGCCCCGCTTGCAGCCAGTGCCGCACGCGCAGCAGGCGCCCCGCTTGCAGTAGTTGACGTGATTGCGGCAGTGGACGTGATTGCACCGGGCTGCCCTGCCGCGCAGCGGGCGGCAGAAGGGCGCGGCTGTACGAGTCCCCTCCGCCCCGCGCACGGATGCGTACCGCCGACCAGGCCCGCGCGACCAAGCCCCCCAGCGGCTCACCATGCGGGTTGCGTGACGCAGTGAGCGCACCTCACCTGACACGCCCCCGCTCCTGCCGCCTCCGCGCGCACCCGCCCCACGTGCCTCCCCGCCCTGAGCCAACGACCGCAGCACGCAGCGACGCCCGTACGACACCCTCGGGCGGCCGCGCCCCGCGCACATCCTGAGCGGCAGTCGGCAGCCCGAGCCCCCCACCAACTGCTCCTCTGCAAGTGCACGCGCCCGCCGAGCCGGAGGCCACCCAGACCCGGCAACAGCCCGCATAGGGCGGTCCAGCTTCGGCATGGACCCGCTACCCCCTCGGCACGGGCCCGCTAGCCCCACCTCGTCCAGACGGCCCCGCCCGCCCTCACCTGTCGCCGGTTCAACGCCCACTGCCACCCGCCCGGCCCACCACGACTCGCCCTCCCCCAGCCCTCCGTCGCCTGACCGCCCGTCGAAGCCCCACCCAACCCCGCACCCCCACCCCCGCTCCCTCGGCCGGCAGAAACGCCCCGCCCCGCCCTCGCAGAGCCGCACCACCAGCACCCACCCCGCCCCACCCCCTGATCCCCCCTCACGCCCCCCGCGCCCCCCGCTCCCCACCCCCCGTCACACGCCTCCCCCAATTCCCCAACCACCCAGAAACCACCGCCCCCCACACCCCCAACACGTCTCCAAAACACCCCCACCCGCACCCGCGTCCCCCTCATCCCCACCTCCCCCCTCCCCCGCATCGCCCCTCCGCACCTCTCCCCCCACCCCCTCCCTGTTCGATTCCTCGCCCGGTTACGGGTGTTGTCCACAGATTCGGCGACTTTTTTTCCTCCACATGGTGGGGACAGCGGAGTTGTCCAGATCCTGTCCACAGGGGAGGCTGTGTGGACACGGTCCTGGCTGGTCAGGTGGCTGGGGATTAGTGGAAAACCGTTATCCACAGGCTGTGGAGAACTTTTTGTCCACAGGCCGTCCGGGAGGCTTGTCCACCGGGTTCGGGCGGCTGCCCACAGGCAGGGAGTGGTTGTGCACAGCTTCTCCACAGGGCTGTCCACTGTTCGGCAACAGAACACGCCCCCTCACCGCCGCGAGTGAAAGGCGTCACAGCGAAGCTGACAGACCCCCTGTGGGAAACCGTCGCGGATCTGGGGACGCAGCTGGGGACAAGTCGGCCTCTCTTGTGGACGCCCTGTGCACAACTTTCGGCTGTCCACAGTTACCCCGGGTTCTCCCCAGGCGCCGTCCCCAGGACCTGGGGATAAAAAACCTGCTCTGAGCTGCGAAAACGGGGTTATCCACGGTATCCACAGGCCCTACTACTACTAACGACTAGAGAGAGCTGGGAATTCGTTTCGAAGCGGGGCCTGTGCACAACTCGCTCCGAGGCCTCCGAAGAGCTCCGAGGCCGATTTGACGACCGAGGGCACCAGCTGTCAGTGCGGTACGTCAGACTGGACACCGACGTCCTTCCCCGCCGAGGGCCGAGGGACACCTCGCTTCCCGAGCCGGGGGCGACACGGTCCCGGTCCCCGAGCGGAGCGGGCGCCAGACAGAGCGGCTGCCGCGAGAAGCAGGCGAGCGGCGGCAGACGAGCAGGAATCACGCAGGAGGCGGGCTCAGGTGAAGATCCGGGTGGAACGCGACGTACTCGCGGAGGCAGTGGCGTGGGCGGCACGCAGCCTCCCGGCTCGCCCGCCGGCTCCGGTCCTCGCGGGCCTGCTGCTGAAGGCGGAGGAGGGCACCCTGAGCCTCTCCGGCTTCGACTACGAGGTCTCGGCGCGGGTCTCCGTCGAGGCCGAGACGGAGGAGGAGGGCACCGTCCTCGTCTCCGGGCGCCTCCTTGCCGACATCTGCCGCGCCCTGCCCAACCGCCCCGTGGAGATTTCCACAGACGGTGTACGGGCGACGGTCACCTGTGGATCGTCCCGCTTCACGCTCCACACGCTCCCCGTCGAGGAGTACCCGGCGCTGCCGCAGATGCCCTCCGCGACCGGCACCGTGCCCGGTGAGGTCTTCGCCTCCGCCGCTCAGCAGGTCGCCATCGCCGCGGGCCGCGACGACACCCTCCCCGTCCTCACCGGCGTGCGCATCGAGATCGAGGGCGACACCGTGACCCTCGCCTCCACCGACCGCTACCGCTTCGCGGTCCGCGAGTTCCTGTGGAAGCCCGAGGACGCCGAGATCTCCGCCGTCGCGCTCGTCCCGGCGAAGACCCTCCTCGACACCGCCAAGTCGCTCACCAACGGCGACAACGTGACGATCGCGCTCTCCGGCTCCGGCTCGGGCGAGGGCCTCATCGGCTTCGAGGGCGCGGGCCGCCGCACCACGACGCGGCTCCTGGAGGGCGACCTCCCGAAGTACCGCACGCTCTTCCCCACCGAGTTCAACTCGGTCGCCGTCATCGAGACCGCGCCCTTCGTCGAGGCCGTCAAGCGCGTCGCCCTCGTCGCCGAGCGGAACACCCCGGTGCGGCTCAGCTTCGAGCAGGGCGTGCTGATCCTGGAGGCCGGTTCCAGCGACGACGCACAGGCTGTGGAGCGCGTCGACGCGCAGCTCGAAGGCGATGACATCTCCATCGCCTTCAACCCGACCTTCCTGCTCGACGGGCTCAGCGCCATCGACTCGCCGGTCGCCCAGCTCTCCTTCACGACCTCGACGAAGCCGGCCCTGCTGAGCGGTCGCCCGGCCGTCGACGCCGAGGCCGACGACGCCTACAAGTACCTGATCATGCCGGTACGGCTGAGCGGCTGAGCCCACAGGTGTGCACGGCCCCCCGGCAGTAGGCTCGGACACCGGTACGAAAGCCAGCACGCGACCTAAGGAACAGTGATGGAGCTCGGTCTCATCGGCCTCGGCAAGATGGGCGGCAACATGCGCGAGCGCATCCGCCGCGCAGGCCACACCGTCATCGGCTACGACCGGAATCCGGACGTCTCGGACGTCGGCAGCCTCGAAGAGCTGGTGAGCAGCCTCAAGGGTCCGCGCGTCGTGTGGGTCATGGTTCCGGCCGGTGCCGCGACCCAGTCCACGGTCGACGAGCTCGCCGCGCTCCTGGAGCCGGGCGACGTCGTCGTCGACGGCGGGAACTCCCGCTGGACGGACGACGAGAAGCACGCCGTCGAGCTGGGCCTCAAGGACATCGGCTTCGTCGACTGCGGAGTCTCCGGCGGCGTCTGGGGCCTCAAGAACGGCTACGCGCTGATGTACGGCGGCACCGACGAGAACGTCGCCAAGGTGCAGCCGGTCTTCGACGCCCTCAAGCCCGAGGGCGACTTCGGCTCCGTCCACGCGGGCAAGGTCGGCGCGGGCCACTTCGCGAAGATGGTCCACAACGGCATCGAGTACGCCATGATGCAGGCGTACGCCGAGGGCTGGGAGCTCCTGGAGGCGGCCGACTCGGTCACCGACGTGCGGGAGATCTTCCGCTCCTGGCAGGAGGGGACCGTCATCCGCTCCTGGCTCCTCGACCTCGCGGTCAACGCGCTCGACGAGGACGAGCACCTGGAGCAGCTGCGCGGGTTCGCGGCCGACTCCGGCGAAGGCCGCTGGACGGTCGAGGCCGCGATCGACCACGCCGTACCGCTGCCCACCATCACGGCCTCGCTCTTCGCGCGCTTCTCCTCGCGCCAGGACGACTCGCCGCAGATGAAGATGATCGCCGCGCTGCGCAATCAGTTCGGCGGCCACGCGGTCGAGAAGAACAGCAAGTAGGACGCCACGCGGGGCGGTGTGCGGCACGGTCGACGTGACGCGCGCCGCCCCGCGCCGGTGAGTCCCGCGCCGGGAGTCGAGGAGCCCGCTCAGCCCATGCACGTCACGCACCTGTCGCTGGCCGATTTCCGCTCGTACGAGCGTGCCGAGGTGAGCCTCGAACCGGGCGTCACCGCCTTCGTGGGCCCCAACGGGCAGGGCAAGACCAATCTCGTCGAAGCGGTCGGCTACCTCGCGACCCTCGGCAGCCACCGCGTCGCCTCCGACGCGCCCCTCGTCCGCGCCGGCGCCGAGCGTGCCTTCGTGCGCGCCGCCGTCACGCAGGGCGAGCGCAGCCAGCTCGTCGAGCTGGAGATCAACCCGGGCCGCGCCAACCGGGCCCGGATCAACCGCTCCTCGCAGGTCAGGCCGCGCGACGTGCTCGGCATCGTACGCAGCGTGCTCTTCGCCCCCGAGGACCTCGCCCTCGTCAAGGGCGACCCCGGCGAGCGGCGCCGCTTCCTCGACGAACTCCTCACCGCCCGCCACCCCCGGATGGCCGGAGTCCGCTCCGACTACGAGCGCGTCCTCAAGCAGCGCAACACCCTGCTGAAGTCCGCCGCGCTCGCCCGCCGCCACGGCGGTCGCACCCTCGACCTCTCCACGCTCGACATCTGGGACCAGCACCTCGCCCGCGCGGGCGCCGAACTCCTCGCCCAGCGCACCGACCTCATCGCCGCGCTGCAACCCCTCGTCGACAAGTCCTACGAGCAACTCGCCCCCGGCGGCGGACCGGCCCTCCTGGAGTACCGGCCGTCCGCGCCCGGTACCGCGCACAGCCGCGAGGAGTTCTTCGAGCAGCTGCTCGCCGCGCTCGGCGAGATGCGCAAACAGGAGATCGAGCGCGGCGTGACCCTCGTCGGACCGCACCGCGACGACCTCCTCCTCAAGCTCGGCGACCTCCCCGCCAAGGGCTACGCGAGCCACGGCGAGTCCTGGTCGTACGCGCTCGCGCTCCGCCTCGCCTCCTACGACCTGCTCCGCGCCGAGCCCTGGGCCCCGCAGACGGCGCCCGGGCCCGAGGGGCAGCGCAGCGGCGAGCCCGTACTGATCCTCGACGACGTCTTCGCGGAACTCGACGCCCGCCGCCGCGACCGCCTCGCCGAGCACGTCGCTCCCGGCGAGCAGGTCCTCGTCACCGCGGCCGTCGACGAGGACGTGCCCGCCCCGCTCAAGGGCGCCAGGTACGCGGTCTCCGAGGGGACGGTGCGGCGCGTATGAGCGAGGAGCAGGCGAGGGGCGGGCGTCCGCGCGGGCAGGCGTCGGGGCAGTCCTCGGGAGCGCACCAGCCCGCTCTCGACGCCGCCGCCGTGCCCGAACAGCCCGTACCGCCCGCCGCGAAGCCCGCGCCAAGGACCGCGGGGTCCGGCGCCGACCTCGCCCGCGAGGCGCTGCGCGCCGCCCAGAAGCAGGCCCGCGAGCAGGGCCTCGGCGTCCACGCGCGCGGCCCCG
Organism: Streptomyces sp. NPDC088923; assembly: GCF_044749745.1. Lineage (NCBI taxonomy): Bacteria > Bacillati > Actinomycetota > Actinomycetes > Kitasatosporales > Streptomycetaceae > Streptomyces > Streptomyces sp. NPDC088923. The sequence continues at coordinate 24,881 of NZ_JBIVIO010000001.1, read as the reverse complement.
AGCGGCGGGGCAACCGGCGAGGGGCCCGCGGCGAGGGACGCGAACCGCTCTCCTTCGGCGCCGCCATCCACCGGCTCATGTCCGATCGCGGCTGGGAGACCCGCGCGGCCGTCGGCGGGGTCATGAACCGCTGGCCGCAGATCGTCGGCGAGGACGTCGCGCGCAACAGCGAGCCGCTGCACTACGACGAGGAGGAGCGGATCCTCCGCGTCCGCTGCCAGTCCAACAGCTGGGCCACCCAGCTGCGCCTTCTCGCCCCTCAACTCGTCGCCCGTCTCAACGAGGCCCTCGGCCACGACACCGTGCGCCTGCTGCGCATCGAGGGCCCCTCCAGCCCCTCCCGCCGCTACGGGCCCCTGCGGGCGCCCGGCAGCCGCGGGGACAGGGACACCTGGGGCTGAGGCCTTCGCCCGCGACAGTACGGAGCCTTCCCGCCCCACGCCGGGAACGGGCCGGCCGCGCACGCCCCACGCCGGGAAACCGGCACGGGCAGCGCAGCAGGCCGGGAAACCGGCACGGGCAGCGCAGGCCGGGGAACCGGCACGGGCGTCGCGCACGCCGGGAAACCGGTAAGGCCCCGTCCGCCTGAAACCGGTACGGGCCCCGACCGCCCCCTCCGGCCGTACGCCGGATCGCGGTCGTCCTCCCCGCCCCCGATCCGCCTCATGTGTCCCTGCCCACCCCCCGCCCCTCCCGTGCGCGCCGTGCGCGGGAGCCGCCGCGGGCACGCCGCCCCCCGCCGTACTCCTCGTGCCGCTCCGGGCGCACCGCCCGTCCTCGCCCGCCCGCCGAAAGGGCTTGCTCACCCCGGCGGTCACCGCTCTGACCTGGGCGTCTTCGGGGCTTCGGCGGGTACGGCGCGAAGTCGTCACCGGTGGTTGACACCCCGGAACCGGGCCGAAGCGCTGAGTGCCGCTGTGAGCCCCCTGGAGCCCCGGTCCGCATATGGGGAGTCGGAAGTGGTCGGTTGAGGGCGGCACATGCGTACTCAGCTACCCGCAAACCCCCATCACTGTCGGCGTTACCGGTAGACTGAGCAGTAATCCCGCTCCCGGGGCGGGGGCTTGACGAGTGACGAGACCTCGACACTCGGTGAGTACCGCTTCAGCAGCACCGCACCACCCGCATCAACTCGCACACCGCGAGACCGCACCGCCGACTAACGCCGAGCAGAACGACGCAGCCGCTCCCGTCCTTCGGGTTCAGGTCTGTGCTGTGCCAGAAAGGGCGCTTCGTGGCCGATTCCGGCAACCCCAACGAGAACAATCCGTCAACCCCGGACGAGGACGGCCGCAGCGCTGTGCCCGAGCCGGGGCAGAGCGATGTTTCACGTGAAACATCGGCGGCGGCCGAGGCGGAGGCGGACGCGGTGAGCGGCGATGTTTCACGTGAAACATCGAGCCTGCCCGAGGCCTCCTACGACGCCAGCGCGATCACGGTCCTGGAAGGACTGGACGCGGTACGCAAGCGCCCGGGCATGTACATCGGCTCGACCGGTGAGCGCGGCCTGCACCACCTCGTCCAGGAAGTCGTGGACAACTCGGTCGACGAGGCCCTCGCCGGGCACGCCGACACGATCGACGTCACGATCCTTTCGGACGGCGGCGTCCGGGTCATCGACAACGGGCGAGGCATCCCCGTGGGCATCGTGCCCTCGGAGGGAAAGCCGGCCGTCGAGGTCGTGCTGACCGTCCTGCACGCGGGCGGCAAGTTCGGTGGTGGCGGCTACGCCGTCTCCGGTGGTCTGCACGGCGTGGGCGTCTCGGTCGTCAACGCGCTCTCCACGCGCGTCGAGGTCGAGGTGAAGACCGACGGTCACATCTGGACCCAGCAGTACGAGCGCGGCGTGCCGATCGCCCCCCTGCACAAGGGCGAGGCGACCCAGGAGCACGGCACCTCGGTGACCTTCTGGGCCGATGGCGACGTCTTCGAGACCACCGAGTACTCCTTCGAGACCCTCGCGCGCCGCTTCCAGGAGATGGCGTTCCTCAACAAGGGCCTCACCATCAAGCTCACCGACGAGCGCGAGTCGGCGAAGGCCACGGTCGGCGCGGACAGCGCCGAGGTCGTGGACGCGGAGGAGCCGCCCGAGGCCCGTACCGTCACGTACCACTACGAGGGCGGCATCGTCGACTTCGTGAAGTACCTCAACTCCCGCAAGGGCGAGGTCATTCACCCCTCGGTCATCGATGTCGAGGCCGAGGACAAGGAGAAGCTGCTCTCCGTCGAGGTCGCGATGCAGTGGAACGCCGGTTACACGGAGGGGGTCTACTCCTTCGCGAACACGATCCACACGCACGAGGGCGGTACGCACGAGGAAGGCTTCCGCGGCGCGCTGACGACGATCGTCAACAAGTACGCGCGTGACAAGAAGCTGCTCCGCGAGAAGGACGGGAACCTCACGGGTGACGACATCCGCGAGGGCCTGACGGCGATCATCTCCGTGAAGCTCGGTGAGCCGCAGTTCGAGGGCCAGACGAAGACGAAGCTCGGCAACACCGAGGCCCGTACCTTCGTGCAGAAGATCGTCTACGAGCGCCTCGCGGACTGGTTCGACCGGAACCCGAACGAAGCCTCGGACATCATCCGCAAGGGCATCTCCGCCGCGACCGCCCGTGTCGCCGCGCGCAAGGCCCGCGACCTCACTCGGCGCAAGGGCCTCCTGGAGACGGCCTCGCTCCCCGGGAAGCTCTCCGACTGCCAGTCGAACGACCCGACCAAGTGCGAGATCTTCATCGTCGAGGGTGACTCCGCCGGTGGCTCGGCGAAGTCCGGGCGTGACCCGATGTACCAGGCGATCCTCCCGATCCGCGGCAAGATCCTGAACGTCGAGAAGGCCCGCGTCGACAAGATCCTCCACAACCAGGAGATCCAGGCGCTCATCTCGGCCTTCGGCGCCGGGGTGCACGACGACTTCGACATCGAGAAGCTCCGCTACCACAAGATCATCCTGATGGCGGACGCCGATGTCGACGGGCAGCACATCAACACGCTGCTCCTGACCTTCCTCTTCCGCTTCATGCGCCCGCTCGTCGAGGCGGGACACGTCTACCTCTCGCGGCCTCCGCTCTACAAGATCAAGTGGGGCAAGGACGACGTGGACTACGCCTACTCCGACCGCGAGCGGGACGCGCTCATCACCCTGGGCCGCGAGAACGGCAAGCGGCTGCGCGAGGGCGCGGTGCAGCGCTTCAAGGGGCTCGGCGAGATGGACGCCGAGGAGCTGCGGGTGACGACGATGGACCAGGACCACCGTGTCCTCGGCCAGGTCACCCTCGACGACGCCGCTCAGGCAGACGACCTCTTCTCCGTCCTCATGGGCGAGGACGTCGAGGCGCGCCGCCAGTTCATCCAGCGCAACGCCAAGGACGTCCGCTTCCTCGACATCTAGGCATCCCCCTCCGGTGGCCGGCGGCCCGCGCGCCCCCGGCCACCGGAGCCCGGGCCCGGAGCACCGGGCCGGACAGCCCCTGGATAGCGAGCAGGCCGAAAGGACCAGTACGGCACATGGCCGACGAGAACACCCCCACCCCCGACGAGGAACCCACGGGGCCGATCCCCGGAGCCGACGAGGGCGTCGCAGGACTCGCGATGCGCGTCGAGCCCGTCGGGCTCGAAACCGAGATGCAGCGCTCGTACCTCGACTACGCGATGTCGGTCATCGTCTCGCGTGCGCTGCCCGACGTGCGGGACGGGCTCAAGCCCGTGCACCGTCGCGTGCTCTACGCGATGTACGACGGCGGCTACCGGCCCGAGAAGGGCTTCTACAAGTGCGCCCGCGTCGTCGGCGACGTCATGGGCAACTACCACCCGCACGGTGACTCCTCGATCTACGACGCCCTCGTCCGTCTCGCCCAGACCTGGGCGATGCGCATGCCGCTCGTCGACTCCAACGGCAACTTCGGCTCGCCGGGCAACGACCCGGCCGCCGCCATGCGGTACACCGAGTGCAAGATGGCCCCCCTCTCGATGGAGATGGTGCGGGACATCGACGAGGAGACCGTCGACTTCTCGGACAACTACGACGGCCGCTCCCAGGAGCCGGACGTCCTGCCCGCGCGCTTCCCGAACCTGCTGATCAACGGCTCGGCGGGCATCGCGGTCGGCATGGCCACCAACATCCCCCCGCACAACCTGCGTGAGGTCGCGGCCGGTGCCCAGTGGTACCTGGCCCACCCCGAGGCGGGCAACGAGGAACTCCTCGACGCGCTCATCGAGCGGATCAAGGGCCCCGACTTCCCCACCGGTGCCCTCGTGGTCGGCCGCAAGGGCATCGAGGAGGCCTACCGGACCGGACGCGGCTCCATCCCCATGCGCGCGGTCGTCGAGGTCGAGGAGATCCAGAACCGGCAGTGCCTCGTCGTCACCGAGCTGCCGTACCAGGTCAACCCCGACAACCTCGCCCAGAAGATCGCCGACCTGGTCAAGGACGGCAAGATCGGCGGCATCGCCGACGTCCGTGACGAGACCTCCTCGCGCACCGGGCAGCGGCTCGTCGTCGTCCTCAAGCGGGACGCGGTCGCGAAGGTCGTCCTCAACAACCTCTTCAAGCACACCGACCTCCAGACCAACTTCAGTGCGAACATGCTGGCCCTGGTCGACGGTGTGCCGCGCACGCTCTCCCTCGACGCCTTCATCCGGCACTGGGTCACGCACCAGATCGAGGTCATCGTCCGGCGCACGCGGTTCCGGCTGCGCAAGGCCGAGGAGCGCGCCCACATCCTGCGCGGTCTGCTCAAGGCGCTCGACGCGATCGACGAGGTCATCGCGCTCATCCGCCGCAGCGACACCGTCGAGGACGCGCGCACCGGCCTGATGGGCCTCCTGGAGATCGACGAGATCCAGGCGAACGCGATCCTGGAGATGCAGCTCCGCCGCCTGGCGGCCCTGGAGCGGCAGAAGCTCATGCAGGAGCACGACGAGCTCCAGCGGCGTATCGACGAGTACAAGGCGATCCTCGCCTCGCCCGAGCGGCAGCGGCAGATCGTGAGCGACGAACTCGGCCAGATCGTCGACAAGTTCGGCGACGACCGCCGCAGCCAGCTCGTGCCCTTCGACGGCGACATGTCCATGGAGGACCTGATCGCCGAGGAGGACATCGTCGTCACGATCAGCCGCAGCGGGTACGTCAAGCGGACCCGTACCGACGACTACCGCTCGCAGAAGCGGGGCGGGAAGGGCGTGCGGGGCGCGAAGCTGAAGGAAGACGACATCGTCGACCACTTCTTCGTCACCACGACCCACCACTGGCTGCTCTTCTTCACCAACAAGGGCCGGGTCTACCGGGCAAAGGCGTACGAGCTTCCGGACGCCGGCCGCGACGCCCGCGGGCAGCACGTCGCGAACCTGCTCGCCTTCCAGCCCGACGAGTCGATCGCGCAGATCCTCGCGATCAAGGACTACGAGGCGGCCCCGTACCTGGTCCTCGCGACCAAGGGCGGCCTGGTGAAGAAGACCTCGCTCAAGGACTACGACTCGCCCCGCTCCGGCGGTGTCATCGCGATCAACCTGCGCGAGACCGACGACGGTGGCGATGACGAGCTGATCGGCGCCGAACTCGTCTCGGCCGACGACGATCTGCTGCTCATCAGCCGGAAGGCGCAGTCGATCCGGTTCACCGCGACGGACGACACTCTGCGCCCGATGGGCCGTGCCACTTCGGGCGTGAAGGGCATGAGTTTCCGTGACGGAGACGAACTGCTCTCGATGAATGTCGTGCGTCCGGGTACTTTCGTCTTCACCGCGACCGACGGCGGCTACGCGAAGCGCAGTCCCGTCGACGAGTACCGGGTCCAGGGTCGTGGCGGCCTCGGCATCAAGGCTGCCAAGATCGTCGAGGACCGGGGTTCGCTCGTCGGTGCGCTGGTGGTCGAGGAGACCGATGAGATCCTCGCCATCACGCTCGGGGGCGGTGTGATTCGTACGCGAGTCAATGAGATCAGGCAGACGGGCCGTGACACCATGGGCGTCCAACTGATCAACCTGGGCAAGCGCGATGCCGTCGTGGCCGTCGCGCGCAACGCCGAGGCCGGACGCGAGGCCGAAGAGGTCGACGCGGACGGTCCTGACGAGGAGCCCCAGGCGGACCCGGCCGAGGGCACGGCGGAGGGCACGGAGCCCTCGGCCGAATAAGCGCGAGGAGTGAGGACGTGACTGGAACCACGGGTGCGGGCACCAGCGGGACCCCGCCGGAGGGCGCCCGTGGTTCCGGGAGCGGCAGACGCCGGCGCGCACCGGATTCCCAGGGGGGAACTGTGACCGATACCCGAGGCCCGCAGGCGCAGCAGTACGGCGGCGGGCCCGATCCCTACGGCAGTGGCCCAGCGGGCCCGCAGCCGCAGGGGCAGACAGGCCAGCCGAGTGCGGCCGGTGGTGGCCGCCACGGCGGCGCCGGTGGCCATGCGGCGACGAGCACGCAGTCCGCGGGAGCCGCCCCGTACCAGCCTCCGCAGGCGTACCAGCCGCCCACGGGCGGCCAGGGCCCGATGGGCGGCCTGGGCGGGACGTCGGGCGGCGGCTCGGCGGGCCGCGGCGTGCGCAAGCCGCGTACGGGCGCCCGTCCGGTGCCGCGCACGCGCAAGGCACGGCTGCGGGTGGCCAAGGCCGACCCGTGGTCGGTCATGAAGGTGAGCTTCCTGCTCTCCATCGCGCTCGGCATCTGCACGATCGTCGCCTCGGCCGTGCTGTGGATGGTGATGGACGCGATGGGCGTCTTCTCCACCGTCGGCGACACGGTCTCGGAGGCGACGAGCTCCAGCGACGGGGGCGGCTTCGATCTGGAGTCCTTCCTCTCGCTGCCGCGCGTGCTCATGTTCACCTCGGTGATCGCGATCATCGACGTTGTCCTGATGACCGCGCTCGCCACGCTCGGGGCCTTCATCTACAACCTCTCCGCCGGCTTCATCGGCGGTGTCGAGCTCACGCTCGCCGAGGACGAGTAACCGATTTTGGGACTGGCCGCCTCGTGCGCTAATCTTCAGAGGTCAGCGCGCGAGCGCGCGGGGCTATAGCTCAGACGGTTAGAGCGCTTCCCTGATAAGGAAGAGGCCACAGGTTCAAGTCCTGTTAGCCCCACCGACACGAAAGGCCCCCGGTCTCAGGACCGGGGGCCTTTTCGCTGTGCCGGGACGGGGCTGGGCTGGGCGGGGCGGGATGAGGCATCGGGGCGGGCGCGGGATCGCGTGGATCGATACGGCGAATGGCCCCTGCGGCCTAGGGGCCGGGGGCGGGGTGCGCAGGGCGCGGCGGGGTGCGCTGGGCGCGCGGCGGGCAGAGACGGCAAAGGGATAGGCAAACAGGGGGACGTGGGCGGTGTGCTGAAGCGGGTGCGCTGAAGTGGGTGTGCGGTAGCGGGTGCGCGGTAGCGGGTGCGATGAGGGGCGGCGCTGAGGCAGGGGTGGGCTGAGGGATGGCGCGCTGAAGGGGCCAGGGCTCTGCTGGGGGTGCTGTCTGGGTGCGGGCGGGTCCTGGGGACGCCGCGCGGGTCGTACGGGGCCGGGGCGGCTTGCCCCGGTGGCGGTGCGGGTGCGGGGCCTGGTGGTGGAGCGGGCGGCCGGGCCGGTGTCGGTGGCGGTGCCTGTGAGGGTTTCCGGCTTCGGGCGACCGTGGGTGGGTCGTGGTGCTCGCGCGGTACGGGGCGGGGCGGCGCGTGCGCGCCCGTGCGGGGACGGCTCACGGGGCCGAGGCGACGAGCGGGGCCGTCTCGCGGGAACCGGCGGACGACGTGTGGGTCCGCGCGCTGTCGTGGTGCTCGCGGGCGGCCGGGATGCCGGGCAGCGTGAGCGGGGCGTCGGCGGAGCGGGACAGGGCGGCGTCGAGGGCGTCGGCCGGGCCGGGGATGCCGAGCGCGTGCGGGGCGGGGTCCGTCCGCGGCGCCGACTCGGCGGGGCGGGCGGCGGGCAGCGGCTGTGCGAGGGTGTCCGCGGCCGGCTCGGGGGTGGCTGTCGTGGTCTGCTCGGTCGCCGTGACGGGGCACACCGCCGCGGCTGTCGTACGGGGTGTGCCGAGTGCCGCGCGTGCGGCGGGCCGTGCGGGGGCCGGGCCCGTGGTGTACGGGTGGTCGAGCGGGACGACGAGCTGGCGGCAGGAGGGCGAGGAGCCGTGCTGCTCGGCCCTGATGCGCTGTTTCATCGTGGGCGGCAGCGAACGCCCCTGGACGAGCGGTGGCCCGAAGAGGGCCGTCGCGACGGCGAAGCCCTGCGGGCCGCTCTCCTCGCGGGGGAGGTCGCGCGGCTGCGGGGCGGGGGTCGCGGGGGTGGCGGCCTGGGCGGGGGCGGCCGCGAGGCCGAGGAAGGCGAAGAGCGCGAGGAAGGCGCCGACGAGCGCCTTCCACAGCGTCGAGAAGGTCTGGGCAGCCACGGTGTGCTCACTTTCAGCTTGGGCGATTTGCGTACTTCCTCATGATGTGTACCGGCGGCGTCACAGGGGGGAGCGACGCCCGTGGCGCGCAGATCTTCTGATGAACGTCACTCGGACGGAGGCCCGGTGACGGACCGGGGAACGGCCGTCGTCCGGGGTGCCGAAGGGGGCACCGAGTGGTATGGGCCGGTGTGTATAGTCGGGCGACAGAGGTCCCTGAACGTCAAAGAAGGACGAGGTCGCGCGGTGAAGAAGCTTCTCCTGGTCGCACTGGCCGCCATCGGCGGGCTCCTCGTGTACCGCCAGATCCAGGCGGATCGCGCCGAGCAGGATCTGTGGACGGAGGCGACCGACTCGGTTCCCTCGGGTTCCTGAGCAGTCGCGCTCCTGCTGAACGGGCTCCAGTCGCCGAGGGCGGCCGGGGCCCGTCGCCGTGTCCGGACCGCTGAGGCACACCGCCGGGTGTGCCGGGGCACACCCGCCGTCCCAACGGGCCCCCCACGCACGCCAATTCGGTACGCGCGCGGGACAGCGGGCCGTGCGGGGCGGCAGGATGGGCCGGGCGTGGGGGCGCGGGCTCCCGGGGGAACGGGGGCTGCGGATGCGGGGCGGGCGCGTACGGACGGCGGGGCGCGGGGGCGCGGGCGCGGTGCTCGGGCTGAGCCTCGTACTCGCGGGGGCGGGCCCCGTACCTGCGGCGCGGGACCCCTTCGGCGACTACGCCTTCGCTCCCGGCACGCGGACGGTGCGGGGCGTCGCGTCGAGCGCGGAGGCGCCCGTACTGGACGGCGATACCCCGTACCGCAGCAGCGTGCGGCCCGCCGACGGGGCGTTGTACTACCGCGTCGAACTCCCGGGCGGCGGCGAGTCCTACGCCTCCGTCGTCGCCGTGCCGCCCGCGGGGACGCGGCTGACCTACGGGGACGGGGTGCGGGTCACGCTGCGCGACCCCGAGGGCGGGTACTGCGACAGCGCGGACGCGAACGCGGCCGGGACGCTGTGGGCACGCCCCCTGGGCGCGGTCGTCGAGCAGGCGCCCCGGCCCGCCGGGAGGTGCGCGGCGCCCGGCACGTACTACGTCGTCGTGGAGCGCACGACCGGGCACGGTACGGAGGAGGTGGCGCCCTCGCTCGACGCCTGGGCGCTCGACCTGCGGCTCTTCACCGAGCCCGCGCCGCGCACCGCTCCCTTGGCCTCCGCCCCGCCGCGTGCCACGAGTTCGCCACCCGCGCCGCCCGGCGGGACGCCCCGCGAGCGCGCGGGCGGCAAGGGCCCCGCGGACCTGGGTGACAAGGCGCGCATCGGTCCGGGGACCTGGCGCGACCGGCTGCGTCCCGGCACGACCCGGTACTACGCGCTGCCGCTCGACTGGGGTCGACGCGCCTTCGTGGAGGTCGAGTTGGGCAGCGCCGTCGCGGGCGGCTCGGGCCGTGGGACCGTCGCGTCGGCGCTGCGTGCCTCGCTCGACAGCCCCGTACGGGCCGAGGTCGTCTCGGACGGCGCCTTCTACGCGGGCGCGCCGTCCTCGGCGCACCTCGACGCGGGTGCCCCCGTCGCCTTCGCCAACCGCTACGCGGGCGGCGGCCTGCGCGCGCTGCGCTTCCCGGGCACCTACGTCGTGCGGGTCTCGCTGAGCCCGGAACTCGCTGCCGCCTACGGGGACGAGCCGCTCGGGATCGTCCTGCGGGTCGCGGTGCGGGACGAGGGGCGCGCGGGCCAGGCCGTCACGTACGCGGGGGACCCGGGAATCTTCCAGGCCGGCGGGGACCCGCAGGTGAGCGGGCCCCGGGGGGAGCGGCGGGCCGCGGCGTCGGGTGGCGAGGGGATGAGGTGGCTCGCGGTGGGCGCCTTCGCCGCGGGTCTCGCGCTGGTGGGGTGGCTGGGCGCGTGGCGGCTGCGCGGGCGGCGGAGCACCTGAGCACCGCTCAGGGGGCCTGGGTGAGCGCCCAGAAGCCCACGGCGAAGCACAGCAGCGCGAGCAGCAGCACGGGCACCGCGACCTTGGCCGGCGGCCCGCCACCGCGCGGCCGCTCAGGCGCCGTCGGGTCCGCGTGCGGGGGTACGGGTCCCGGCGCCGGTGGGTGCGCGGGTGGTGGGGGTACGGGGCGGGCCACGGTCGTCGTCGGGGCCGCGTGCGGCAGGGGGCCGGAGGCCGGGGACTGCGGTGTCCCGTACGCGGAGGGGGGCGCGCTCTCCGCGTACGGGACTTCCGGGTCGAAGGGGCGCGGGAGCGGGCCTTGCTCGGTGAAGCCCGGCGGGGGCGGGCCGAGTTGGTCGAAGACCTCGATGGGCTCCTCGTCCGTGCCCGGGGCCGGCAGGAGCCGTGCGGCCTCGGCGAGAGCCTTGCGCACGGCCGTCGCGGTACGGAAGCGGCGCTGCGGATCGGGGTGGAGGAGCGGGCCGAGCACCTCCCACAGCGGCGCGGGGATGTCGCGCGGGGCGGGCGGGACGCCGCGCGCGTAGGCCGAGACGAGGCCCTGCGCGTCGGGGCGTCCGCCGGTGAGGAGGTGGATCGCGACGAGCCCGGCCGCGTAGAGGTCGGCGGGCACGTCCGGTTCGGCACCGAGGAGCTGTTCGGGGGAGATCCAGCCGGGGGTGCCGACGACGTGGTCCGGTTCGGTCAGTCGCGGTTCGTCGCGGTGCACCGCGATGCCGAAATCGGAGAGCCAGAGGTGCGGTGGACCGGTCCCGGTCGCTTCGAGGAGGAGGTTCGCCGGTTTCACGTCGCGGTGGACGACGCCCTCGGCGTGCACCGCGCCGAGCCCGGCGAGGAGTTGGTCGAGCAGGACGCACACGTACGCGGGCGGCAGCGGCCCGTAGTCCCCGACGAGCCGCTCGACGCTGCCGCCGCGCGCGAGGTCCATCGTGAAGAGGACCTGCTCGTCGTCGGCGGCCCAGCTGCGCGGGGCGAGGACGTGCGGGTGGTCGATGCGCAGGGCCTGTTCCCGTACGAAGCGCAGCAGCGTGTGCGCGTCGCGGCGGTGCAGCACCTTCGCCGCGACGTAGCGGCGGCGGCGCCGGTCCCAGGCGCGCCAGACGGCGCCAGCGCCGCCGCGCCCGATGGGGTCGGCGAGGACGTAGCGGCCCGCGAAGATCTCGGCCATCGCGGCGGCTCAGCCCTGGTGCGTGGCGTAGTGGTCGATGGCCTCGGAGGTGCGCCCGGCCCCGTACACCCGCAGCAGTTCGGCGAGTTCGGGGTGGTCGTCGGCGATCAGCGCGGCGGCGGCGACGATGTCCTGGGCGGAGGCCACCGAGCGCAGGAGGGCCTGCATCTCGCGGACGACGCGGCGCACGGTGGGGGCTCCGCCGCTCGTCGAGCCGGTCTGCCCCGTCGAGAGCACGGAGCCGCCGCGCGAGGCGCGGATCTCGTCCATGCGGACGGTGGCCTCGGCGGCCGGGACGCTGCCGTCGGCGACCTGGGCCGCGAGCTCCTGGAGGAGCTGGACGCGCTGGACGACGCTTGGATTGCCGATCTTCGCCCGCTGGCCGCTCATGAGCTGCGAGAGCATCGGTGCGGAGAGGCCGAGGACCGCGGCGAGGCGGGCCTGGTTGAGGCCGAGGTCGTCGAGGAGGCGGCGGAAAAGGGTGCCGAGCGGCTCCCCGTACCAGACGCGCTGCAACTCCCGTGACTTCGCGGCGATTTCCTGGTGGCGGCCACGGTCCTCGTGTGTCCGGGCCGTCTCCGGCACCTCTTCCCGCGGGAGACGGGCGGTCTCCGTGGAGGGCTGCGGAAGCCGGGCGCTCTCCCCCGCCGTCGCCGCTCTCGCCGCCGCTTCCTGCTGTGCTGCGTCCATGGTGCGTCTCCCCTTGGCTTCCCCACAGGCGCGGTTCGTACGGGCGAACCACCGGCCGTGCGCCGACGGTCCGTTCCCCGGTCCCGCTCCGGCCCCACGTGCCTGAGCGCATCCTACGGAGCGGCCCGCGCCGAGGGCAGCCCCAACGACGCCCCCGCGCGGCCGTCCGTATCGCTTTTGCGGAAGCCGGGGGGTGTACCGCTATCCTGTGCCAGGTGTCAGCGTCGCTTCCGGCGGTGGCAGCACATCCAGGGCCCTTAGCTCAGTTGGTAGAGCGCCGTCTTTGCATGGCGGATGTCAGGAGTTCGACTCTCCTAGGGTCCACCGCAGGTCAGAGCCCCCCTCGCCGTGTGCGAGGGGGGCTTCGCCGTGTCGCGGTCGGGTTGGTTCACCGGCGCGCCGGACGCGTGGGCCCTGATCGTGCGGGCGATCGACGCGCCGCGGCAGGCGCGGACGATGAAGGCGTCGCCCTTCCCGTGCGCGGCGGGAGGACGGGCGGTGCTCGGGCGCGTGTGGGTTTCGCGTGGGAACTGCCTGCGAGCTGCCTTCCGCGCTGCCGTTTCGCTGGGGCGCCGCTCATTAGCCTGCGGGAAGTTCCCCACTCGTGACGGCAGGCACTGGAGCTGAGATGACCAACCCCTTCGAGGACGACAAGGCCGAATACACCGTGCTCGTCAACGATCAGAACCAGCATTCGCTGTGGCCGGCCTCTCTCGGTGTTCCGGAAGGATGGACCACGGCGCTTCCGCGCACCGACCGGTCCGCCTGCCTGGCGTATGTGGAGGAGCACTGGACGGATCTGCGACCGGCCGGCGTCGGCGGCGCCACGTGAGCGAGCAGCCCGAGCTGCTCGCGCGGGCCGAGCAGCAGATCACGCGCCTGCTCGCCGAACGGGCCCGTGTCCCGGAGCCAGGGCTGCCGGTGGATCTGCTGGAAGTGGCGCTGGTCGGCGGCTTGGAGACAGTGCTGCACCTTCTGCGCAGCAGCCGGTATCCCTTACCCGCCGGGCGGCGGGCGGAGTTACTGCGGCGGGCGCGGGACGCGTCCCGGCGGTCCGCGATGGCGGTGGGGTGTCTGCTCAGCGAGGAGACCGCCGCCGAGCGGGACGGCGACTGTCTGCTCAGCGAGGAGACCGCCGCCGAGCGGGACGGCGACGACGCGTGGATGTGACGGAGGGCCGCCGGTGACGGCGGCCCTCCGTTTCGTCGTCCGCTTCAGGAGGCGTTGGTCAGCTCGTCGCGGACAGCTTCCGCGTCCTCGCTCGTGCTGGTGTGGCGCAGCGCGCGTACGCCGTTGTGCCACAGTTCCACGACGATCGGCCGGGCGGTGGACAGGGTGGCGGGCAGGACGGCCCGGGTCACCGCCCCGGGCAGAGCGCTCTCCGGCACACCGGTGGTGCTGAGCCGTAGCCGGTGGAAGGAGCTGGGCACCTCGCGGACGATGTTGAGCATCCCCTGGGTGTCGATCCGGCCGGCCGCCAGCAGCGCGCCGGGCGGCACCTCGGGGAGCAGACCGCTCAGCTCGGCTGAGAGGGCGGCCAGAAGGACTTCCTGAGAGTTCGGGGCCTTGTCGATGCCGAGCATCTGCTTGGCCTGGTCCACACCAAACGGGGCGGCGGTGTGGCGCACGCCGCCGACGGTGAGCGTCGTGCGGCAGACGGCTTCGGAGCCGTACTCCCAGACGACCACCGCTTCGATGGAGCAGCTCCCGTCGCCCGGGGCGGTGGCCGGCCCGGGCGTGAGAGGGGGCGTGAGGGGGGCCGCGTCGAGGAAGGCGCGGTGATTGGGGCTGAAGGCGGTCACCAGCCGGCTCACGGAGCGGAGTACGTCCGTGGGGGCCTCGCAGTCGATCTCGCAGCGCCAGCCGATGTCCTCCAGCGGCCGTCCGGGCGCGGGGGTGCCGTCCGCGGCCAGCGGCAGTTCGGCCCGGACCGTGACGCTGATGCCGCCCAGGGTGATGCCCCGTGCCGTGCAGCCGTTGACGGTGGTGACCAGGACGCAGGCGCCGAGCGAGGCCAGGGCGGCTTCGTACGGGGTCGGGGCGAGGGCGCCCGGCGCGGCCGGGGTGTCCGGGGCGAGGGCGAGGCGGTGGGTGAGCCGGAAGTCCCTGGCCATTCGGACCGTACCGTTGCGCGCGGTCAGCGTCCTGCTGGTGACCGTGCCGGGCGGGCTCGCCACGTCCGGGGCGGAGACGGCGAAGTCGGCGACGGCTTCGGCGGGCGACTCGCGGATCTCGTGCACCGTCTCCGAGACACCGGTGATGTTCAGGCCGTTGCGCATGGGTCTCCTGTCCGAAAGTGTCTGCGGTGCGGGTGCCGGCGCCGGTCGTTCCTGTGGTGCCGGTCGTGCCCTTGGTGGGTGTGCGGTGTCGTGCCGGATCTCACAGGGTGTCCAGGGCTTGTGCCAGGTCGGACCGGAGATCGGCCGTGTCCTCGATCCCCGCGGAGAACCGGACCAGGCCGGGGGCGATGCCGATGGCGGCGCGCTGCCGCTCGGTCAGGAAACTGTGGGAGGTGTTGAACGGCAGGCTCACCAGGGACTCGACACCGCCGAGGCTGGTGGCGACCACCGGTATGCGCAGCCGGTCCAGCAGCTTCAGGGCGGCCTCGTCCCCGCCGCGCAGCTCGAAGGAGACCATTCCGCCGAAGCCCTCCCGGCACAGCTTGCGCAGCCACGGATACGGGTAATCGGGGCGCGAGGGGTGGTGGACGCGGCGTACCGCGGGGTGTTCCGCGAGGAAGCCGGCGAGCGAGGAGGCGTTCGTGTGGTGCTGCCGCATCCGCAGCGCCAGCGTCTTCATGCCGCGCTCCAGCAGGAAGCACGTCAGCGCGTCGAGCGAGCCGCCGAACTTGAGGAGCTGCGACCAGACCCGGTCCACGTACTTGCGCGAGCCCGCGGCGACACCGGCCGTGAGGTCGCTGTGGCCGCCCAGGTACTTGGTCGCGCTGTGCACGACCAAGTCGGCTCCGTGGTCCAGGGCACGCAGGCACACCGGGGGCAGGAAGGTGCCGTCCACGATCAGCAGCAGGTTCCGCTCCCTCGCGAGGCGCCCCAGCTCGGTCAGCGGGGCGGCCTTCAGCAGCGGGTTGGAGAGCACCTCGAAGAAGAGCACCTGCGTGTTGTCCCGCACGGCCGCGCGGACGGCGTCGATATCGGTCGGGTCGGTGAAGGTGACCTCCCGGCCCAGCTGGTGCATGTCCTCGCGCAGCAGGTTGTACGTGCCCCCGTAGACATCACGGGAGGAGATGATGTGACCGCCCCGGTTGGTCAGGGCGAGCAGGGTGGTGGTGATGGCCGCCATGCCGGAGGAGAACACGAGGGCGCTTTCCGCGTTCTCCAGCGAGGCGACCTTCTCCTGGACGGCCCACTGGTTGGGGCTGCCGTAGCGCCCGTAGATCGGGACGTCCCGGATATGGCCCTGGTCGAAGGCCTGGTACGTGTCCTCGGTGAACCGGAAGGTGCTGGTCTGGAACACCGGGGTGCCCACCGCGCCGGTGATCGGATCCTCGTGGGTGCCGGCGTGCACGCTGCGGGTACCGGGCCCCATACCGTCGACGACCCGCTGCTGGGAGAGCCGGGGGCCGGGGACTCTCCCCCGGCGCAGATCGTGCATCCAGGAGCGGTCCGGGCCGGCACCGGGGGCTTCCCCGTTCGTTCTGGTCACTGGAGGTTTCCTTCCGTCGCGGTGCCCTGGTCCGGGGCGGGGTATTCACGGACCTCGCGCAGGGCGAGAGGGGCGAGGCTGATGAGGAGCTGGCCGAGCCCGGTGGCCAGCAGGGTGGTGCGCAGGCCGGCGTGGGCGGCGAGGGGACCCGCCAGGGCGAGGCCGAGAGGCTGGGCGGCGCAGGACCCGAACCACTCGTACGCGCTGACCCGGGAGAGCGCCGCGGCGGGCACTCCCGCCTGGAGGACCGTCTCCCACAGCGGGTTGAAGAGCATCAGACCGCATCCGCCGAGGAACACCGCGAGGGCCGCGGGCAACGGCGACCCGGCCTGCGAAAGCACCAGCGGGGGAGCGGCGAACAGCGCCACGGCGAGGAGCCCGGCGCGCAACGGCCGGACGGGGCGCACCCACAGCGCGGCGGCCCCGCCGCAGATCGCCCCCGCGCCGAAGGCCGTCAGGAGCAGGCCCCAGGCCCCGCGGCCACCCAGCTCCCGTTCGCTCAGTACGGGGCCGAGCACGGTGAAGACCGCGTACAGCATGTTGGTCAGCGAGGCCATCACGATCATCGACCACACCCAGGGCCGGGAGCTGAACTCCCGCCATCCCTCGCGCAGATCGCTCCACAGGGGGCGGGCGGGGGCGGGCGGCCGGATGGAGCACGGCGCGCGCAGCAGCGCCAGGCAGGCGGCGCTGACGGCGAAGGTCGTGGCGTCCGCGGCGATGGCCCAGCCGGTGCCGGCGGTGAGGACGAGCAGGGTGCCGAGCAGGGGCCCGCCGATCATGGCGGCCGACTGGCTCATGCCGCGCAGCGCGTTGGCCCCCTGGCGGGCGGGCGGGGGCACCGTGTCGCGTACGAGACCTGTGACGGCGGGGGTGAACAGGGCGCTCGCCGTGCCGTGCACCGCCTGGAGCACGACCAGCTGCCACACGGCCGCGCTCCCGGTGAGGACCAGGACGGCGGCGGTGCCCTGGCCGAGCACCCGGGCCACATCGGCGGCGATCATGACCCGGTGGCGGGGCAGCCGGTCGGCGAGCACCCCGCCCAGGAGCATGAACACCACGACGGGGACGGCCCGCGCCGCCAGGACCAGGCCGAGGTCGCCCGGCGAGCCGGTGAGGTCGAGGACGGCGAAGGCGAGGGCCGGTGCGACCATGAAATCCCCCAGCGCGGACGCGAACTGGGCGCCGAGGAAGAGCCGGAAGGCCGGTATCCGCAGCGTGCTCAGCCGCCCGCGGGGCTCGCGGGGGACTCGCGCGGGGATCGGCCGGTCGGTGAGGTGCTGCCGGGGGCCGGGTCCTGTTCGTTCAGGAGCTGCCATGTGCCAGTGAACCCTTCGTGCTCCGCCGCCTCGTCCGCGTACACCGTCATCGCCGCGAGTCCCGGGGTCACCGCGCAGATGTGGGGCGGGCTCAGCGGGCGATGGGGCGGTACCGCGCTCGCCGGCCGGTAGGGGTCCGGCGCGGACTGCCAGGGGTAGGGGTGCGCGTCGAGGAGCCGGGCCGCCTCCCCGCACCGCTGCGGATCGGTGACCGTCAGCGTCAGGGCCACATCGTCGGGCGCGCAGGCGCCGACAGCCACCATGCCCAGGTCGTTCAGGGCGTACGCCCCCGAGCAGATCTCCGTGACCCCGGGCACCGAGAGGGCGCCGCCGGCGGTGGGCGTCCCGCCGACCGTGACCGTCGGGCAGGGCAGCCCGGCGGCGCGCAGCAGCCGCGCGGTCCGCACGGCGTACGCGGCGGTGGAGCGACCGGTGGCGGCCGGCTCCTTGGCCGCTTCCGCGGTGAGGAGCGCTTGGTAGGCGGTGACGCCGTCGAGACGCAGCGCCGGGCGCGCGGTCACCGCACGGGCGATGTCCAGGAGCTCGGCGTCGGGTGTCGCCGTGGCGTCGTACCCGGTGCCCAGCTGCACCCGTACGCCGAGGACGGCGTCGGCCCGTTCGGCGGCATCGGCGAGACCGTGCACGGCCGCGACGCTGTTCACGTGCGTGCTCGCGCGGCAGTGCCGTGCGAGCATGCCGATCAGTTCCCAGCGCCATGGCTCGGGCCAGGGGTGCGCGATGACCACGTCGTCGATACCGGCGGCGACGTACGCGCGAGCCTGGGCGAGTTGGGTGACGGCGATCCCGGTCGCGCCCGCTGCCACTTGGCGTCGGGCGATCTCGGCGGTGCGGTGGCCCTTCACGTGAGCCCGTACGTGAACGCCGCGGGCGGCGGCCCGTCCGTGCAGCCGCGCGAGGTTGCGGTCCAGCCGGGCGAGGTCGAGCCGCGCCTCGATCCCGGGGGCGCCCGTGCCCGGGGTATCGCCTCTCATAGCCCGGGCGGGGGTGGAAGCGGAGGTGGAAGAGGGGGTCATGTGCCCAGTCCGTCCCAGTCGTCTCGGGCGAAGGAGAACGCGGCCGGGCCCCCGTCCAGCATCGCGCGCTGGCGCCGGGATTCCTCCGGGCTCGGCACGCCGACACCGTTGAGGCCGAGGAAGATCTCCTCGCGCCAGTCCAGGCCGAGGAGCTCCTCGACGGCCGCGTCCCGGGTGGCCGCGGTGAAGAAGACCCCGAGGCCCAGGGCCGTCCCCACCAGGTAGGTGGTCTGGCTGAAGTGGCCCAGCTCCATGTAAAGCGTCCGGTAGGTGCGTGCCATGCGGTACTTCCACGCCACCCGGTCCAGTACGGAGGTGTAGAAGAGCAGAACTCCGGCACCGCGCACGTAACTCTGGTCGCCGCACCACGCCGCGGCGTCCGCGCCGGTCACCGGTCCTTCGCCGAGGCGTTCGAGGGCGTGCGCGGTGGGGTGGTAGTGGTAGACCCCGGACGGTACGCCGTCGATGCCGAGGACGACCGGGTAGACCTCCAGCGAGTGCCGGGCGCCTCCGGAGGGGCTGGTCCGCAGCAGCGAGGGCCGCAGCGTCGCCGAGCCGACCTCGTGCTGGGGGGCGGCCACCCAGTGCAGCAGTACCGACAACTCCTCCTCGCTCATGGCGCGGTGGGCGTCGAAGGCGCGAGTGGTGCGGCGGGCCCGCAGGACGGACGCGAGCCTGTCGGAGGCGGTCCTGTCAGCCCCGCTCCCGTCCGGCACGAGCCCGTCGGACCTCAGCCCGCCGGCGGCGAGCTTCAGCCGGTCCACGGGCGGCAGTACATGGCGCGCGGCGTCCGGGTACTCCTTGAGTGCCGGGGGCTGCGGGCGGTCCGGCAGGGTGCCGACCAGCCAGTCGGTGTCCTCCGCCGCGGTGAGGAAGTGCTCATCGCGGGCGGTCCTGGTCGACAGGTGGTAATAGGTGGCCGCGGTACCCCATTGCTCCCAGGGGCCGAGCGAATCCGCGAGGCGGTGCTCGGGCGAGCCTTCCTCGACGAGGATGCGGGCCTTGTGGAGGTCGCGGACCAGCCGCGGATTCGGTACCGAGACCGAATCCGCGGCGTCGCCCGCCTCCGCCCAGTCCGCGAAATGAGGCAGTACCCGCTGGGCAGCCGGGCTCAGAGCCAGCTGCTTGCGCTGTACCGGGTCGTCGCAGACCATTTGGCCGTCGCGCCAGGTGAAGACGCATAGCGGCGATATGCGCAGGCGCATGGGAGCGGGCCTCCGGCTCAGCGGGTGGTGGGGAGGAGGCAGGTCTGCGGACGGTCGTACTCGTTGTGTACCAGGGCCTCGAACGTCTCGCTCTCGGTGGGCCCGGTGCTCTGCGTGTTCTCGATGGCGTGGGACTCGGTCATGGCTGTCTCCCTTTTCAGGTCGGATGTTCTGACGGTTCTCGGCGCGGTGGCCGTGCGGCCGGAACGCCGTTGGCCCGAACGTTATGAGCGCGGGAGGACGCGGGTCGAGGCGGTGAGGAGGCAGTTTGATGGAGCAAGTGGCCTAGTAAGACGCCGAGTTACTGCCGGGAGGACTGCCCTGGCGAGGGTGGGTTCCCTGGCAGGGTCGGTCTTTCCACCGGTCACACCGGAATGTGCCGACACCGGAGACAACCATTGATAGCCGAACGAATCTCCGACATCACCGGAGGTCTTTCCTTTCTCGAACTGCCCGGTTTCCAGTCGAGTTTCGACACCTATGTGAAGCTCGAAGGGCTCAATCCCGCCGGTTCCATCAAGGTGAAGCCGGCCAGGGAACTGATCGACAGCGCGGAGGCCGCGGGCAGGATCGGCCCCGACACCCGCCTCATCGAGTCCACTTCGGGGAATCTCGGTATCGCTCTCGCCACGATCTGTGCCGCGCGAGGATATCCGCTCACTCTGGTCACCGATCCCAATGCCAATGCCCGCACGGTCAAGTACATCAGAGCGCTGGGCGCGGATCTCGTCGTCGTCGACCGGAGGGACGGCAGCGGAGGGTTCCTGCGCTCTCGGATCGAGTACATCCTGGAGCGGCTGATGGAGGACCCCCGGCTGCTTTGGCTCAACCAGTACAGCAATCCCGCCAACTCCGCCGCGCACGCCAAGCACACCGGGCCGGAGATCCTCGACGAATTCGGCGCGCCGGACTGGCTCTTCGTCGGTACGGGAACCTCAGGGACCTTGATGGGACTCCTCGCCCATCTGCGCGCGCGACAGGCGCCCACGGCTGTCGTCGCGGTGGACACCAAGGGCTCGATCACCTTCGGGGGGCCGCCGGGGCGGCGCTTCATCCCCGGCCTCGGCGCGAGCCGCAGGCCGGAGATCTACCGCGACGACGGCTCCTTCGACAAGGTGCTGATCGACGAGGCGGACACGGTACGTCTGTGCCGCGCGGTCGCGCGCCGGTACGGGTTGCTGCTCGGTGGCTCCTCGGGGACGGTGCTGGCCGCGGTGGAGCGTTACGCCGGCCGCATCGCTTCCGGCAGCCGCGTGCTGGCGATCTCCCCCGACATGGGGGACGGCTACCTGGACTCCATCTACGACGACCACTGGGTCAGGGAGCACTTCGGCTCCGCCGCTCTCGCCGCTCTCGACCGGCCGGTGACGGCGGCCGTCTGAGCGTTGTTCCCCGTGGAACAACGCCTCTGTTTCCCTACGACGGCAGGAATCCCACCATGCCAGATTTTTCCGTGCTCGGCGGCAAGGATGTCGTCACGCTGCTCGACGGCCGCGAACGCGAGGTCATCGACTGCGTCGAACGCGCCTACTTGACCCATGAGTCCGGCGACAGCGTCAACCCCGACAGCTACTTCCTGCGCTTCAAGGAGAAGCCGGAGAGCCGCATCATCGCGCTGCCCGCCTTCCTGGGCGGCGAGGTGCGGCGCGCGGGTATCAAGTGGATCGCGAGCTTTCCCGGGAACGTGGCATCGGGCCTGCCCCGGGCGTCGGCGGTCCTGATCCTCAACGACTACGAGACCGGGTATCCGCTTGCCATGATGGAGGCCGCCGGGGTCAGCGCGGCTCGCACGGCGGCCTCGGCGGCGCTGGCCGCGACGGCCCTGGGCGGGCGCGCGCCGGCCTCGGTCGGCGTGGTCGGAGGCGGGGTGATCGCCCGTACGATCTGTCGCTACCTGGTCGCGGCCGGGGTGCCCCTCGCCCGGGTGCACTGCCACGACTTGGACGAGGCTTCCGCCACCGCGCTCAGCGGGCATCTGGCGGAGCGGTACGGCTCGCGGGCCGCGCCCGCGACGCTGGAGCAGGCGCTCGACGCCGACCTGCTCGTCCTGGCGACGACCGCGCCGCGGCCTTATATCGGCCCCGGGACCACCCTGCGGCCGGGGCAACTCGTGCTGAACATCTCGCTGCGGGATCTGGCGCCCGAGCTGCTGCTCCACGTGAACAACGTCTTCGACGACATCGAGCACTGCATGAAGGCCGAGACCTCGCCGCACCTCGCCGAACGACTCACCGGTGGGCGGGACTTCGTGACCGGGACGCTGGCCCAGGTGATCAACGGCGCGGTGACGCCGGACCCGGGTCGGGCGACGGTGTTCTCCCCGTTCGGCCTTGGCGTGCTGGACCTCGCGGTCGGCCATCTGCTACTGGAACGGGCCCGGGCGACCGGCAGGCTCCAGATGATGCCGGACTTCTTCGGGGAGACCCGCCGCTGGTGAGCGGCACCGCCCTGGACCGGCGCCGGTCCAGGGCCCGGTGTGTCCCGGGCGGGGTGTGTCCCCGGCGGGGCCCGGAAGTTGCCGGTGTCCTGCCCAGCCGACTGCCCTTGGTGCGCGGCCTCGGGTACCAGGCTGGTCGGCAGTCGAGACGAAGCCTTGAAGCCCTGGGGAGATGGTGGGAATGACGCGCGCGGTCGCCGGTGCCTGTGTTCACGAGCTGTTCGCGGAGCGGGCGACCGCGTACCCCGCGGCCACCGCACTCGTCGCGGGTTCCCGGCGGATGTCGTACGGGGAACTGGACGCCCGGGCGGACCGGCTCGCGCGTCGGCTGGTCGGCCACGGCGTCGGCCCCGGCACTGTGACCGGTATCCACTTGCACCGTGGCACCGATCTGGTCGTGGCGGTGCTCGCCGTACTGAAGGCGGGCTCGGCGTTCACGATGCTGGACCTCCAGCACCCGCCGGAGCGGCTCGCGACGGTGGCCGCACTGGCCGGGGTACGGGCGACCGTCACCGACGCGAAGCTGGCCGGGCGGTGGCCGGACATCCCCGGCCCCCTCCTCGTCGACTCCTCCGCCGTCCCGGACGAGGGAGAAGGCGCCGCCGGGCGGCAGAGGACGCCTCTGCCCCGCGTGCGTCCCGACGACCCCGCAGTCCTCATGTTCACCTCGGGCTCCACCGGCGCCCCCAAGGGGATGGTGGCCCCGCACCGCGCGATCACGGCGACGGTGACCGGCCAGGACTTCGTCGCGCCAGGGCCCGATGAGGTGTGGTTGCAGTCTTCGCCCGTCTCCTGGGACGCTTTTCTGCTGGAGCTGTTCGGCCCGCTCCTGTCCGGAGCCGTCGCGGTGCTCCAGCCCGGCCCCCGGCCGGAACCCGAGCTGATCGCCTCGCTCTCGGCAGAGCACGCGGTGACGACGATGTACGCCTCCGCGAGCCTGCTCAACCATCTGGTCGATACGCACCCGGAGACGTTCGGCACGGTCCGCAGGGTGCTGACCGGTGGAGAGGCGCCGTCCACCGCCCACCTGGCCCGGCTGCTGGCCGCGCGCCCTGGCCTGCGGCTCGTCCACGGGTACGCGCCGGCCGAGGCGATGATCTTCGCGACGCGTCACCCGGTCAGCGCGCGCGAGGCGGAAGGCGCCTCCGTCCCCGTGGGGGCCGCGATCGCCGGTAAACGGGCGTATGTGCTGGACGCGCGACTGCGGCCGGTCGCGCCGGGCCGCAGCGGCGAGATCTACCTTGCGGGCGAGGGGCTGGCGCACGGCTATGTGGGCCAGTCGGGGCTGACCGCGGAGCGGTTCGTGGCCTGCCCGTTCGGGGCGCCGGGCGAGCGGATGTACCGCACGGGGGACCTCGGCCGCTGGACCGGGGACGGGGCGTTGGAGTGCCTGGGCCGGGTCGACGACCAGGTCAAGATCCGCGGCTTCCGTATCGAACCCGGCGAGGTGGAGGCCGCCGTCGCGCGGCTTCGGGGCGTCGTCCGCGCCGCCGTGGTGGTACGGGAGGACCGCCCTGGCCAGAAGCAACTGGTCGCCTACGTCGTCGGCGACGAGAACTTCGCCGGGCCTCTCCGGGCGCGGGTTGCTGTGGCGGGGGTGTTGCCGGAGTACATGGTGCCCGCGGCGTTCGTGGTTCTGGACGCGTTGCCGTTGACGGGGAACGGGAAGCTGGACCGGAGGGCTTTGCCGGTTCCGGATTTCGCTGGGCTGTCGGCGGGTCGTGCCCCGCGCAGTGAGCGGGAGGCGGTGTTGTGCGGGTTGTTCGCGGATCTGCTGGGGCTGGCCTCGGTCACCATTGATGACGATTTCTTCGCGCTGGGCGGTCATTCGCTGCTGGCGACCCGGCTGCTGAGCCGGATACGGGGCACCTTCGGCGCCGAACTTTCCCTGCGCGACGTCTTCGACCACCCGACCGTCGCCGCCCTCGCGCGCCAGACGGACGCGGGCCTCGCCCGGCCCCGCCTCACGACCGCCGAACGCGGCGACACGGTGCCGCTGTCCTTCGCCCAGCGCCGGATGTGGGTGATCGACCGGCTGGAAGGCCCCAGCGCCACATACAACGTGCCCTTTGCCGTGCGGATGTCCGGACAACTGGACGTGGGCGCGCTCGACGCGGCGCTCACCGATGTACTGAACAGGCACGAGGCGCTGCGTACGGTCCTGGTGCCCACGCAGGACGGGTCAGAGGCCGAGCAGCGGGTGCTGCCCGAGCGGACGACGGGCGGTGTACTGCGTACCGTCACCTGTGCGGCACACCAGCTCGACGCCCGACTTGCGGAGATCGCGCGGGCGCCGTTCGATCTGGTGGCGGAGCCGCCGTTCAGGGCGGTGTTGTTCGTGGTGGGGCCGGGGGAGTGGACGTTGGCTCTGGTGGCTCATCACATCGTGAGTGATGGGTGGTCGGTCGGTCCGTTGCTGGGTGATCTTTCGGCGGCGTATCAGGCGCGGTTGGCCGGTGGGGTTCCGGGGTGGGAGCCGTTGCCGGTGCAGTACGCGGATTACGCGTTGTGGCAGCGGGAGTTGCTGGGGTCGGAGGATGATCCGGGTAGTCGGCAGGTGCGGCAGTTGTCGTATTGGCGGGGGGTGTTGGGGGGGCTGCCGCAGGAGGTGACGTTGCCGGTGGACCGGGTGCGTCCGGCGGCGGCGACTTTTCGTGGGGATCATCTCGCGGTGGAGCTGGATGCGGTGACGCACGCTGGTTTGCGGGAGTTGGCGGGGCGGACGGGTACCACGTTGTTCATGGTGCTGGAGAGTGCGTTCGCGGTGTTGTTGTCGCGTATGGGCGCCGGGGACGACGTGCCGGTGGGGACGCCGATCGCGGGGCGTACGGATGAGGCGCTGGACGCGTTGGTGGGTTTCTTCGTGAACACGCTGGTGGTGCGGAACGATCTCTCGGGTGAGCCGACGTTCCTGGAGGTGCTGGAGCGGACGCGGGAGGCGTCGCTGGGGGCGTACGCGCACCAGGACGTTCCCTTCGAGAGGGTTGTCGAGGAGGTGAACCCGGCCCGGTCGCTTGGCCGTCACCCGCTCTTCCAGGTCCTCTTCGCCCTCCAGAACAACACCGACGGCG